>JBDTEP010000189.1:0-4576 GCA_039922455.1 Mycobacterium sp. | reverse complement strand
CGGCGAACGGGCCCGGGCATGGACATCGTTGGCCCGGGCGCGGGATGAGGGCGCCGCGGCGATCTGCTCCGAGGCGGTCGGCTGCATGCGGAAAGTGCTGGCGGACACCGTCGAATACTGCAAGCAGCGGCAGCAGTTCGGCCAACCGATCGGTAGCTTTCAAGTTCTGCAGCACCGAATGGTGGACATGTACATGGAACTCGAACAGTCCGTCGCCGCGGTCTATCTGGCGATCCTGCACCTCGACGCCGACGAGGCAACCCGCGCCCGTACCGTATCGGTGGCCAAGGCCACCATCGGCCGGGCGGCCCGGTTCATCGGCCAGCAGGCGGTTCAGCTGCACGGCGGGATGGGAATGACCGAGGAGCTGGCGATCGGCCACTACTTCAAGCGGCTCACCGCAATTCAATACGAGTTCGGCACCACCGACCACCACATCGCACGATATGCGGAGCTGACCAAGACGTAGCAGCGGGTTCCGCGCGGGCTAGTGGCGCACGGACTCGTCGAGGAACTCGCGGACCAGTCGGATGAACGCGTCGGGCTGGTCGTAGGTGACGATGTGCCCGGCGTCGGCGAGGGTGACAGCGCGTGAATTCGGTGCGGCGGCATGGGCTGCCGCCAGTTCGGCCGCACCGACCAGCCGATCGGCGGTGCCGCGGACCCACAGGGTGGGTACGGTAAGCCCGCGCAGCTCAGGCAGCAGATTCAAGCGCATCGTTAGTGGGCCGTAGGCTTCGACCTGCCAGTCATCCAGCGCTTTCTCGCCGTGTTCGTGCTTGGCCCGTGCCTCCTGGGCCGCAGCAGCGATGATCGCGTCGAAGTCGCGGGTGTGTTCTCCGGCGGTGAGATTGGCGATCATTGACCGGCGGATGGCGGCGGGGAAGCGGGCGAGGTACCAACTGCCGGCGCGCAGCAGGCCGGGCGTGCGCATGACCAACCAGGTCGGGAACTGCGCTGGGCGTTTCGCGTCGAGCCCGCCTGGTCCGACCGCCACCAGGGCGCTCACCCGCTCGGGATGGTCCAGGGCGAATCCGGTGGCGATCCCGGCGCCCAGCGAGAGTCCGATGAGCGCCGCCTGCGGTAGTTTCAGCGCGTCGAGCAGGTCGGCGAGAAAGCGGCGGAAGAAGGTGTCGTCGAGCACGCCGCGCCACGGCCGGCTGGCGCCGTGGCGGGGCAGGTCAATGACGTGCACCCGGTAGTGGGCTGCCAGCGCCGGGGCGACGCGGCGCCACACCCCCTGCGCGGTGTCGAGCATCCCACCGTGCAGCAGCAGCAGCGGCGCGCCGGTGTCGCCGGCGCGGTACAGGCGCACCGGCCCACCGCGCACGGTGAGGTCGGTGTAACTGTCGAACCAGTCTGTCAAGGCCGCCTCCCGTTGGCGCCCAGCGCAATCGCGACGGCTGCTGCCTACCGGAAGCGGACGTCCAACGTCGCCAGGCCGAAGATCTTGCGGTCGGCGGACTTCGCGGAGACCAGAATGACACCGGTTCGGGTCGCCGGGTCCAGCGACCTGATCTTGCCGCTGAACTCGATTTCGGCGCCGGCTTTGGCCGTCACGATCGCCGGAGCCGACAGCCGCACCGCGTAACGGGTGACCGCCCCGGGGTCGCCGGTCCATGCGGAGGCGAAACCGGCGCCCAGGCCCATGGTGAGCATTCCGTGGGCGATCACGTCGGGCAGCCCGGCCAGCTTGGCGAGGTACTCATCCCAGTGAATCGGGTTGGCGTCGGACGCCACGCCGGCATAGTTCACCAGGTCACCGCGGGACAGCCCGATCTGGCGCACCGGGAGCACGTCGCCGACCTTTACCTCGTCGAAGGACGGCGTCGCCGGGGTGCGGGTCATGGTGCCTTTGGAGATCCGACTCTCGCCCTCGGGGCGCACCGTTCTCTGGTAGGCGGCATTGGATGCGCCGACATCGAGGATGTTCACGTCGTGCACCATCGCGTTATAGACGGCCGCTCTGACCGTTGCATCGACCTCGTTGGCGGTGACGCCGACGACGGTGGTGTGCAGGGTGTGCACCCGCTCGCCGGCCGCGTCGGTGAACGTATTGGTGACGGTGATCAGGTCTCGGCCGGCGACCCTGCGCACCGACGTCAGTTCGACATCGACGTCCAGTTCGTCGCCGGCCACGATCGGGCGATGCTGCTCGAAGACCTCTTCGGTCTGCATGTAGGTGTCATAACCGACGATGATCGATTCGAACATCTGTCGATTGGTGGCCATGGCCGGGACCGACGTGAACGTCAGCGGCGCGACCAGTTCCGGGTACCCCAGCTCCGCGGCGGCGGCGACGTCCCAGTGCGCGGGGTGATAGTCCTGCACCGCACGGGCGTACTCGCGCACCTTTTCCCGGCCGACCAGGTAGGTGCCGGCCATCTGGTAGTAGTGGCCGACCCGTGATTGGAGCGCCGAGTTCTCTGCTGCGGTCATCGATTGACTCAACCGTTCTGCCGGCTTGTTTGCTGTGGCCGACCAGGGAACCCTAGCGCGCGCGCCTGCACGTCGCAGACGCCGATGCGCAAAAGCGGGCCGGGCGCCGGTGCTCGCAATCCAATATCGCCAACTGCTTGCACACACTATTGAGATGTGTACAAATTGACCAACGCAACTTCTCGCGCGCCTCGTGCTATCACCGATGGAGCTGTCTGTGTATGACCTCACGATTACCGGTGGCACCGTCGTCGATGGGACCGGAGCCGACCGCTACCTGGCCGATGTCGGGGTTCGCGACGGACGCATCGTGGCGGTCCGGCGCCGCACCGGAACCGGTGATCCCGGCCTGACTGACGGGGCAGCCGAGACGATCGACGCCACCGGCCGGATCGTCGCGCCGGGGTTCGTCGACATCCACACCCATTACGACGGGCAGGTGAGCTGGGACAACCTGTTGGAGCCGTCCAGCGGGCACGGTGTGACGACGGTTGTCAGCGGCAACTGCGGGGTCGGTTTCGCCCCGGTCCGGCCGGGTCGCGAGGAGTGGCTCATCAAGCTGATGGAGGGCGTCGAAGACATCCCGGGCAGCGCCCTGACCGAAGGCATCAACTGGCGGTGGGAGAGCTATCCCGAGTACCTCGACGCACTTGAAGGCGAGAGTTTCGCCGTCGATGTCGGCAGACAGGTCGCGCACGGGGCGATTCGCGCCTACGCCATGGGCGACCGCGGCGCCCGCAACGAGCCGGCCACCCGCGACGACATCGCCGCGATGAGCCGACTGGTGCAGGAAGCGGTCGAGGCTGGGGCGCTGGGATTTTCGACGTCACGCACGTTGGCGCACCGGGCGATGGACGGTGAGCCGGTACCGGGAACCTTTGCCGCCGAAGACGAGCTGTTCGGGCTGGGCCGAGCCATGGCGGCCGGAGGTCAGGCGGTGTTCGAGCTGGCCCCGCAGGGAGCGGCCGGTGAGGACATTGTCGCGCCGAAGAAGGAGCTCGAATGGATGCAGCGTCTTAGTGCCGAGATCGACCGACCGCTGTCCTTCGCGCTGATCCAGGTCGACGCCGACCCGAACCTGTGGCGCGAGCAACTCGACATCTCCGCGGCCGCCCACCAAGCCGGCAGCGCGCTGTATCCGCAGATCGCCGCCCGGCCGTTCGGCATGCTGCTCGGGTTCCCCGGGCATCACGCCTTCACCCACCGGCCGACCTACCGGCGACTGAAGGCGCAATGCAGCCGAGCCGAGCTCGCACAGCGGCTTGCCGATCCCGTTGTCAAGGCCGCGATCCTGTCCGAAGAGGATCTGGCCGTCGACCCCACCGTGCAGTTCGACGCGATGTTCGCCTTGGTGCAGCACTCTCTGCATCGCATCTACGATCTGGGGGATCCGCCGGACTACGAGCCGACCCCGGATCGCTCGGTGGCCGCGATCGCCGCGCGGCGCGGTGCGGATCCGTTGGCGACGCTGTATGACCTGATGCTCGAGGCCGACGCCGGCGCGATGCTGATGCTGCCGTTCTTCAACTACGCCGACGGCAACCACGATGCGATCCGCGAGATGCTGACCCACCCCGCCGGAGTGCTGGGGCTCTCCGACGGCGGCGCCCACTGCGGAATGATCTGCGACGCCTCCTATCCCACCTACCTGCTCACCCACTGGGCGCGCGACCGGCATCGCGGTGACAAGCTGCCCCTGGAATACGTGGTGCGCAAGCAGTGCCGGGATACCGCGCAACTGTTCGGCCTGAACGATCGAGGCACCATCGAGGTCGGCAAGAAGGCGGACCTCAACGTGATCGACATGGCGGCACTGACCCTGCACCCGGCCCGGATGGCGTACGACCTGCCGGCCGGCGGGCGGCGACTGATGCAGGACGCGAGCGGATATGCCGCCACGATCGTCAGCGGAACCGTCACCCGACGCAACGGGGCCGACACCGGCGCGCGTCCGGGACGCCTGCTGCGCGGGGCGCGCTGACAATCTGCACAAGCATGCCGAGGAGGGCGGACTGGTGTCCCGAATGTATCCCTGCGAGAAGGTGGACCTCAGCTTCCTTCAGGACGCGCCGCAGCGGTTCACCAACAGCGTCGATCTTGCGGTGACACCCGATCAAGCGTTTGAGGTGCTCGCCGA
>JBDTEP010000188.1:0-18863 GCA_039922455.1 Mycobacterium sp. | reverse complement strand
GAGGCGCCGTCGGGGTAGCTCCCCGACGGCGCCTTCCCCTGCCCTATTGACAAAGTTCTCTACATATCAGTTGAGGGGGAGTCACGGGTGGCCGAGCAGCGGTCAATCCATGAGTGCATCGACACCTTGGCGAGTTTGGCTGAGCTCGAATTGGAGTCGAGTCGGTGTGACGTCGTGCTGTGCGGGGTCGGGCCCAAGGCCCCAGCTGTGCATCACACGGCAAAGAACGCACCGAACAGCGCTTGCCACAGCTCGGGCGTGGTGAGTGTCGGAATCTCGTTGAACGTGGTCATCCCGTCGACAACCGATGTGGCCGAGTCGATCTGGTCTGCCGTCAATCCGAAGTAGGAATTATGGAGCGCCAAGCCGAATAGCAGGTCCTGCCAACTTGTGTTCCCGGACAGCAGGTCTATCCAACTTGTGCCTAAGGAGTTCGCGAAGACGTCGCCGTGGATGTTGAATACTTCGGTGGGGTACAGGTTGGTGGGGACGGCGTCGGGGTTGGCGCCGAGCATCACGAAACGTAACGCGTCGGTGGGGACGCCGGCTGCGACGAGGTCGGTTTGGGCGTAGGAGGCCACCAGGCTGCTTTGGGAGTAGGTGAAAATGGTCAGCGGGTCGGTGCACACGCCGTCGTCGCAGCCCATCGTGCCGGCGTGATAGTCAGCGAGAATCGCGTCGACGAGGATCTTTTCGCCGCCCGGGACGCTCTCAAAGAAGTCATAGGAGTTGGGGAGGGTCAGCGCCTCCGACGACGCACCGGTGCCCTGGTACCCCAGCGGCCCGAGGTACAGGTCGATCCCGTTGCTGATGTAGTTGGCACTCGGTGTCGGGATTCCGGTCGGGCCCAGGACCAACGCGTCGGTTGAGCCGTAGAGGAAGTCGTAATTGTTGTTGGCGGCGTTAGCTGCCGCGGCGAACGCCAGCGCGGCGCTACACAGCGCGGCGCCGATGATCACTTGTTTCATAGTTCCCCCTTGTTCGCAAAGATTACAGATGATGTCGCCGAGTCGATCTGCGGGGCGCGTGATTTTCGTTGTGCGACATCCCCCCCGTAGATGTCGATCGCGCGCTATAGCACCATTGCCAATGGCAGAATTATTGCCGGTGGTGTCAATTTAGTCTCCGGAATCGAGATAATCACCGAGCGAAACTGATGGCGTCAGGCCTCGCGGTGTGCTGGGCCAATGGGCCGCGGAACACCAGCGGATGGGCGGGCTGTCAGGTGATGGCGTGCACGATCCGCGCGTCGAGGTCATCGAGCTCGTCGAGCACCAGGCTCGCTCCCCATAACCGATCGCGCTCGCGGTCGGTTGGCGGACGCGGCACGCCGGCATCGCGAAGTCGATTGATGGCCGCGAACACGCTGCTTCGGGGCGCGTCAACGAGGGACCCGGCGTCCTCCGCGGACACGATCGGACTCGATGGCAATACGGCGAGGAGCTTGGCGGCAGCGCTGCCGCGTCGTATCCGCCCGAGGCTGTCTCGCCACTGGCGCGGGATGTTACCGAGTCGATCGGCGGTAACCCGTGATTCGGCTGCTGCGACCCGCGAGGACCCGCGGAGTATTTCGAGCCTGGAGCTGGCCGGGCGGATTGTGCCCGGCGTGTAGGTGGGCGTCGAGGCGCTCAGTCCAGGTCGGCGAGGGCCTGGCGGGCGGCTTCTAGTTCGGCCTCGAGCGCGGCGACCCTGGCGGCCTGCTGGGAACGCGCCTCTTCGATGACCTCGTCGATCGGGGTGGAGAGGTCCTCATGCAGTTCCTTGGCTGCCCGGGAGACCGCGGCGGCCGCGACCGCGAGGTTGCGGGCCAGGTAGGAGCTGCCCTGCTTGAGCTCCGCACGCCATTCGCCGTCGGCCGTACCGGTGACGGTGAGCGTCAGCTCGATGGTCTTGGTCTTCTTGCCGGCCGACTTCTTGGCCGGTGCCTTCTGCGGCTTCTTCTCAGCAGACATTTCACCGGCGGGCGCCGGCACACTTTCGGGCGCGGTGCTTTCGGCAGAAGAGACCGCGATGTCTCGGGAGTCGGCGTACGGCGCTACTGGTGTCAGAGTGTCTACAGTCATCGTTACGGCGATCTCCTCTTGAATACCGCCCGCAGTGAGCGGGCTGGCGCTGGAACATCAGTAGAACACATGTTCGATGATTGGGCCAACCCGCCACGCACAGGGCGAGTGTCGTTTTGCATGTCCGACATCACCGAACTGCACAGCGCGCTGCTGGGCCGCATCCTCGGCGACGCCGCGACAGCACCACTTGAACTGCGGACGATGACGCGACGGCAGCCGCTACGCTGGCCGATCTGGAGACGGCTCCGATCGCAGAGCCGCTGCGGGCAACGCTGCGCCTGCTCGGCAAGCTCACGCGGGAACACGCCTTCGATGCCGACGATGGTGGATAACGGTTGCGCTTAGCATGGACGAGACGGGCACTGCCAGTCAGGAGAATTCATGGTCGAGCTTCATATCGGGCGGACGATCGCCGCGTCCCCGGAACGGGTTTTTGATTGGCTCGCCGACCCGGCGAGTTTGACCGCCGCGCCGCTGGCATTCACGGCCCGATGGGTGAACGGCTCATCGGGACCCAGAGCAGGGGCACTGCGACGGGTACTTGGATTCGGCATGTGGTTCCGTGAGGAGGTCACGGCCTACGACCGGCCGCGCAGCTACTCCTACCTCATCGTCGCCTCGTTCCCACCGTTCAATCACGACGGCGGCACGCTGACGTTCACACCATCTGGCGACGGCACCCATGTCGACTGGCGCACCAGCTATACGCATCCGGCGTACGCGGGCGGAAAGTTGATGGAGGCGGTGAGCCGGCGGTTGCTCGGGTCAAGCTTCTCGGCCATCCTCGCCGGTTGTGCGACGGCATTGGAGCGCTGACGGCGGGCCGCACTCCGGTTTCAGTGAAAGCTCGCCGTCCTAAAAATCAGCCGGCCCGGGACCCTTCGAGATAGGCCGCCAGCGCATTGGTGAGACCGCGGCGGGCGTCGTCGAGATCGGCGTAGGAGCCCAGTTGACGCTCGGAGACCAACCCGCGCATGGCACCTGGGATCAGCGCCGCCACCTCCCGCACCCGCTGCGGGTCGACACCCAGATCGGCGAAGGCATGGTGGCAGGTGGCAAGCCAGCTCTTGCCCCAGGAGAACAATTCCGCTGCGGTGCGCGGATATAACCGCTCCAGCTCGAGATGGTCGCGGGGGAGCGCGGCCCGCAGGTTTTCGATCGCGCGGGAATCCTGCGACGCCAGCCCGTCGTAGAGCGTGTCGATGATCGCCGCGACCCGGTCCCGCAGCGGCGCATCCGATTTAAGGCCGGCGAACGTCGACATCGTGGCGTTGCGGCGTTCGGCGGTGCGATGCAGCACCGCCGCCCAGAAGCCGTCGACGTCGCCGAACTGATACTGCACCGTGCCCCAGGTGGCGCCGATCTCCTTGGCGATCCGACTCGCCGACACCGCCCCCGGGTCGCCGGTGGCCAGTGAGCGCACCGCGGCATCCAGCATCGCCTCGCGGGTGGCTTGCCCCCGTTTGTTGCTGCGCCGCGGTGCCGGTTGAGTCATCCCCGGAATCCTAACAAGATTTACATAGTGCCCACTATGATTCTGTCGGCGGGCGAACTATGCTCCGGAAGTCGCCCCGGTCGAACCCACCGAAAGGACGCGCTGACATGGCCAAACCGCCGCTGTCGATGAAGCCGACCGGCTGGTTCCAGGTTGCCTGGTCCGACGAGATCGCCGTCGGCGACGTCCACACCATGAAGTACTTCGACCAGGAGATGGTCGCCTGGCGCGCCGAGTCCGGTCAGCTCACCGTGATGAACGCCTACTGCGAGCACCTCGGCGCACACCTGGGTTACGGCGGCACCGTCCACGGCGAGGTGCTGCAATGCCCCTTTCACGGCTGGCAGTGGAGTCAGCAGGGTCGCAACGTCTGTATCCCGTACCAGGACAAGCCCAACCGTGTCCGGCGCATCGGTACCCACCCCGTCGTCGAACGCAATGACTCGGTCTACATCTGGCACGACGTACACGGGCGGGAACCCTACTTCGACCCGCCGGATGTGTTCGCCGACTTTGACGACCGCAGCGCCGCCGACTACTACCCGCAACAACGGCTGTACCGGCAAACCCTTGAGCTGCACCCGCAGTACGTTCTGGAGAACGGCGTGGACTTCGCCCACTTCAAGTACGTGCACCGCACCCCGATCGTGCCGGTGTTCACCCGCCACGACTTCGCCGAACCGGTGTCCTACGTCGACTTCACCATTACCTTCGAGGGCGACGACGGCCAAAAGATCGAGGACATCAACAGCGGTGTGCAAGCCATCAACGGCGGCTTGGGCATCGCGGTCACCAAAAGCTGGGGCATGATCGACAACCGCACCATCTCGGCGGTCACCCCCGTCGACGAATCCACCTGCGACGTCCGGTTCATGGTCTACATCGGCCGAACCCCGGCCACCGATCCGGACCGCGCGCAGGTCCGGGCCGCTGACTTCGGCCGAGAAGTGATCCGCCAGTTCGAACAGGACATCCACATCTGGTCGCATCAGCGCTACTCGGATCCGCCGGCCCTGGCGGCCGCCGAATACCAGGGCTTCACCGCAATCCGCCAGTGGGCCAAGCAGTTCTATCCCGACGGCATCGGTGGCAGCGTCGCCGAAGTCGCTGCCGAGAAAGGCTCAACCTCATGAACGCATCCGCTACACCGATCCGAGTTTTTCAGGTCGCCACCGGCAACGTCGGCAAGGAGATGATCAAGCGGATCGGCGCCCGGCCCGACCTGGAGCTCATCGGCGTGCACTGTTATTCGCCGGAGAAGGTCGGCAAGGACGCCGGTGAGCTTGCGGGCGTGGCGCCCAACGGGGTGATCGCAACCGGCAGCATCGAGCAGATCATCGCGGCCAAACCGGACGTCCTGACGTTTCACGGTGTGTTCCCCGACGAGGACCTCTACGTCCAGGTCCTTCAGGCGGGCATCAACATCGTCACCACCGCCGACTGGATCACCGGCTGGCACCGTGACCGCAACCACCCGCACCCGTCGGGTAAGCCGGTGACGCAACTGCTTTCCGAGGCGTGCGAGAAGGGCGGCGCGACCTTCTACGGCACCGGGATGAACCCGGGGCTGAACCAGATTCTGGGCGTGGTGTGTGCGGCCGACGTCGCCGAGATCGAGAACATCACCACCATCGAATCCGTGGACGTGTCGTGTCACCACTCCAAGGAGACCTGGATCGAGGTCGGCTACGGGCAACCGGCCGATGATCCGGAGATCCCGGCCAAGCTGGAGAAGTTCACCCGGGTCTTCGCCGACAGTGTGCTGATGATGGCCGACTGTTTCGACCTGACTCTCGACGAGGTGGCCTTCAGCTACGAGTTGGGCGTGTGCACCAAGGACGTCGACCTGGGCTGGTACACGCTGCCCACCGGATCCTTGGGCGGCAGCTACATCAAGTACCAGGGCATGGTGGACGGCGTCGCCCGCGTTGAGACACACCTGGAATGGCAGATGACCCCGCATACCGCACCGAGTTGGAACATCAAGGGCTGCTACATCACCCGGGTCGCCGGCGACCCGTGTATCTATAACAAGCACATGATCATCCCGAAACCCGGTGTGGACCTGTCCAATCCGGACAGCTTCGCCTCCATCGGCATGACGGTCACGGGCCTGCCCGCCCTCAACGCGATCAGATCGGTGGTGGCGGCTCGCCCGGGTCTGTTGACCAGCGCCGACCTGCCGTTGCGCGGATTCGCCGGGCGCTTCAAGCTCTGAGCGGCGTTGGACGGACGACGTAGACTACATCGCATGGCTACATCCACGACTACAATTCGTGTGTCGGCGCAGACCCGGGATCTTCTTGCCGCCCAGGCGCGGGAGCGGGGGATCTCCATCGCCGGCTTGCTGGCGGAACTGGCCGCCGACTCCGAGCGCAAGGCGATCTTTCGCGCAGAACGTGACACCACCCGCGCCGAGGCGGCGGAACGTGTTGCGCGAGAAGAGGTTGCCGACTGGGAAACCACGGTCGATGACGGCATTGCCTGAACCACGACGTGGCGAAGTCTGGTTGGTAGCACTCGGCGCGGGAAGGGCGGGAGAACCCGGAAAGCATCGGCCTGCCGTCGTCCTCTCCGTTGATGAATTACTCGCGGGAGTCGAGGGCGAGCTGATTGTGGTGATACCCGTGTCGAGTTCATCGTCCGCCGGCGCTCTACGTCCACGGCTATCACCGGCCGAAGGCGCCGAAACCGAGAGTTTCGCCCTTTGTCGCTCGGTTCGTGCCGTGACCCGGAGCCGGCTGCTGCAACGTCTTGGCGCTGTCGAGCCCGACACCCTGGATCAGATCGAACGCGCACTCACCCTGATTCTGGGCATCCGCCCGCGCTGATGCCGCGCCCCAACCGACGAAGCGTTACGGTGCCGGGGTTCCCGACGATCCACCGGAGCTGCTCGACGACGCCGACGAATCGGGTGCCTCGGCGGGCAGTGGCGTGCCGGAGCTGCCTTCGGGCAACGGGGTTCCGGAGCTGCCGGCGGGCGGAGGCGTAGCCGGTCGCGGCCGGGCGGGCTGCGACGACGGGGCCCGTGGCGGTGTGGGTGCCCGATGGCCGTTGCCACCGGTCGCCGGAGTCTGCGATTGCGGCGCCGCCGCCGCCGCCGCCGGAGCCTGCGGTGCCGGTGCCATCCAGCGGATCAGATCATTGCCACCGGTCTGGTACACCAAGCTGTTCGGGGCATCACCGGTGACGTCGAAGTAGACCTTCCCGCTGGTCTTCTGGCCCTGCGTGAGCCCCATCGGCACGATGCCCTGCGGGGTGGGCACGGTGAACAGGGACTGATAGTTCTGGCCGCTGGCCGAGCGGGCATTGAGGTTGGCGACGATCGGGAAAACGGTGCCCTGGATCGCCTCATCGGTGGCGGTGGCCTCCCACAGGGTGCCGCGCGGCTGATAGGGGATGGCATCCGGGCTGGGCCGGAGGTCGTTGATGGTCCAGCCGTGCACACCGGGGCCCTCCGGCACGGTGCCCTGGGCGCCGATCGGGTAGGTGGCTGCATCTGTGGCTGTGTCCGGGTCCGCTGCGGCGATCCCGGTGCCCAGGGCGCCGGCGGCAGCCAGGGCTGCGGCGGCCAGGGCGGTCGAGATGGGCTTCATGAATCTGACTCCTCGGATTGGCGGCATCCTATCGGCATGGGTACTTAAGCCCTGAATCGAAACGGGATACCTGCCAGGTTACCGAGAACGTATCCGGTCCGGCCCCGCAGGAGCGGAGACCGGGCCGGACGGAACGATCAGAGCGCGGTTACTGAGCTCCCGCCGCGTTGCTCACGCCACTGGCAGAGGGAGCCCCGGGGGTGGCGGGAATCGGCGTGCCCTGATTGCCGCCGGTCTCGGGGGTGATGCAGCGACTCCAGGCCGCAATTTTTAACGGATCGGTCACAGTCGCTTGTCTGTATCTCAGGTTCACGTCACGGAGGAGGGCCGTGCTGGACAACAGCGGCGGTCAGGAATGCGAACTCCACCAGGTGTAGAGCTGCTCCAGGGTTGGCGTGCTGTGCTCGGTGCGTAAGGAGCCGATCATCAGGTCGGCATCGTTGGTCCACGCCAGCGCGGGGGAACCCTGACGCATGCCGCAGAGCAGCATCCCGCTGGGTTTGTCCGGGGTGGCGGTCCGGTGCCAGGCGCCCGGCGACTGGATTCTGCCCGGACAGTTGACGACGGTGGTGGTCTGCACCGTGTTGTCAAAGCTCAGGTGCAGCGCCCCGACGTCCGGGAACAGCGAATACGTCGCCAAGGGCGGGCCGTCCACGGCGACGTTGCGTCCGCAGGTCACCTCCGCCACGGCGCCACCCATCGGTGTGGTCGACCTGCAAGTGTCCTGCGGGTATCCGGTTGGCAGCAGTTTCAGCAGCCGGGCCTGGGCTTCGGCGACCGACATCGCCGCCGCGGTCTGGCTGGCGCCCGCGGCAGACCCCGAGGTGTCGGTGTCGGCGGCGAATTCGTCGGAATCCGACCGATTCGTCAACCAGGTGATCAGCGCGACGACAACGGCCAGTGCCGCCGCAAAGCGCATCCACTGCCGGCGCTTGTCGGGATCGCGATAACCGGGCTGCCGGCGCGGGGAGCTGAACCGGGCATCCTCGGTGTCTGAAAGGCGGGAAATGCGGGCGACGGGGGACTGCGGCACCGGGCGGTCGTCGGCGACAGGGTCCGGTATCGGCGCGGGCCGGGCCTCGGACGGGCGGGCCGGTTGCGCCGCGGGCTGCGGCACCGGCGGTACCGGTGGGATCAGCGGAACCTCGGCCGGTACCGCCGGCGGCTTCGGCGGCTCGGTGGGCGGCGCCTGCCCACTCGGACGCACAACCGGCGGCACCTCGGTCGGCGTGGTCGGCGGCGTGTTCGCCTTCTGCTGCTCGATCAACGGTGGGGTGGACTGCTGGCTGACCTCATAGATGTGCACCGTCCGGTGCTGATCGGGTGCACTCAACGCCTGGTAGGCCGCGGTAGCAAGCTCGGCGGCGCTGGCATAGCGCTCGGCGGGGTCCTTGGCCATGCCCTTGGCGATCACCGCGTCAAAGGTGGGCGGGATCGTCGACCCGGCATAGCTGGGGCGCGGAATCGGCTTGCTCTGGTGTGCATTGGCCAGCATCTTGACACTGTCGGCCCGGTATGGCGGCGAACCCGTCAAGCACTGGTAGAGCACACAGGCCAGTGAGTAGACATCGACGGCGGGGCCGAAGTCACCGCCGGAGAAGAGCTCCGGCGCAGAGTACTTCCAGCGGGCGCCCGCATTGCCGCTGTCACCCGCGCTTGCCCCAGGAGCTCCGGCGATCCCGAAGTCCACCAGGTAGACGAAGTCGTCGCTGGTCAGCAGGATGTTGCGCGGTTTGACGCCTCGGTGAATGACCCCGGCGCCGTGCGCGGCATCCAGCGCCGACGCCGCCTGCCACACGATGTTCACCGCGCGGGACGGGGGCAGCACTCCGGTTCGTTTCAACAACGCAGACAGGTCGGCGCCCTGGACCAACGGCATGTCGATGAACACTTCGCCGTCCAGTTCGCCGTAATCGCGGACCGGGACCACATGCGGCTCCTGTACCCGCCCGACGGTGAGCGCCTCGCGCTGCAACCATTCCCGAAACGCCGGATCCTGACCGAGCGCCGGTGAGAGCAATTTGAGCGCGGTGGCGCGGTTCGTCTGGGTATCGACGGCCTCGTAGACCTCGCCGGTGGTGCCGCGGCCGAGCAGCCGTTTGAGGAGGTATCGCCCAACACGTGACCCGGCCCGCGAACCCGACCCGGTCTCGCTCATCCCCGACTCCTCCAACAAACGCATGAACATCGATCATCGAACCGGAGGCCAGATGATATCGCCGCTGATGATTTCATTATTGAACTCGTCGGCTACTAGCTGCTCGCGTGGCCGATCACCGGCCGGTCAAGTTGCTGATCGTCAGGATCTCCAGATTGCGGTACGCGCGCCCCGTCGGCTGCACCAAATCGTGGAACCAGACCTCCGGAGCGGCGGTGTAGGGCCTGTCCCAGGAATCCCAGGGCAGGTAGGTCTGCGTTCTCCCGGCGACGAAACCCCAATTATAGGCGCCGACATTGTGGCGCTTCATGATCGGCAGAATCTCGTCGATGGTGTTGCCACGGGTCCGGGCCAGGTATTCGGTGCACATCATCGGCCGGCCCAGCGGCGCCAGTTCGGCGATCCGCGCACTGAAATCCGTCGGCTTGTCATAGGAGTGGAACGTGATGAAGTCGGAGCTGTTGAGCTGGGTGCTGACGATCGCGCTGCCCTGTCGCGAGCCCTCCCAGACCGCACTGGTCAGCGGCTGACGGGTATCGACCGCCCGCGCCCAGCTGAACACCTGGGGCAGCAGGTCGCTGATGAGGTCGAGTTTGTCGGACCGCTCGACGCCGCTGTACTCGCGCGCCATATTGTCCGGCTCGTTCCAGAGATCCCAGGCCAGAACCCGTTCGTCATAACGGAATTGGGTCATCACACCGGTGACGTAGTCATAGAGGGTGCGGTAGTAGTTGCGGTCGCCGAGCCGATCGGCGCCCGGGCTCTGCACCCATCGCGAATTGTGGATGCCGGGTCGTGGCGCTGGCTGCGGGCCCGACTTGGGGTGCGGATCCCAGCAGGAATCAAACAGAACGAACATCGGCTTGATGCGGCGGCGGGCGGCGACGGCGACGAACTGGGCCAGCCGGTACTGGAATCCCTTGCGATCCTGGGCCCACAGCTGGTCGTGCAGGAACACCCGCACGGTGTTGAAACCCGCCGACTGGGCCCACCCCAACTCGGCGTCGATCCGTCGCAAGTCGAAAGTTCCGGGCTGAAACATCTCGAGCTGGTTGACGGCGGTCGAGGTGATGTAATTGGAGCCGACCGGCCACCCCTGCGCCTGATACCAGCGGTTGACCCGATCGATGGACCAGCGGCCGGGGTCCGCTCCGGCTCGCGGGACCCAGCTCAGCGTGGGACCCGCCGCCAGCAGGAGGGGGAGCCCCAGTGCCGTTCGACGCTTCACGCTGTGACCATAACGTCCGCAACCGTCACGCGCCGTCTGTGCGTCCGGCCTGTCGCCGGCAAATCGGGCAGACGCAGCAGGGGAAACAGTGGCCACCTACACTGCACCGAATACCGTCAGTCTGATTCGCATTGTCGGGAGGCAGGCCATGTCGCAACACCTGCAGGACAAGGTCGTCGTCATCACCGGCGCCGGCGGTGGATTCGGCCAATTGATCGCCGAGAAGTGCGCCGCCGGGGGCGCCCGGGTGGTGGGTGTGGACATCGGCGCGGAGAATCTCGCCACCGTCTTCGACGGGATCCGCGCAGCCGGACTGTCCGGCACCCATCAGGTCGCCGACGTCACCGATATGGACCAGATGAAAGGCGCCGTGCAACACGCGGTGCAGACTTACGGCGCGGTGGACGTCATCGTCAACAACGCCGGCGTGATGCCGCTGGCCTTCTTCGCGGACCACGAAAAAGCCTGGCAGCAGTGGCACCGCGCGATCGACATCAACATCAAGGGCGTGGTGAACGGGATCTCGGCGGTCTACGACCAGATGATCCGGCAGGGCCGGGGCCACGTCGTCAACATCTCGTCGATCTACGGCAACGCCGGCGTGGCGGGCTCGGGTGTTTACAGCGCGACCAAGGCGGCGGTCACCGTGCTGTCGGACTCACTGCGCAGCGAGGCCAAGGGAAAGATCAAGGTGACCACGGTCAAACCGACCGGGGTGCTGGGTACCAAGCTGGGCAGCGGGGTGGTCAACGGCGCGGCGATCATGGGCATCGTCGGCTCGCGCGCGGAGGATTACATGCATTCCATGACCGCGTTCGCCAACGGCGCGCTGGCCGCCGAGCAGACCGACGTCGACTCGGTGAAGTACTGGCTGATCACCCCCGACGACCTCGCCGAGGCGGTGGTCCACGTCATCGACCAGCCGTGGGGTATCAGCATTAGTGACATCACCGTGCGGGCAAGCGGCGAAGACTACATCTACTGACCGGAGGCTGCGCGTGACGATGTACCCGGGTACCTACGCGGCGGTCGCGCCCAACCGGCCGGCGATCATCGTTGCCGACACCGACGAGACCGTCACCTACAGCCAACTCGACAACCGCTCGTTGCGGCTCGCCCGCCACCTCTACGACGACGGTGTCCGGCCGGGCGACCACATCGCGGTGCTCAGCGACAACCAGGCCCGCGCAATGGAGATCTACTGGGCCGCTATGCGTTCCGGCCTCTACATCACGTTCATCAACTCGCAGCTGAGCGCCGGCGAAGTCGCCTACATCGTCAATGACTGCGATGCGCAGACTTTTATGATCGCCGACGAGTTCGCCGGCATCGCCAACGAGGTGATCGCCCAGACACCCCGGGTGCGTCGCAGGATCGCGCTGGGTTCCGTCGACGGATTCGACGACTACGAGGCGGTGGTGGCGGCCGCCTCGACACAACCGCTGCCCGCGCAGCCTTGCGGGATGGACATGCTGTACTCGTCCGGCACCACCGGATTCCCCAAGGGCATCGAGGTTCCGCTGCCTGACCGGGACGTCGGCGCACCCGGTGACCCGCTGACGATGCTGTTCGGGCCGGCGATGGCGCTCGACGCCGACTCGGTGTATTTATCGCCCGCGCCGATCTATCACGCAGCGCCGCTGCGATTCATGGCGGTGGCGCATCGACTGGGCGCCACGGTGGTGATGATGCGCAAGTTCGACGCCGAATCCGCGCTCAAATTCATCGAGCAGTACCGCGTGACCCACAGTCAGTGGGTGCCAACCATGTTCATCCGGATGCTCAAACTGGACCAGGTGGTCCGGGACTCCCACGACGTGTCGTCGCTGCGGTGCGCGGTGCATGCCGCGGCTCCATGCCCGCAGGACGTCAAGCGGGCGATGATCGACTGGTGGGGCCCGATCCTGCTGGAGTACTACGCCGCCACCGAAGGCAACGGCCTGACCATGATCGACAGCCCCGACTGGCTGGCGCATCCGGGCTCGGTGGGCCGATGCGTACTCGGCATTCTGCGGGTCTGCGACGACGACGGTGCGGAGGTCGCGCCCGGCCAGATCGGCACCGTCTACTTCGAACGCGATGTGGCGCCGTTCGAGTACCACAACGATCCCGAACGGACCGCGCAGACCCGGCACCCCGACCACCCGACGTGGACGACCAACGGCGACGTGGGCTACCTCGACGACGACGGCTACCTGTATCTCACCGACCGCAAGTCGTTCATGATCATCTCCGGGGGGGTCAACATTTACCCGCAGGAGATCGAGAACGCGCTGGCGCTACACCCCGCCGTGCTGGATGTGGCCGTCATCGGCATCCCAGATGAGGAGATGGGGGAATCGGTTATGGCCGTGGTCCATCCGGCCGCCGAATCTGATGCGCACGATCAACTGACGGCTGCCCTCGACGAATTCCTGCGGGAGCGCATCGCGCACTATAAGGTGCCCCGTCGCTACGAGTTCGTCACCGATCTGCCCCGCACCCCGACCGGGAAGCTGATCAAGCGTCAATTGCAGCAGCGCTATGCCTGACTGGGATTCGCCGGCGTACACCGCCGCCGAAGCGGCCCGTTATCACGCCGCCGGCTGGTGGTCGCAGACCACACTGTCGGCCGCGGTTCGCCACAACGCGCAACGCTTCCGCAACAGGACCTCTTACGTCGACTACCTCGGTGCGGCCCTGACCTGGTGGGAATTCGATTCGGCGGCCGACGCCCTGGCCGGGCAGCTGGCCGGTATCGGGGTGGCGTCCGGCGATCGAATCGCGGTGTGGCACCGCGATTCCGTGGCCATCCACGTGCTGTTCGTGGCGATCGAGCGGTGCGGGGCGGTGGTGGTGGGCATCGGTGCGCGGGCCGGAGTCCGGGAGGTGAACGCGATTCTGCGTGCCGCCCAACCGACAATGCTGATCAGCGACGAGCAGCGACATCGGCAGGCGCAGCAGGCGGCGTCCGAAACATCCTTATCGGTAAGGGTGTTGGGTGACAGCCTGAGCCTGATCGGTGCCGACGGCCCGCCCGGCGTGCCGTCGGGAGGCCTCGGGGCCGACGACGTTTTTCTGATCAACTCCACCTCCGGGACCACCGGGTTGCCCAAGTGCGTGGTGCACACCCAGAACCGGTGGCATTACTTTCATCAGCTCGCCGTCGCCAACGGGCAGCTCCGCGACGACGACGTCTTCCTGCCCATCATTCCCACCCCTTTCGGCTTCGGGCTCTGGACCAGCCACACCACCCCGATCCACCTGGGCGTCACCGCGGTGCTGCTGGACCGCTTCTCCGCAGCGGCGACCTGCGCGGCGATCGCCGAATATCAGGTCAATGTGTTGTGCTGTGTCAGTACGCAATTGACGATGATGATGGCCGAACCGGCCAGTCGCCAGTTTGATCTGAGCTCGTTGCGTGTCGTCTTCACCGGCGGCGAGGCATTGCCCTACCGGCCTGCCGCCGAGTTCGAAAAGCTCACCGGGGCGAAGATCTTGCAGTTCTACGGCTCCAACGAGACCGGGGTGCTCAGCGGAACCACCCTCGACGACCCGCTGGACCGGCGGCTGCGCACCGGTGGCCGGATCATCCCGGAGATGGCGGTCCGGCTTTTCGGGGGCGATCAAGGCGATACCGACGTGACCGACACCGGCCGGGGCCAACCCGCCTGCCGGGGTCCGGCGACCAGCCTCGGCTACCTGGGCGGAGTCGATCACGACAAACTGTTCACCCGGGACGGCTGGATGCGCATGGGTGATATCTGCGAGATCGACGCCGACGGCTATCTGAGCGTCACCGGCCGGACATCGGATTTCATCCTGCGGGGCGGCAAGAACATCAGCGCCGCCCAGGTCGAGGACGCCGTCATGACCCATCCGGCGATCGCGGTGGCCGCCGCGGTCCCGATGTCCGATGAGGTGTTCGGCGAGAAGGTCTGTGTCTACGCTGAACTGGCGGATGCGGGCACCTTGGAGCTACCCGAACTCGTCGAGCACCTGCTGGCGCTCGGGGTGTCCAAGGAACTGCTGCCCGAACGCCTCGTCGTCGTCGACGAATTGCCGCGTTCGTCCGGCGGGAAGATCGCCAAAGGGCAGCTGCGGGAGGAGATCCGCCGCTGAGCGTGCGGGTCTACTCGTACCCCTCGTGGACCTGGGACGGGCCGTCGGGCGTGATCAGATAGCCCACCGTCGCGATGTGCACGTCGCCGACCGGGTCGAGTTCGCGGTAGCCGCCGAACAGTTCGACGTCCTCGTCGTGCAGGCCCACCCGGAAACCTCCCCACAGGTAGGGCACCGGGAACCACAGCTGCTTGCCGGGCAGCTCGTGCAGCACCTCGACCGGGGGATAGCGGAACATCTGGCGTAGGTCGACACCGCGGAACAGTTGCTGAATCAGATCGTCGATGATCCCGGTGAGCTGGACGTTGAGTGCGGCGATCCGGTCGCGGTCCAGCGCCGCCGCCGGCGGTTTGAGCACCTCCAACAACTCGGCGGCCTGGTTGTGCTCGACGGCGATGTCGTAGGCGGTGCGCCCGGCGGCATCGGGTTGTGTGCGCAGGGCGCCCCGCTCGATCAGCCACGACGCGACCTCCGGGGACGCCCCGTGCCAGCCGGCCTGATGCAGCACGGTCAGCCAGGTCTTGCCGTCGGGCCGCCAGGCCTTGATGTCGACCACCTGGTCGCCCCGGTCGAGTTCGCGGACCACCTTGCGCCACTTACCCCGCTTGGCCACATCGGCCAGATACAGCGCGGCCTGAGCCTGCCGGTTGCCCAGCAGCGAGCGGTCCATCACGCCCGGCCACAGTGGCGCGTTGTTGCGGATCTCCGAGTAGGTCGTCACGCCGCCATCATGCCCTGAGACCCCGCCGCCACGAGTGTCCCGGTTGCCGTCCGAGGGTTGCCAGCTGCTGCGCGTGGGTGTGCGACTTCCGGTCACGGTTCTCGGTATCGGTGGATGCGTCGATCACGCTGCTAGGCGGTCGGTGCTGAACTACGCTGGGCCCTAATGGCGATCAGGTCATCACCGCCTCGGTCACCAGGGGTGGGGCGGCCGACCTCGGTCTGTGGGCCGGCAACAGTGTTCCCAACAAATCGACCGAAGTGACCATCGGCGTCGGGTCTGGCGGCCGGCGTGAGCGGACCGGACGCGAGAGGCTGCAGCGTGGACGAAGCGTGGGATCTGCTCTTCGACACGCTGCTCGGTAAGCGGGAAGAACTCGCTAACCGCGTTCGAGAGGCCATGCAGAGCCAACTGCCAAGCTATCGCCCCCTGCCCACCAGCTGGCTCGCTGACGAGGTATTGCTCGAGGTCGAACGGGTGTTGCGGTCCGCTCGCGCCGGCAGTTCGGCCCTTGACGATCGTGAACTCGCAGAGCTGGCCGCGGTAGGTGAGAACCGTGCACGGCAGGGTGTTCCGGTGGCGGAGATGCTCCGCGCTTGGCGCATCGGTATCGAGGTCGTCGTCGACTATGCGCGCGAGGTTGGTCGGAGACTGGGCATTGCGGACGCCCAGGTGTTGAACTTCGTGCAATCGATCCTCGCGTGGTCCGACGTCGCCATGGTCACCACCGCCGCGGCGCACCGTCAAGCTGAACGCGCCCTCACGCTGGCCGAGGAGGAGCGGCGCGCGGCATTCGTTCGCGGCATGCTGTTCGGTACCGTTCCCACCGCCGAGTTGCGCGTTCACGCCGAGGCGTACGGTCTGGACCCGGACGGCGAGTACGTTGCCGTCCGGGCGCGGCTCGACGACGACGCCGGCGGGCACAAACTCGAGCAGGCGTTGGGGTTTTGTGACGGGCAACAGCGCTGTGGGCTGTTCGCCCGTGTCGACGGGGACATCGCGGGTTTCTTGGGTGAACCGCCGCCGACAGGCATCGACGGTGCCGTCGGTTTCGGCCCGCCAAGGACATTGGAGCGCCTTGCCGAGTCCTACCGGTTGGCCGCGCGTGCGCTGGCCACCGTGCACGCTTGCGGACTGCGCGGTGCCCACGACTTGCCGTCGCTCGGCCTGCGCGCTGCGGTCGCCATGGATACCGACATTGGTGAGCTGCTCCGGGCGCGCTACCTGGCGCCACTGACCGCGGGCGGCTCGGCTCGCGAACTGATAGCGACGCTTCGGGCCTACCTGGCCTGCGGCATGCATGTGGAACGAACCGCGACCCGGTTGTTCGTGCATCAGAACACCGTGCGCTACCGACTCGCGCGCTTCGAGGAGTTGACCGGGACGACGCTGCGTGACACCGAGGTTCTCCTCGAGGTCTGGTGGGCCGTCGAGCTGTCGGCGATGAGGTTGTAGCGGGCACCAAGGCGGCGGCCGGGAATCTCGTAGCCGGCTCCGTAGCGGTTCCACCGGCGGTGACACACACTGAACCGCATGCGCCCGAATACTCACGCCACCGGTGATCGGGGCGTCTCCGCGGCCCGTGCCAACCCGCGAAGCACGCAGTGAAAGCGCCGAAACAAGCACTGCGAAAGGCCATCGCCATGATTGGAGACCTCAATGTCGACCGTTGACGTCACGTCGCGGCCGACGCCGCAACCCGCCGAACGCCATGCCCTGCCGGATCCCGGCGAGTCCGTGCCCACATTCGCACTGCCCACCCTGGGGATTTTCTTCGGCGGGTTGGCCGCGTTTGTGCTGTCGACGATCGGCTACATCCAAGGTTGGTGTCCGGCGTGGGTCACCATACCGGTCAATGCGGCGGTGATCTTCGCGATGTTCACCGTGGTGCACGACGCCATCCATTACTCGATCAGCACCGTCAGGTGGGTCAACGGACTCATCGGTCGGTTGGCGTGGCTGCCGGTGGTGCCGATCCTCTCCTTTCCGTCATACGCGTTCATCCACATCGAGCATCATCGGCATTCCAACGATGACGCCAACGATCCGGACGCGTGGGCGTCGCACACCCCGATCTGGCAGGTGCCGTTGCGCTGGCCGTTGCCCGAGTTGTTCTACGGCAACTACTTGATCCGTCGTCTGCGGAGCCGGCCGGCCGGCGAGGTCGCCGAGACGTTGCTGCTGCTCACTTTGAGCGTGATCGGGCTGGTCGTCGCGATCGCCACCGGCAACCTGTGGACGCTTGCGGTCGTTTTCCTCATCCCGCAGCGCATCGGACTCGTATTCCTGGTGTGGTGGTTCGACTGGCTGCCCCACCACGGGCTGGCCGACACCCAGCGCAGCGATCGCTACCGCGCCACCCGGGTGCGCGTCGGCATGGAGTGGCTGTTGACCCCGCTGATGCTGTCGCAGAACTACCACCTGGTGCACCACCTGCACCCGTCGGTGCCGTTCTACCGGTATCTGAAGACGTGGCGGCGCAACGAGAAGGCCTACCTGGAGCGAAATGCCGCCATCTCCACGGCGTTTGGCCAGCACTTGGACCCCGAAGAATTTTGGGAATGGAAGCAGCTGAACAGTAAACTGGGTCGGCTGGTGCCGGTACGGATGCCGGCCAGGTCCAGCGCCCTGCACCCGGTGTTCCACCGCATCCCGGTTGCCTCGGTCGATCCCATCACCGCCGATAGCACATTGGTGACATTCGCCGTGCCGGAAGCGTTGCACGACGAGTTCCGTTTCGAACCGGGCCAGCACGTCACGGTGCGTACCAACCTCGGCGGCGAAGGTGTCCGACGCAATTACTCGATCTGTGCGCCGGCGACCCGCGCCCAGCTCCGGATTGCGGTCAAACACATTTCCGGCGGCGCGTTCTCGAGCTTCGTGACCAATCAGCTGAAGGCCGGCGACGTGTTGGAGCTCATGACTCCGACCGGCCGATTCGGCACACCGCTTCATCCGCTGGCGCAAAGGCACTACGTCGGGCTGGCGGCCGGCAGCGGTATCACCCCGGTGCTGTCAATCCTGGAAACGGTGATGGAAATCGAAACGGAGAGCCGATTCACGCTGATCTACGGCAACCACAGCAGAGAGTCGACCATGTTTCGGCACGACCTCGATCGGCTTGAAACCCGCTACGTCGATCGGCTGGAGATCCTGCATGTGCTGTCCGACGACCCCTTGCACACACCTGAGCTGCGCGGGCGGATCGACACCGAGAAGCTGGATTGGTGGCTCGCCAGCAGTCTGCGGCCCGACACCGTCGACGAGTGGTTCCTGTGCGGCCCGATCGGGATGAGCGGCACGGCACACGACACGCTGATCGCCCACGACGTTGACCCCGAGCGGATCCACTTGGAGCTGTTCACCGGGTACGACAAAACCACGGCGCCCCAGCGCAACTATCAACCCGCCACGGTGACGTTCACGCTCTCCGGGCGGGAGGCGACATTCGACCTGGCTCCCGGTGATTCGATCCTCGAGGGCGCCCTACAGGTGCGT
>JBDTEP010000187.1:0-13658 GCA_039922455.1 Mycobacterium sp. | reverse complement strand
GCGCCGACCGGGACGAGGACGGCAGCGTTATCGCCGCCCGCTCGGTCAGCCGCGACGGGCCGTCGCGCGCCTACCTGGGTGGTCGTGGGGTGCCCGCCAAGGCGCTGAGCGGCTTCACCGGCATGCTGCTGACCCTGCACGGCCAGAACGACCAGTTGCGGTTGATGCGCCCGGATGAGCAGCGCGGAGCGCTGGACCGTTTCGCCGCGGTCGACGCCCGGCTGGAGCGCTACCGCACCGCGCGGGAGGCCTGGCAGTCGGCGCGACGCGAACTCGTCGACCGTCGCAACCGTGCCCGGGAACTGGCCCAGGAAGCCGACCGGCTCACCTTCGCGTTGCGGGAGATCGATGCCGTTGACCCGCGACCCGGCGAGGACGATGCGTTGGCGAGCGAGATTCGGCGGCTCTCCGAACTCGACGCATTGCGCGCCGCAGCCTCCGGAGCGCGGGCGGCCCTGGCCGGCGGCTTTGAAGGCGCAGTGGAAGCATCCGGCCCCGCGAACTCGGCCACCGACCGGCTGGGGCAGGCGAAGGCGGCGATGACCGCCACCGACGACACCGACCTGCAAACGCTGGGCGAACAGCTCGTCGAGGTGCTCACGGTTGTCGGTGACGTGGCCCGGGAACTCGGCGGCTATCTCGACAGCCTGCCCGCCGGTGCTGAAGCGCTGGACGCCAAGCTGGCGCGGCAGGCGGAGCTGCGCACCCTGACCCGCAAGTACGCCTCTGACATTGACGGGGTATTGGCCTGGGCGGCGCAATCCCGAGACCGGCTGGCCCAGCTCGACGTCTCCGAAGAGGCGCTCACCGGGCTGGCTCGCCGAGTCGAGGAGCTCACCGAGCGGGTGGCGCAGACCGCCACCGATCTCAGCGCCGCGCGCGCCAAAGCAGCCGGTGGGCTGGCGAAGGCGGTCAGCGCCGAGTTGTCCGGGTTGGCGATGGCCGACGCCGACTTCACCATCGGTGTCACCAACAGCCCGGCCGCCGATGACGATCCGGCCGCGCTGCGGTTGCCGTCGGGGCTGACCGTGCACGCCGGCGCCGACGGCATTGACGACGTCGAGTTCGGGCTGGCCGCCCACCGGGGCATGACAGTTCTGCCGCTGGCCAAGAGCGCTTCCGGGGGCGAGCTGTCCCGGGTGATGCTGGCGCTCGAGGTAGTGCTGGCTACGTCGTCACGTGACTCGGCCGGCACCACGATGGTGTTCGACGAGGTCGACGCCGGGGTCGGCGGCCGGGCGGCGGTGCAGATCGGGCGACGCCTGGCGCGTCTGGCGCGCACCCACCAGGTCATCGTCGTAACGCACCTGCCCCAGGTCGCGGCCTACGCCGACGCGCACCTGTGCGTCGATGCCGGAGGCGGTGGTGCCAGCGGGGTGCGGCGCCTCGACGACGATGGCCGGGTCGCCGAATTGGCCCGGATGCTGGCCGGGCTGGGGGAGTCCGACAGCGGGCGGGCCCATGCCCGCGAATTGTTGAGCGCGGCCCGGGAAGAGCGGGGCACCGAACAACTTGCCCGCGGCAAACCCCGCTAAACCGTGTGACTGGTGTGGTAGATCGTAACTAGTGGGGCTGTTGTTACGGCGCGCCTCCCCGCATTTACCGGACTTCGCGGTCAGAATCGCGCCCATGAAGATGTCTGCGCTGCTCTCTCGTAACGCCGACCGGCCCGGCGTGGTCGGTACAGCCCGGGTCGACCACGACATCGACCGATTGCTGCGACGAGTCGGTCCCGGCGACATCGTGGTGCTCGACATTCTCGACCTGGACCGCATCACCGCCGACGCATTGGTCGAGGCCGATATCGCCGGCGTCATCAACGCCTCGGCGTCGATCTCGGGGCGCTACCCCAACCTGGGGCCCGAGGTGCTTGTCGCCAACGGTGTCACCCTGATCGACGAAGCCGGGCCCACGGTGTTCAAGAAGATTCGGGACGGCGCCAAGGTCCGGTTGCACAACGGCGGCGTCTACTCCGGTGACCGGCGGCTGGCGCATGGTGTCGAACGCAGCGACGTCGAGATCGCCGACCTGATGCTTGAGGCCAAGAGCGGGCTGGTGGCCCACTTGGAGTCCTTCGCCGGCAACACCATCGAGTTCATCCGCAGCGAGAGTCCGCTACTGATCGACGGGATCGGGATTCCCGAGATCGATGTCGACCTGCGCCGCCGGCACGTGGTGCTGGTCGGTGACGAAGCCGACGCCGCCGACGACCTGAAACGTCTCAAGCCGTTCATCAAGGAGTACCAGCCCGTGCTGATCGGTATCGGCGCCGGAGCCGATGTGCTGCGCAAGGGCGGATACCGGCCGCAGCTGATCATCGGCGACCCCGACCAGATGAGCGCCGAGGTGCTGCGGTGTGGATCGCAGGTGGTGCTACCCGCCGACGCCGACGGCCATGCGCCGGGACTGGAGCGCATCCAGGATCTGGGCATCGGTGCGATGACCTTCCCGGCTGCCGGTTCCGCGATGGACCTGGGGCTGCTGCTGGCGGACCACCACGGTGCGGCGCTGCTGGTGACGGCCGGGCACACGGCCAACATCGAG
Source organism: Mycobacterium sp. (assembly GCA_039922455.1). Lineage (GTDB taxonomy): Bacteria > Actinomycetota > Actinomycetes > Mycobacteriales > Mycobacteriaceae > Mycobacterium. Next base: position 11,114 of record JBDTEP010000187.1, on the reverse strand, counting down.
ACGTTCTTCGATCGGACTCGCCAACTGACCAATCCGTCGATGTTCCTGACCCGGCTCAAAGTCGGCGAGAAATTGGTGGACGCGCGCGCGGTCGCCACGCTGTACCGCAATAGGGTCTCCGCGGGCGCCATCGCGCTGCTGGTGCTGGCGATGCTGATGGCGGTCATCGTCGCGCTGTGGGTGTCGCAGACCGATGCCGTGGTGCTCGACTGGCTCGGCAACTACTGGCACCACCTGTCGCTGTGGCTCAAGCACTGGGTGACCTAAGAGGACCGGGGCCGGCACCGCAATGATCACCCCTCGTCATCACGCGATGTCGCTGACCGCTGTGCTGCTGGCAATGGTGCTCGGCGTCGTGGTGGGCTCCGGGTTGTTGTCCGGTCCGGTGCTGGCCGGCCTGCAGTCGGAGAAACACGAGTTGCGCGCGCAGATCGACGCGCTGCAGGAACAACAGAACTCGTTGGGCGAGCGACTCGGCAAGGCAAACGATTTCGATGCGCAGATGGCGCCGCGGATGGTGCGCGACGTGCTGCACGGGAAGTCCACGGTGATTTTCCGCACCCCGGATGCCGCTGACGACGACGTCGAGGCGGTGTCGCGGGTCATCGGACAGGCCGGCGGAATCATCACCGGAACGGTGGCACTGACGAGCCAGTTCATCGATGGCAACGCGGAAGAGAAACTGCGTGCCGTGGTGGAGTCCGGGATCGTGCCGGCCGGCGCCCAACTGAGCACCGCCATCGTCGACCAGGGCGCCCAGGCCGGCGACCTGCTCGGCATCGCGCTGCTGATCAATCGCGACCCGGCCGTCCCACCGGTGGACGACACCCAGCGCGACACCGTGCTGGCCGCACTGCGCGACACCGGCTTTATCACCTACCCCGACCAACGCCTCGGCGCGGCCAACGCGGCCGTGGTGATCACCGGAGGGGCGCTGGCGGACGACGCCGGCAGTAGCGGGCTCAGCGTCGCCCGGTTCGCGGCGGCACTGGCCCCGCACGGCTCGGCGACGGTGCTGGCCGGTCGTGACGGGTGTGCGTCGGGCCCCGCGGCGGTCGCGGTGACCCGGGCCGATTCCACGGTGTCCGCAGTGATCAGCACAATCGACAACGTCGACATCGAATCGGGGCGGATCACCACGGTGATGGCGGCCAGTCGCCTGATCGACGGCGGCCACCCCGGTCAGTACGGCGTCGGTCGCGGCGCCGGGTCGGTCACCGTCGCGCAATAGCGGTTTCACTGCGGCGGGCGGCGTGTCAGCAGCCGGAAACCCGCGTCGATGTTAGGGTGAGATTCCGTGGGTCGGCAGGCCCTCAATCCTGCGCCGTCGTCACGGAGGTTGGTTTTGCCACCACTGCGAAAGCATCCCCAAGCTGAGCCCAAGCATCTCTTCGTCACCGGCGGAGTTGCCTCCTCACTGGGTAAAGGTTTGACCGCCAGCAGCCTGGGTCAGTTGTTGATCGCCCGCGGGCTGCAGGTCACCATGCAGAAGCTCGACCCGTATCTCAACGTCGACCCGGGGACGATGAATCCGTTCCAGCACGGTGAGGTCTTCGTCACCGAGGACGGCGCCGAGACCGACCTCGACGTCGGCCACTACGAGCGGTTTCTGGACCGCGACCTGTCCGGGTCGGCGAATGTGACCACCGGGCAGGTGTATTCGACTGTCATCGCCAAGGAACGCCGCGGCGAATACCTCGGCGACACCGTGCAGGTGATCCCGCACATCACCGACGAGATCAAGCGGCGCATCCTGGCGATGTCGGCACCGGACGCCGACGGCCGGCGTCCCGACGTCGTCATCACCGAGATCGGCGGCACCGTCGGCGACATCGAGTCGCAGCCGTTCCTGGAAGCCGCCCGGCAGGTCCGCCACGACGCCGGCAGGGACAACGTGTTCTTCCTGCACGTGTCTCTGGTGCCCTACCTGGCCCCGTCCGGCGAGCTCAAGACCAAGCCGACCCAGCACTCGGTGGCGGCCCTGCGCAGCATCGGCATCGCCCCCGACGCGCTGATTCTGCGCTGTGACCGCGAGGTTCCCGAGCCGCTGAAGAACAAGATCGCGTTGATGTGCGACGTCGACATCGACGGGGTGATCTCCACCCCGGACGCGGCGTCGATCTATGACATCCCCAAGGTGTTGCATCGCGAGGAGTTGGACGCCTACGTGGTGCGCCGCCTCAACCTGCCGTTCAAGGACGTGGACTGGACTGAGTGGGATGAACTGCTGCGCCGCGTTCACGAGCCCCACGAAACCGTGAAAATTGCGTTGGTGGGTAAGTACATCGACCTCTCCGACGCCTATCTGTCGGTGACCGAGGCGCTGCGGTCCGGTGGGTTCAAGCATTTCGCGAAGGTCGAGATCAACTGGGTCACCTCCGACCAGTGCGCCACCCCAGCCGGGGCGGCCGCCGCACTGGGGGAGATGCACGGGGTGTTGATTCCCGGCGGATTCGGTATCCGGGGCATCGAGGGCAAGATCGGCGCCATCGCCTACGCCCGCACCCACGCGCTGCCGGTGTTGGGCCTGTGTCTGGGTCTGCAGTGCATCGTGATCGACGCTGCGCGGCAGGCCGGGATCACCCAGGCCAGCTCGGCGGAGTTCGACCCGGATACGCCCGACCCGGTCATCGCGACCATGGCCGACCAGCAGGAGGCGGTCGCCGGGACGGCCGACCTCGGCGGCACCATGCGGCTCGGCGCCTATCCCGCGGTGCTCGAAGCGGATTCGATTGTGGCCGAGGCATACCAGGCATCCGAAGTCTCCGAACGGCACCGGCACCGTTTCGAGGTCAACAACGCCTACCGTGACCGGATCGCCGAGAGCGGGCTGCGGTTCTCCGGCACCTCCCCGGACGGGAAGCTGGTGGAGTTCGTCGAGTACCCGCGCGAGGTGCACCCGTTCCTGGTGGGGACCCAGGCGCACCCGGAGCTCAAGAGCAGGCCCACCCGGGCGCACCCGCTGTTCGCCGCGTTCGTCGGTGCAGCAATGGATTACAAGGCAGCCGAACGGCTTCCTGTGGAGATTCCTGAGCACCATCACGAACACCAAGACACCCAGCACGGCGCCGACGGGCAGGGTGGCGCCGTCCAACCGTTGACCGACCCACTGCAAGAAGCCCTACCGGAACATGTAACCCGTGGCTGAGCACGCCTTCGAGACCACGTCGTCGCAGCTGCTGCACCGTGGCAAGATCTTCGCGTTGCGCCGTGACGGCGTGCTCATGCCGGGCGGCACGACGGCGACCCGCGATGTGGTGGAGCACTACGGCGCGGTCGCGGTGGTTGCCATGGATGCCGCCGGGAACATCCCCCTGATCTACCAGTACCGCCACCCCATCGGCCGGCGGTTGTGGGAGCTGCCCGCCGGACTGCTCGACGTCAACGGTGAGCAGGCGCACCTGACCGCCGGCCGTGAACTGGTCGAGGAGGCGGGTCTGGCGGCCAGCACCTGGCAGGTGTTGGTCGACCTGGACTCCACGCCGGGCTTTTCCGACGAATCGGTGCGGGTGTATCTGGCCACCGGCCTGACCGAGGTGGACCGGCCGCAGGCCCACGACGAGGAAGCCGACCTGACGCTGCGCTGGTATCCGATCGCCGAGGCGGCCCGACTGGTGTTCAGCGGCGAGATCGTCAATGCGATTGCGGTGGCTGGGATTCTGGCTGCTTACGCTCACAGTCAGGGTTTCGGGACTTTGCGTCCGCTGGACGCCGAGTGGATCGACAAGCCGACCGCGTTCGCCGCCCGGCAGAGCCTGCCATGACCGCGGCGGCCCGGCCGGTGTTCCCCCTGCACGGGCAGCTGCAGGGTTATCTGGATCATCTGACGATCGAGCGCGGGGTCGCGGCCAACACGCTGAGTTCCTATCGGCGGGATCTGCGCCGCTACAGCGAGCACCTGCTGGCCCGCGGAGTCGAGGACCTGGCCGCGGTCGGCGAGAACGACGTCACCGATTTTCTGGTGGCGCTGCGCCGCGGCGACCCGGACGCCGGGGTGGTGGCGCTGTCGGCGGTTTCGGCCGGGCGCGCGTTGATCGCGGTGCGGGGCCTGCACCGGTTCGCCGTTGCAGAGGGACTGGTGGCGGTGGACGTGGCGCGGGCCGTCAAGCCGCCGACACCGGGGCGGCGACTGCCGAAGAGCTTGACCATCGACGAGGTGTCGGCGCTGCTGGCCGGGGCTGGCGGCGACAACGCCTCGGACGGGCCGCTGACGCTACGCAGCCGTGCGTTGCTGGAGTTGCTGTATTCCACCGGATCCCGGATTTCGGAGGCCGTGGGGTTGGACATCGACGACGTGGACACGCTGGACCGGTCGGTGCTGTTGCGCGGCAAGGGTGGCAAGCAGCGGCTGGTGCCGGTGGGGCGGCCGGCGGTGGCGGCGCTGGACGTCTACCTGGTGCGGGCCCGCCCGGAGCTGGCGAGCCGTGGCCGTGGCACCCCGGCGGTGTTCCTCAACGCCCGCGGCGGCCGGCTGTCTCGGCAGAGCGCCTGGCAGGTGCTGCAGGACGCCGCCGAACGGGCCGGGATCACCGCGAAGGTGTCGCCGCACACACTGCGACATTCGTTCGCCACGCACCTGCTCGACGGCGGCGCTGACGTGCGGGTGGTGCAGGAGTTGCTCGGCCACGCCTCGGTGACGACCACACAGATCTACACGCTGGTCACGGTGAACGCGTTGCGCGAGGTGTGGGCCGGGGCGCACCCCCGCGCCCGGTAGCAACATGACCGGCAGGAACTAACCGCCCAGATACGTCGACTCCAACACCAGATCGTGCAGCAGGCTCTGATACTCCACGTGGGTGCGGTGTTCGGTGGTGTCCCACCCCGACCCCAGCTGCTGCCGCATGTACTCGCGGTAGCGCGGCGCCCCGGGCACTTTGACATTGTCGGCGACCACCACCGCCCCCGGCCGCAGCCAGCCCCGATCGAGAATGCTCTGCAGGTCGGGCAGATAGGCGTCCTTGTCGTGGTCGATGAACAGGAAGTCCAGCGTGCCTACGGCGAAGCCATGCCGCGCCGTCAGCGCATCCAGCGTGCGCCCGCCGTCACCGACGGTGCCCACCACGCAGGTGACCCGGTCGGCCACCCCGGCGTGAGCCCAGATCTGCCGGGCGTTGACGGCGTTGGCCTCGGCGAGCTCAATCGAATAGATCCGGGCGGCCGGTGCGGCGCGCGCGATGCGCAGCGCGCTGTAACCGCAGTAGGTGCCCAGTTCCAGCGCCAACGCCGGGCTGGCCCGGCGTACCGCGGCGTCGAGCAGGACGCCCTTCTCGTCGCCGATGTTGATCAGCAACGACTTCTCGTAGGCGAACTCGTCGATACGGGCCAGCACGTCGTCGATGTCGCCGGCCCGAGCGTTGGCCAGCACATAATCGACGGCTGCGGCTTCGCGGCCGTCACCGATCTGGCCCGTGGTGGTGATGTTGCGGACACCGGCCGCCATCCGGAGCACCGACCACCGCAGGAACGGGAGGCGTCGTTTGAGGCTCATGAGTGCAATTTAATCCCGTCCGGCGTGCATGGCGACTGGTCATGTCACCGGTATGGCTGCCGGTCACCCGTTAGACTTCTGCGGATGTCCGCCACCACAGCGCCGACCCGGCCATGAGCGACGACGACAGCTCCGGCGTCGGCTTGACCGGGCGTCCGTCGCGGCACATCCCCGAGCCGCTACCCCGCACTACCCACGGTCCGGCCAAGGTTATCGCGATGTGCAACCAGAAGGGCGGTGTCGGCAAGACCACCTCCACCATCAATCTGGGCGCCGCGTTGGCCGAATACGGCCGTCGGGTGTTGCTGGTGGACCTGGATCCGCAGGGTGCGTTGTCGGCGGGCCTGGGCGTGCCGCACTACGAACTGGCACACACCATCCACAACCTGCTGGTGGACCCGCGGGTTCCGATCGACGACGTGGTGATCGAGACCCGGTTCGAGAACCTGGACCTGGTGCCCTCCAACATCGATCTGTCGGCGGCCGAGATCCAGCTGGTCAACGAGGTGGGGCGGGAGCATTCGCTGGCTCGGGCGCTGGTCCCGGTGCTGGACCGCTACGACTACCTGCTGGTGGACTGCCAACCGTCACTGGGGTTGCTCACTGTCAACGGGCTGGCCTGTGCCGACGGGGTGGTGATCCCCACTGAATGCGAGTACTTCTCCCTGCGCGGCTTGGCGTTGCTGACCGACACCGTCGACAAGGTCCGCGACCGGCTGAACCCGAAGCTGGAGATCAGCGGCATCCTGTTGACCCGCTACGACCCTCGCACCGTCAACTCCCGCGAGGTGATGTCGCGGGTGGTGGAGCGCTTCGGGGACCTGGTGTTCGACACGGTGATCACCCGGACCGTCCGCTTCCCGGAAACGACCGTGGCCGGGGAACCCATCACCACCTGGGCCCCGAAGTCCGGCGGTGCGCAGGCTTACCGTGCACTGGCCCGCGAAGTCATCGACCGATTCGGCGCGTGAACTCCGACACTGAGCCAGCCGGCGCCCAGAACGACTCGCAGGGTTCAAGCGGCGGTTCCAGCTTCACCTCTCCTCCGTCGAGCCTCGCTGAACCGCCGGGCTTCCAGGTACGACTGACCAACTTCGAGGGTCCGTTCGACCTGCTGCTACAGCTGATCTTCGCGCACCGCCTGGACGTTACCGAAGTGGCGTTGCACCAGGTCACCGACGATTTCATTGCCTACACCCGCGACGTCGGCGCGCAACTGGAGCTGGAGGAGACGACAGCCTTTCTGGTCATCGCCGCCACCCTGCTCGACCTCAAGGCGGCCCGGCTACTGCCGGCCGGCCGGGTCGACGACGAAGAAGACCTGGCGCTGCTGGAGGTTCGTGACCTGCTGTTCGCGCGGCTGCTCCAATACCGGGCGTTCAAGCACGTCGCGCAGATGTTCGCCGAGCTGGAAGCCGCCGCACTGCGCAGCTACCCGCGGGCGGTGTCCCTGGAGGACGGCTTCGCCAACCTGCTGCCCGAGGTGATGCTGGGCGTCGACGCCAAGTCGTTCGCCCAGATTGCGGCGGCCGCGTTCACCCCGCGCCCGGCCCCGATGGTGGGCCTTGAGCACCTGCATCAGCTCATGGTGTCGGTGCCCGAGCAGGCCGGCGTGCTGTTGAGGCAGCTGGAGGCGCGCGGCAGCGGCCAGTGGGCGTCGTTCGCCGAATTGGTCGCCGACTGTACGGTGCCGATCGAGATCGTCGGTCGCTTCTTGGCGCTGCTCGAACTGTATCGGGCCAGGGCGGTAGCATTCGAGCAGTCAGAACCACTTGGTGTGCTCCAGGTGTCGTGGACCGGAGAGCGTCCGACCAATGAAGACCTGGTGAAAGCAGAATCGGCCGAGTAGTGCGAGACGAATTGATGACTGACCACATGCCCGACATCGAGGTTGCGGAACCATCCGGGCCTGCGGGGTCGGTGGGCTCCGAGCTGTCCGGTTCCGAGCCGTCCGGCTCCGACCTGGGGATCGACGTCGCCCTGGCCCCCGAACTCGAGGATTCCGAGCTGGGGGCGGTGCTCGAGGCACTGTTGCTGGTGGTCGACACCCCGGTGTCCGCCGAGGCATTGGCGACCGCCACCGACCAACCGGTGTACCGGATCACGGCCAAGCTGCGGGTGATGGCCGACGAGTTCGCCGAACGTGACAGCGGCATCGACCTGCGGGAGGCCGGCGGCGGCTGGCGGCTCTACACCCGGGCCCGGTTCGCGCCGTATGTGGAGCGTCTGCTGCTCGACGGTGCGCGATCCAAGCTGACCCGCGCCGCCCTGGAGACCCTCGCCGTGGTCGCCTATCGGCAGCCGGTGACGCGCGCCCGGGTCAGCGCGGTGCGTGGGGTCAACGTGGACGCGGTGATGCGGACGTTGCTGGCCCGCGGGCTGATCACCGAAGCGGGCGTGGACCCTGACACCGGTGCGGTGACGTTTTCCAGCACCGAACTATTTTTGGAGCGACTGGGCCTGACGTCGCTTGCTGACCTGCCTGACATCGCGCCGTTGTTGCCCGATGTCGACGTGATTGAGGACTTGAGTGAATCCCTGGACAGCGAGCCACGTTTCATGAAGCTCGGCGGCGCGCCGGCGGCCGATCAGCCGCTGACCTTCGATGTGGACCACGACTGATGGCCTGGCCTGATGCTGAGGGAGTGCGCCTGCAGAAGGTGCTGTCGCAGGCCGGTGTCGCGTCACGCCGGGTTGCCGAGCGGATGATCCGCGATGGCCGGGTCGAGGTGGACGGCAAGGTGGTGACGGAACTGGGCACTCGGGTGGACCCGAGCGCAGTGCTGATCCGGGTCGACGGGGTAAGGGTGACCGTCGACGACACCCGCGTATATCTGGCGATCAACAAGCCGCGCGGCGTGCACTCGACGATGTCGGATGACCGCGGAAGGCCGTGCATCGGCGACTACGTTGAGTACCGGGTTCGCGGCGACGCCAAGCTTTTTCACGTCGGGCGGCTCGACGCCGACACCGAAGGTCTGATGCTTTTGACCAACGACGGCGAGCTGGCGCACCGCCTGATGCATCCGTCGTATCAAGTACCCAAGACCTATGTGGCCACCGTGCTCGGGTCGGTGCCGCGCGGGCTCGGCAAGAAACTGCGCGACGGTGTCGAACTCGACGACGGACCGGCGAAGGTCGATGATTTTGCGGTGGTCGACGCCGTGCCCGGCAAGACCTTGGTGCGAGTGACACTGCACGAGGGACGTAAGCGCATTGTGCGCCGGATGTTGGCGGCGGTCGGGTTTCCGGTTCAGGAGTTGGTGCGCACCGACATCGGCGCGGTGGCATTGGGGGACCAGCGGCCCGGCAGCATTCGGGTGTTGGGTCGAAAAGAGATCGGCGATCTCTACAAGGCGGTCGGCCTGTGAGTGACACGAACCGGGAAGCGCTGAGCGCGGCCAGCGGGATCGTGGTGGCACTCGACGGGCCGGCCGGAACCGGCAAGTCCTCGGTGGCAAGGGAATTGGCCGAGGTGCTCCGGTCACGCTATCTGGACACCGGTGCGATGTACCGTGTCGTCACGCTGGCGGTGTTGCGGTCCGGCATCGACTTGGACGACGCCGCGGGGATTGCCCGTATCGCCGACAGCGTCGAGGTCTCGGTCGACTCCCAACCCGACGGTGATCGTGCCTACCTTGGCGGAGAAGATGTTTCGCGTGAGATCCGCGGCGACGAGGTGACACGGGCGGTGTCGGGCGTGTCGGCGGTTCCGGCCGTGCGTATCCGGTTGGTCGACCTGCAACGGCAGTTGGTGTGTCAGGCCGGCGGTGTGGTGGTGGAAGGCCGCGACATCGGCACCGTGGTGTTGCCCGATGCCGACGTGAAGTTCTTCCTCACCGCTTCGGCAGAGACGCGCGCGCGTCGGCGCAACGACCAGAACGTGAAGGCCGGACTGCCCGACGACTACGCCGGTGTGCTGGCCGACGTGCTACGGCGCGACGAGCTGGATTCCACACGGGCGATGTCGCCGTTGCGGCCCGCCGACGACGCGGTGATCGTGGACACCGGGGAGATGAACCAGACGCAGGTGGTCGACCACCTGCGGGAGTTGGTCGAGCAGCGTTGCGGGGCGATCCGATGAGTGACGGTACCTGGGAAAACGAGAGCGACTGGGAGATCGGCGAAGTCGGTGGGGCAGACGACCTCATCGAGGACGCCGGTCCGCCGCCGGTGGTGGCCGTGGTGGGACGGCCGAATGTCGGCAAGTCGACACTGGTCAACCGGATCCTGGGCCGGCGCGAGGCAGTGGTGCAGGATGTGCCCGGGGTGACCCGTGATCGGGTGTCCTACGACGCACTGTGGACCGGTCGCCGCTTCGTGGTGCAGGACACTGGCGGTTGGGAACCCGACGCCAAGGGCTTGCAGTTGTTGGTGGCCGAGCAGGCTTCGGTCGCGATGCGCACCGCCGACGCGGTGATCCTGGTGGTGGATTCGGTGGTCGGTGCCACCGCCGCCGACGAGGCCGCCGCCCGGATTCTGGTGCGGTCCGGCAAACCGGTGTTCTTGGCCGCCAACAAGGTTGATGGTGAGCGGGGCGAATCCGACGCCGCGGCACTATGGTCGCTGGGTCTGGGTCAACCGCATGCGGTCAGCGCCCTGCACGGCCGCGGGGTGGCCGACCTGCTCGACGCCGTGGTGTCCAAGCTGCCCGAGGTCGCCGAAACAGCAGGCGGCGGAGGCGGTCCAAGACGCGTGGCGTTGGTCGGTAAACCCAACGTCGGCAAGAGTTCGCTGCTGAACCGGCTGTCTGGTGACGAACGCTCGGTGGTGCACGACGTCGCAGGCACCACCGTCGACCCGGTCGACTCGCTGATCGAGATGGACGGCAAGATCTGGCGTTTCGTCGACACCGCCGGGCTGCGCCGCAAGGTCGGGCAGGTCAGCGGACACGAGTTCTACGCTTCGGTGCGTACCCACGGCGCCATCGACGCCGCCGAAGTGGTGATCATCCTGGTGGATGCGTCGCAGCCGCTGACCGAACAGGATCAGCGGGTGTTGGCCATGGTCATCGAGGCGGGCCGGGCGGTGGTGCTGGCGTTCAACAAGTGGGACCTGGTCGACGAGGACCGGCGCTACGTGCTGGATAAGGAGATCGACCGTGACCTGGCCCGGGTGGGTTGGGCGCAGCGGGTCAACATCTCCGCCAAAACCGGTCGAGCCGTACAGAAACTGGTGCCCGCGTTGGAGAGCGCGCTGGCATCATGGGACACCCGGATCTCGACCGGGCAGCTCAACACCTGGCTCAAAGAGGTTGTCGCCGCGACACCGCCACCGGCGCGGGGCGGCCGGGCGCCGCGGATTCTGTTCGCGACCCAAGCTGCGTCTCGCCCGCCGACATTCGTGTTGTTCACCTCGGGATTCCTGGAGGCCGGTTACCGCCGGTTCCTGGAACGGCGGCTGCGGGAGACCTTCGGATTCGAGGGCAGCCCGATCCGGATCAACGTGCGGATGCGGGAGAAGCGCGGCGCCCAGCGTTCTCGATGAGGTAGCTCGGCGGTTCAGCGAGGCTCGACGGAGGAGAGGCGAAGCTGGGACCGCCGCATGAACCCGGGCGGCTCAACCGGCCTTGGTCAGTTGAAAGCTCCACTGCCCGACCACCCCACCGGCCGGTCCTCGACCG
>JBDTEP010000186.1:0-10906 GCA_039922455.1 Mycobacterium sp. | reverse complement strand
GGCCCAGCCCGACTGCGATGCCGAACGTAGCACCGAAGACGGCGGCCTCGATCAGCGCCAACCGGATCAACACGCTTGATGCTTTTGGGGCGCCCGGGTCCGCCTGCAGTGCCGCCACCCCGCGCCGCCGCTGGCCCCAGCCGAGGGCACCGAGCAGGCACAGCGCGACGAACTTGGCCACCACCAGTCTGCCGTACTCGCTGGTCAGCAGCTCGGAAGGCGCGAGTCGCACCAGCGCATTGAGCACTCCGGAAAGGCCCATCGCCACAAAGCACCACAGTGCCACCGTGGAGAACCGCCGCGCCGCCAGAGCGGCGTGTTCACCGCCGCGCAGCGCGTGTACCAGCAGCGCAAGCAGACCGCCTGCCCACAGGCCCGCGGCGACCAGGTGGATCAGCAGGCTGTTGGTGGCCAGGTCATGCGATCCGCCAGCCGCTGAATGCCCGGTCAGCCCCAACGGGATAAGCGTCAACAGCGAACCCGCCAACAGCACCGGCGTCCAGGACCATCGCAGCACCGGCAGGCTCAGCAATGTCAGCGCGGCGGCCAGCAGCGCGGTCCACCGCCACGCGGACGCGGTGTCGATCAGACCGGCCAGCGACCAGGCCGTTGCCGGGTCAAGGTACGCCGACAGCGGGTGGCCAGAGACATCCGAGATCGTCAGCGGAACCAGCAGTGCCGCACAGACCGCCCACATTCCCGACGCCACCGTGCCCAGTCGCAGTGCGCGGTAGCCCGCGACGTCGAGCACGCCACTGTGCTGCGGAGGCACCAGAAACGCAGCGAGCAGAAACGATCCCACGGCCAGCACGGCCGCGATCTCGCCGGCCGCCCGCACGAACGGCAATCCCAGCGTGGTCGCCGGACCCGGATCGGGCAGACCGGTCGCGGTCAGGGCATCGGCCAGCGACAACGAGCCAATCCCGGCGGCGGTACAGCCGGCCAGGATCGCCACCCCGACCAGCACCGGCAGATGCGTCGCTGAGCGGCCGCGGGTAGCCGGAGTCGCCGTCATGGCCCCCAGCGTATGGCGCGCGGCCGAAAGACCGCATATCGAGGCGTCGCAGTGCTACCGCTCGCCGCGGGCCTGCCGCTTTCGACGCGACTCGGCATCCCTGGCGATGAACTCGTTGCGGGCGATCCCGGCGATGTGGTCGGAATCCTTCAGAATGCGCCGCAATTCGCGCCGAAACGCGACGCGACGTTCGGCCAGATCCGGGGTGTTCTCCAGCAGTCGCTGGTCAGCGACCACCTGACGGGCGGTTGCGAAAATGAGGGTGGACACCGACTCACTACTGCGTACCCGCCCCTGCGCCACGTACTGCTGACCGACCCCCAACGCCAACTGGGTCAATTCCTTCTCCCCGATGTCGGCCGGCGCATCGCAGAGCACGTCGGCGACGATCGCGTACGACTCGAAGAACACCCGCAGCATGACGTCCGACATCACCGGCCTTTTCTGCGACAGCATCCCGTCGATCTCGGCACCGCCCGCGGCGACGCGGGCCTCCCAATCGCTGAACCAGGACATCTCCTCGGCGATGTTGTCGCGGAACGTGGCCGAGTCGGCGAAGTAAAAGTCGAACTTGAGCAGATCCCGCAGCCGCATCACCTGGGTCCAGAACGCGTCCAGCCGGTCGCCTTCGCCGCGGCTGGCGTGGGCCAGGGCCAGCTCGATGATCGAGGTCTCCAGGAAGGCGTGGATCACCGAGTTGCGGTAGAACGACGCGGCGTGTTCGTCTTCGGGGGCGATTCGCCACACCGACTCCCGCCCGCCGTCGACGCGGGTGACCGGATGCGCGTTGGACAGCGCGTCCACCGCCGCCCGCACCCCGTCCCGGCTGCGCAGCCGCAGCGCACTGGTGGAGATCGGGGTCTGCTTGCGATCCAGATAGTCCAGGCCGTCCTGCAGCGAATGGTGGATCTGCTCCAACGTCAGCGCCAGCCCATGCGTGGTCAGCAGCAGTGCTGACACCATCCCGGCCGCGCTGATCGGGGTGACCCGCTGGATCCGCCAGGCCACCTCGATAGCCATCTTCTGCATGGCCAGCCGCTTGGCGTCCGGATCGGTCGCGTTCGGGCCGTCGACGGGACCGAGGTACTGGCGCATCGATACCGCTTCCGGGAAACGGACGTAGATCTTGCCGTAGTTGCGTTCGCCCTGCGCCTTGATGAACCGGTACAGCCAGCCGATTCCCTCCGCGGTCTTCTCCCCGCCGCGGGCGTAGGCGGCGTATTCGGCCGTCTCGTGAAGTTGGTCGAAACTGATCGAAACACCTTGCAGCAGCACGTCCTCCGTGCGATCGTCCAGGTAGGCGTCGGCGACGTAGGTCATCAGCCCCAGCTTGGGAGGCAGCATCTTGCCAGTGCGCGACCGGGTGCCCTCGATGGACCAGCTCAGGTTGAACCGCTTCTCCATGACATAGCCGACGTACTCCTTGAGTACGTACTTGTACAGCGCATTGCCGCCGATACTGCGCCGGATGAAGATGACTCCGGCGCGGCGCAGCAACGGTCCCATCAATCCGAAAGACAGGTTGATCCCGGCGAACACGTGCACCGGCGGCAGCCGGTTCTCCTGCATGGCCACCGGCATGACCGCGCCGTCGATGTAGGACCGGTGGGAGAACAGCAGCACCGCGGGATGGCTTTCCAGCGCGGTACGCAGCGCGGCGACCTGGTATTCGTCGTAGTCGATGTCGGGGTCGAACCCGCGGCTGAGCATCTTGGTGAGGACACTGACCAGGTCGACCGAGACCCGGCTCCAGCCGGTGGACAGCTCGTCGAGCATCTTGCCGGCCTCGTCGAGCGTAGCGCCCGGGATGGACTTCAGTCCGTCGCGAAATCGGTTGGATGCCAATATCTCCGGCTTCACCAGGCGCGGCGACTTGTACTGCGGGCCCAGAATCCGGTACTCGGAGCGCTCCAGTGCCAACCTCGCCCGGCGGGTGACGAAGTGCGCAAAGTCCCGCGGATTGTCGCCGACGGTGTTCTCACTCCACTGCCGGCGCAGTTCGGCGACCGTGGCCGGCTCGCCGACCACCACGCGGGCCAGCGACGACTCGGTGCGCACGATGTGCCGCTGCTGACGCTCGCTGGGCCGGTAGGGATTCCGGCCGGGCAGCAACGCGGCCACCCGTGACAGTGCCGACGCTTCGGCACGCGGCATCCAGAACACCCGCACCGGCAGAATCGACCGCTGATCGTCGCGTTCGAGCTGCCCGACCAACTGAGCCATCGCCGCGGGTGGTCTGACCGCCGGGTCGAACTGCAGCAGTTCGGTGCGGACATCAGGATGGGTGCCGCGGTACCGAACCAGCCACTGCTGGACCAGATCAGCCTCCACCGGCGACGACACGAACGCCAACACCAGCGTGCCGCCGGCTGCGGTGGACGCCGAATGGTCGGTGGTCGGTGAAGCTGTCACTGGCCCCCTTTCGGGCGGGAGGTGCGCGGCCTGGGCGCGGCCTTCTTGGCCGGCGCCTTCTTGGCCGGCACCTTCTTGGCCGGCACCTTCTTGGCCGGCTTACTCGTCCGCACCGGCACCTCGTCGACCGGCCAGTCGGCCAACGTGTCCAGGTACAGCTGACGGATCTCCTCGATCCGGTCGCCCAGAGTGTCGACCGTCCAATCGTCGACCGGGATCGCCGGGAAAACCGCGACATCCACGGTGCCCGGGTTGGCGCTCATCGAGTCCCGGGCAGCGACCATCTCCGCGTTGCGGATCACGATCGGCACGATCGGGATCCCGGCCGCCATCGCGATCCGGAACGGCCCCTTCTTGAACGGTCCCACTCCGGTGGTGTCGACCCGGGTGCCCTCCGGGGCGATCACCACCGACAGTCCCCGCTTGGCGCGTTCCTCAACCTCGTGCAATGACTCCACCGCGGACGCCGCGTCGTTCCGGTCGATGAACACCATCTCGGTCAGCCTCCCCAGCGGGCCGGCGATCGGATCGTTCGCCAGCTCGCGTTTACCGACGCTGACCCAGTTGTCGCGTACCAGCGATGCGGTGATGACCGGGTCGACCTGGTTACGGTGATTGAAGATGAACACCGCGGGCCGGGTTGCGGTGAGGTTCTCCTTGCCGATCACGTTGAGCCGCACACCATTGAGGCTCAGTAGCAGGTGCGGGAAGAACGCGGTGAAGAAGTTGACGCCCCGTCGTCGGCTCCCGCTCAGCAGGCCCAGCCCGATCGCCCCGGCACCGACGGGGACCATCGACCCGAGTCCGGCCAGGTTCCGCAGCTGCCCGACGACACCACCGCCCCGGCTGCTGAATCGCAGGATCGGCCAACCCCGCTTGCGGGCAACCGAGGCCATCTTGCCTTCCGGATTCGTCGGCCGCGGATTGCCGACCAGATGCATCAACGCGACGTCCTCGTCGCCGTCGGCGTAGAAGTAACTGTCCTGCAAGTCGATGTCGTGTTCGGCGGCAAATTTCTGCACCGCGGTGGCCTTACCGGGCCCCCACAGGATCGGTCCCACCACCTCTCCGGTGAGCACACCGTCCTGATCGGTCGCGAACACGTTGGTGAGGGTGTTGGTGATGCCCAGGAAACGGGCCACCGGCTCGACCTGAATGGTCAGCGCCGAGGAACTCAATACCACGGTGTGGCCGCACGCCTGGTGTGCCCGCACCAGTTCGCGCATCTCCGGGTAGATACGCCCGGCGATCTTCTGGGCGAACAGTCGCTCGCCGATCTCATCGAGATCACTGAGGGAGCGGCCGCGCAACGCAGACGACGCCGCGGTGATGAGATCTTCGAATTCGATACGGCCGAGTTGGTGGTTGAGCCCGGCCTGGATCATGCCGAACAGTTCCCCCAGGCCCATGTCGCGGCTCCGGAAGCGCTCCCGAGTCAGGATGACTGCGGTGAAGCCGGCCACCAGGGTGCCGTCGAGATCGAAGAACGCGCCGATCTTGGGGCCGGGTGGGCTGGCCGCGATCTCGGCTACCGAGCCGGGCAGCCGCAGGTCACGCGGCGGCGGTGACTTCCGATCGTCGGTCATGACTGCGCACCGGATCCGAACGATGCCGCCACGCAGCGCGGCGCCGGTTCACCGGCCAGCGCCAACACCTCGTCGAATCCCTGGACCAGGCAGGTGGCGAACAGCTTCTCGTCGCGGACGGCGGCTCGGTCGTAGCGGACCGTGATGGTGCACTCACCCCCTCGCGAGATCAGCACCACCATCATCGCTACACCCGGCAACGGTCCGATTCCGTAGTGCCGCAGCACTTTAGCCCCAGCGATGTAGGTTTCACCCGGATAGAACGCCACATTGCTGGCCTGCACATCCGCACCGACCACCGACTCGGTCATCTTCTCCAGCACCGGAGACGGGAACACGCCCAACAGCGGCGCGATGGACCCGATCACGTCCATCGCGGGCTCTTCCCGTCGCTGGGTCATCTGGGCCCGGATCCGCTTCATCCGCTCCACCGGGTCGGCGACCCCGACCGGGGCCGCCAGGTTCACCCCGGTGAACCGATTGCCGCCGGCGGGGTCTGCTTTTGCCCGCAGGTTCACCGGGATCGCCATCGACACGGTAGCGATCGGCACACCCAACGCCCGGTGGTAGCGCCCTAGCGCACCCGACAGGGCGGCCAGGTATGCGTCGTTGATCGATCCGCCGCCGGCCTTGGCGGCCCGGTGCAGATCCGCCAGCCGGATGTCGAGTGCCTGAGTGCGGCTGGACAGGCTGCGCCGCTGCAACAGCGGCGAGGGTTCGGCCGCCTGACTCATCACCCGCGCACCCGACCGGGCGTAGGCGATGGCGCTGGCCACCGCCGACAACGGGTCCCGCACCGTGCGGGTCGCCATCGACAACACTCCGATCAGCGCGTCGCGGGTGCCGCCGAGCATCGCAGCCGGCAGGTGGTTGATGCCGTCGCGCATCAGGTCGTTGGGCGACAGATCCTGCGGCACCGGCTGCGGGGGCAGTGACCTGGCCGGCGGATCGCGTTCCAGGTCGTAGATCTGACCGAACATCTCGGCGCTGCCGACGCCGTCGGTGACCGCATGGCTCAGATGCAGCAGGGTGGCGGCCCGCCCCCCTGACAAGCCTTCCACCAGCGTCGCCGCCCACAGCGGGCGCTGCATGTCCAGTGGTGACTGCAGGCTCACCTCGGCCAGGTCGAGCACCTCGCGCAGACCCCCGGGTTCGGGCACCCGAACACGCCGGACGTGGAAATCCAGGTTGAAGTCAGGATCGACCACCCAGCGCGGCGACGCCGTCGGCAGGGTCGGCACCACCACCTTCTGCCGCAACCGCAGCACCCGCCGCGAGACGTTCTCGAACAGAGCCCGGAAGCGATCCCAGTCGGGGGTGGTGTCGAGCAACTCCAGGCCCATGATCCCCGAACGGGTGCGCGGATTGGCCTCGCCTCGGTGCAACAGATAGTCGACCGCACCGAGTTCGGCGGGCAGACCCGCGGCATCGACCCGTTCAGCCACGTGGTGTCCCCGACTTCGGTCTGCGGCTCGGGCCTGCCCCGAGCATCGACGCTGGCACCACCGCGCGCCCCTCTTGATTCACATTCTTCACGCGCACCATTCAACGCTAATTGTTTTCCGCTGGCGACCGGTGTCGTTTCCCCAGATCAGGCCTCCGGCAGGCAAAACGAATTACTCTGCTGCCCGGTGAAATTGGAAATCGCTGGTACGCAGGGCGGCGGATATTCGGTCCTGAACACAGGCGGTATTGCTCGGTCGACGCCGATGCGCTGCCGCCAGCGGATAAACTGGGCGGTATTGCCCCCGTAGCTCAGGTGGATAGAGCACATGACTTCTAATCTTGTGGTCGCAGGTTCGAGTCCTGCCGGGGGCACGGTAGCCCGTGTATTACGTCGGCTGATGGCCGTTCACGTCATCGCCCTACGCCCCAAGCTGGCACAGCACTGGGTCCGCCGTTCAGCCTGACCTAGCGACGGCAGACGGTCTCGTACTCCTGTGGCACCCGCTGGTTTAGCGGCTTGCGTTGCCACGGAAAATCCACTGGCGTCTGGACGCACTGGCCGGGGCGTTCGTACTGCGTGACCGGAGACCGTCCGCTCATCGCCGGCCCGACCTCGCACTGGTAGCCCTGGCGGAACTCGTCGCCGGGCGTGCACGACGGGCTGGCCGTCGCGCTCGGCGCGGGCACCGCCAGGCCTACCGCAACGACGCCCAGCGTCACGGCTGCGATCAGGATGCTGTTGCGGGTGATGATGAGACGGCCTCCTGTTCGCCGGCGACTCAGCAAGTCGACACTGCTCATGGAGTCCATACTGACTCGCCCATCCGACAACAAAACGACCTGGCGAAACGGATTGGTCCGCGGTGACTTCGACCACAGCGATCTGGCCGCGTGGCGCTCACCGCGTGACTTTGCACTGAAGAACGACAAAGATACTGGGTAAATCCGGAGAGGTGGGCCAATGAGCCACGAACGTACGATCGTTCTCTACACCGTCGGCATGATGCTGCTGTTGGTGGTGTCAGCCCTGATCATCGCGTGGGTGGCCTGATCGACCCGCACGGGACACCGTCGTCCGCGACGGAACGTCCTGACCTTGTCTTATACCGCGTTGCCGACCGCGTAGCGCTGGTTACCGTCAACGATCCCGACCGCCGCAACGCGGTGACGGGGGCGATGTCGGCGCAACTGCGCGCCGCCGTGCAGCGGGCCGAAGCCGACCCCAATGTGCACGCCGTGGTCGTCACCGGCGCGGGTCGGGCGTTCTGCGCCGGCGCTGACCTTTCCGCGCTGGGTGCCGCCACCGAGGACGGGCTGTTGGCGCTCTACGACGGCTTCATGGCGGTTGCGCAGTGCACGTTGCCCACCATCGCCGCGGTCAATGGCGCCGCCGTGGGTGCCGGGCTAAACCTTGCACTGGCGGCCGACGTGCGCATCGCCGGCCCGGCAGCACTGTTCGACGCTCGGTTCCAAAAGCTGGGCCTACACCCCGGCGGCGGTGCCACCTGGATGTTGCATCGGGCGGTGGGACCCCAAGCAGCCCGGGCTGCGCTGCTATTCGGCATGCGTTTCGACGCCGAGGCCGCGGTGCGTCATGGGTTGGCTCTGCAGGTCGACGATGACCCGGTCGCCGCGGCGATGACGCTGGCCGCCGGGCCGGCCTCGGCACCGCGGGAGGTGGTGCTGGCGACCAAGGCGACGATGCGGGCCACCGCGAGCCCGGGTGCAGTCGAGGGCGATCAGCACGAGTTCGCCAAGCGCACCGAGTTGGGTCCGCAGGCCGCCAGCGTCGAGTCACCGGGGTTCGCTGCCCGACTGGCCGCGGCGCAGCGCAGGTAGCGCGCCGCCCTACAGGTCCAGTGGTTCTACAGGTCCAGTAACGCGATATCCGGATGCTCGATCAGATCGCGTAGCCGACACAGGAATTCGGCGACCTGTGCCCCGTCGGCGACGCGGTGGTCGAACGCGCACGTCAGCGGCATCTGCGGACGGACTACGACGGTGTCACCGATGGCCGCCGGCCGCGGCTTCAGCGAGCCCATCCCCAAGATGGCGGCCTCTGGATAGTTGATCACCGGGACCCCGTCGTCGATGCCGAGCGCGCCGAAATTGGAGACGGTGAACGTCGAACCCTGCAGTTCGGTGGGTTTGAGGCTGCCGGCCCGGGCGTCCGCGATGAGCCGAGCCACGCAGTTGGCGAGTGCTGTGGTGGTCAGGAGTTGCGCGTCGAACACCACCGGCACCAGCAGGCCGCGGGGCGCGGCCACCCCGAAGCCGAGGTGAACGGCGTGATGGGTGCGGATCTGCGGGCCCTCCGGCGCGTCGACCCAGGTCGCGTTGAGCACCGGGTGACGTCTCAGTGCGACGATCAGCAGGCGCAGGGTCAGCACGAACGTCGTGATCGCCGTACCGCCGGCACCGGCGGCAAGTCGATCGCGTAGTTGCAGAAGGTTGGTGCAGTCCACCTGCACGCTGGCGTGTGCGTCCGGGATCCTGCTGCGCGACAGGGCCATCCGTTGCGCCATCGCCGCCTGAACCGGAGTCACCGGGCGCACGTCATCACCGGATTGAGTCCCGCTGGCGACTGCCAGCACGCCGTCGGCGGTGATCACGCCGCTCGGGCCCGGCGGTACGCCGCCCAGGTCAACGCCGAGTTCGGCGGCGAGCTTTCGGGCTCCCGGCTTGGCTTTGGGCCGCCCCGTACCGGCACAGCTGCGGCGGCTGGTGTCGAAAGCGTCGTCGGCGCCGTAGCCGACCAGCACCGGCTTACGTTCGTCCTGGACGGCACCGGAGGGCTCCGCCGCCGAGCCGGTGTCGATCCGCACCAGCGCCGACCCGACTGCCAGCACGTCGCCCTCGGCGCCGCCGAGTTCGACGATCCGGCCGGCATACGGGCTGGGAATCTCCACTTCGGCTTTGGCGGTCTCCACCGAGCACAGCGCCTGGTTCAGTTCCACCCGATCGCCGACGGCCACGTTCCAGCTGGTCACCGTCACCTCTTCGAGCCCCTCACCGAGATCGGGGACGGCAAAGGTCTTCATCGGCTCGGCGCTCACGGCAACTCCAGAACGCGCTGGACGCAATCCAACAGCCGGTCCGGGCCCGGAAGCCAGAGCCGCTCCAGCCGGGCCGGCGGATATGGAGTGTCGAATCCGGTGGCGCGCAACACCGGCGCCTCCAGCTCGTAGAACAGCTCCTCGGAGATACGGGCGGCCAACTCGGCACCGTAACCGAGGTTTCGTGGACCCTCGTGCAGCACCACGCAACGCCCGGTGCGCCGGACCGACGCGGCGACGGTGTCGAAGTCGAGCGGGACCAGCGAGCGCAGGTCGACCACTTCGAGACTCCAACCATGTTGTTGCGCCGCGATGTCAGCCGCCGACAGTGCGGTCGAGACCCCGCCGCCGTAGGTCAGGACCGTGACATCGGTACCGGATCGGCGCACCGCGGCGCATCCGATGCCCGGCTGCGGACGGCCGGTGTCGACATCCCCTCGGGCCCAGTACCGCCGCTTCGGCTCCAGGAACATCACTGGATCGGGTGCGGCGATGGCGTGCCGCAGCAGCCAGTAAGCGTCTGACGGATCGGCGGGAACCACCACTTTCAGTCCGGCGGTGTGCGCCCAGTAGGTTTCGGTGGATTCTGAATGGTGTTCGGCCGCACCGATTCCGCCGAACGACGGTATCCGCACCGTGACCGGCATCGGAATCTCGCCTCGGGTGCGGCTCCGGTACTTGGCCAGGTGACTGACCACCTGGTCGAGCGCCGGGTAACTGAACCCGTCGAACTGGATCTCCGGGACCGGGATGAAGCCGCGAATCGCCAGTCCGACGGCGATGCCGATCACCGCCGACTCGGCCAACGGGGTGTCGAAACAGCGTTGCTCGCCGAAGGTTTCGGCCAGACCCTCGGTCACCCGGAACACCCCACCCTGCACGCCGACGTCGGTGCCGAACACCAGCACCTTCGGCTCGGCTTCCATCGCGTCGTGCAGTGCCCGGTTGAGTGCCTGCACCATGGTTAGCTGCTCGGTGCGGGCGGCGGCGACGGCCTGCGGGGTTGGGCTGCCGGCCGGGTCTGTCGAGCGGGTCGGCGGTTCGAGGATCTGAGTCATCAGCGCTCCCTGGCCAGCTCGGCACGCAGCACGCGGCGCTGTCGCTGCAGCTCCGGAGTGATCTCGGCGAAGACAGTGGTGAACACCTCGTCGACGTCGACGTCGGCGGCGCCGACCGTCGCGTCCCGCAACTCGGTGCGCATCCGGTGCGCCCGGGCAGTGACGCGGTCCTCGAGGCGCCGCGACCACACGTCGATGTGGCGCAGGTAGTTGCGGTAGCGCGGGATCGGGTCGAGCGCGGCCCAGCGATCGAGTTCGGCACTGCTGCGATAGCGCGTCGGATCATCGGCGGTGGTATGCGGGCCGAGCCGGTAGGTGACCGCCTCGATCAGG
>JBDTEP010000185.1:0-15785 GCA_039922455.1 Mycobacterium sp. | reverse complement strand
ACCACACTCGGGCCCACCGGCCAGGTGGAGTGGATTCCGCCACCGGCACTCGAACGCGGCCAACCCCGGGTGAATCCGTATCACTTCATCGACGATGTCATCAACCATCTTCGGGGCACCCAACCCGACGATGCAGCCGACCCAGACGCCGACGGCGGCAGCCTCTTTGAAGGGCAACCACCACCGCCGATCGACACAGAACCCGACTGGCCGTGGCTCGACGATCCACTGCCCGGCGACCCCGACTACGACACCGCCCTAGACGACCTACAGCGCAGCTTCGAGGCCATCGACCTCGACGAACTCGCCAAGCGACATGTCTTCGCCGACGACGACTGGGTGCTGGTTCGGTGACGAGGTGCGGCTACGAACCTTGGCCCGGGCGATTAATCCAAGTTCAGCGTTGCCTCTTCCAGATCCAACCCGTGCAGCACCGCACGCAGCACCTGGTCGTCGATGTGGCCGAGATCGCGTTCGGCGATCAGCGTCGCCCGCTCGGCGGCGAGCATCTCCAGCCGCAGCCGGCGAAACGCCGCGGCGGCGGTCTCGTCGCTGTCGTCGTTATTGGGGTCGAAGCGCCGTAGCCGTTCTCGGGCCGCATTGCGTCGCCGGGTGTTCCAGCCGCGCAACGCTTCGGCGGCACGCTCACTGGCCGGAGACGGCTCGGTCGAGGCGAGCACCTCGTCGAGCCGGTTGGAGGCCGCCAGGGCCGCCTTATCCTGCGCGGCGGCCGCGGTGATCGCATCGGTGCGAGCCTGGTCGGTGCCAACGCCCAGTCGGCGGATCAACCACGGCAGGGTCAGCCCGTGCAGCAGCAGAGTGCCGATGACCACCACGAAAGTCAGGAACACCAGCTGCGGCCGGCCCGGGAATCGCTCACCGGCCAGCGTCGTCAGCGGCACACCGAACGCGGCCGCCAGCGACACCACGCCGCGCATCCCCGCCCACGCCAAGATGAACACCTGCCCGGGGGTGGGGGTGAGCTCGTTTTGCCGGATCTTCGCCGACAACATTGGCGGCAGGTAAGCGAAAATCGTCACCCACACCACCCGCACTACCAGGAGCGTCCCAAACACCGCGAGCGAGGCCACGGCCAAACTCGAGAAGCGCACGCCGTGCATGTTCTGCACCACCGTGGGCAGTTGCAGCCCGATCAGCAGAAACGCGAACGACTCCAGCACCAGTTGCATCGCTCGCCAGACGGCCTGGTCCTGCAGCCGGGTGGCGTAGTGAGCGCGAGTGAAGCGCTGCCCGAGGATCAACGCGGCAACCACCACCGCAAGCACCCCGGAGCCGTGGATCTGCTCGGCCGCCAGATAGATGACGAATGGGGCCAACAGCCCGACCGCGCTCTCCACCAGGGGATCGGTCAGCCGAGCCCGAATGACCACGATGACCGCCCCGAACGCCACTCCGACCGCCAACCCACCGACGGCCGCCAACGCGAACGTCAACAGCCCCATACCCCAGCCGGTCGCAGCGCCGATCGCCGCTGCCAGCGCCACCTTGTAGACGGTCAGCGCGGTCGCGTCGTTGAGCAGGCTCTCCCCGCCCAGCACCGTCATGACCCGGTGTGGCAACCCGGCCCGGCGGCCGATAGCGGTGGCCGAGACCGCGTCCGGCGGAGCCACGATCGCGCCCAACGTCAGCGCAGCGGCCCAGGTGAACTCGGACACGAGGTAGTAGGCGACGAGGCCGACTGCGACGGTGATGGCCAGCGGCAGCCCGACGGCCAGCAACATGATCGGGCGCTTGTTGCGGCGCATGTTGATGACGGAGCTCTCCAAGCCGGCCGACCACAGCAGCGGCGGCAGGATCACGAACAGCACCAGGTCGGGGCGAAGCGTGATGTCCGGCATCGCCGGAATCAGCCCGACCAGCAGACCGGCGATCACCAGCACCAGCGGTGCGGATAGCCTGCGGTGCCGCGCGATAGCCGCTACCAACACCGCCGCCACTAGGGGGCCTAACAGGGTGGCGTCCATCATCGTCGCGCCTCCCTTCGTTTTCACCCTTATCCTTGAGCAGCATGCAACATTGCCTTGGCGCGGGAGGGTGGGGCGGTGACGGGCGAGGCGGATGAATTTATGACCGAGCGGCTGGCTGCCGACGGTCCGAGTCGTACCAGGGTGGCTCTGCTGGGCTCCGGAGAGCTCAGCCGCGAGCTGGTGACGGCGCTGCAGCGCCTCGGCGCCGAGGTGATCGCCGTCGACCGCTACGCCGACGCCGCGCTGAATGGGATCGCCGACCGTGCACACGTGGTGAACCTGAGTGACAACGACGAACTGGCGGCGGCCATCAGGTGGTTGCAGCCGAAATTCGTGGTGGTCGCCTCGGACGTGGTGGCCACCGATGCGTTGACGGCCGTGGTCGACACCGGGTTCACCGAACTGGTGCCCGGCATCCGCGGCGCCCGGCTGGCGGCCGACCAGGAGGGAATGCGACGGCTGGCCGCCGACGAACTCGGACTGCCCACCGCACCGTTCTGGTTCGCCGGATCGGCCGAGGAACTACGGGCGGTGGCCGAGCACGCCGGATTCCCGCTGGCAGTCAAACCGGTCGTGGGCTCGCTCGGTGACGGCCGATCGGTGATGGTGCGGGACAGCGACATCGAACCCGCGTGGCAGCGTGCGGTTGCTGCCGCGGGGTCCGGGGCACCGGCTCGGGTGCTGGCCGAGACGGTGGTGGAGTTCGACAGCGAGGTCACGCTGCTGGCGGTGCATCGCGACGGCCCGGACGGGCCGGCGCTGGACTTCTGCGCCCCGATCGGACACCGCAGCGTCGAGGACCCGAACGGGCAGTTGACAGTGGAGTTCTGGCAGCCGCACTCGATGAGCACAGTGGCGCTGGATGCGGCCAAGTCGATCGGCGCGCGGGTTGCGCGGGCACTCGGCGGGCGCGGCCTGGTCGGTGTCGAATTGCTGGTGCACGGCGACGAGGTGTACTTCGCGGGCGTCAATGTGCGCCCGTATGACGCCGCGCTGCTGACGTTGCGCACCCAGCGGCTATCCGGGTTTGAGCTGCAGGCGCGCGCGATCCTTGGACTGGCGCTCGACGTCATCATGGTCTCGCCCGGCGCCGCTCGGCTGATGTACTCGCGTCGCCCGGCCGGCGCGGTCGGCAACGAGCACACGTCGGAGAGTGCAGCCGTGGTCGCCGATGCGCTCAGCGTGACCGAAAGTGATGTGGTGATTTTCGGACACCATGAGGGGCACCCCCGCCGGCGGCTGGGTTTGGCGCTGGCCACGGGGCCGGACGTGGCGGTCGCCCGGGATCGGGCCGGGCAGGTCGCAGCCGTTCTGGGCAAGCTCTGGCCGTGACACCCCGCTTTGGCGGGAATCGGCTGCGGATGCGAGACTTCCGCAGGTGAGCTACGCAGGAGATATCACACCTGAGCAGGCCTGGGCGATGCTGCGCGACGACCCGACGGCGACGATCATCGACGTGCGCACCGATGCCGAATGGCGTTTCGTCGGGCTGCCTGATCTGTCCGATCTGGGCCGCGAAGTGGTCTGCATCGAGTGGGTCCACGCCACCGGCACCCCCAACGAGGGCTTCGCCCGCGAGTTGGCGGAGCGGGTCGCCACCGGCCCCGCGATCTTCCTGTGCCGCTCCGGCAACCGCTCCATTCCGGCCGCCGAGACCGGGACCGCGTTGGGCCTGACCCCGTCCTACAACGTGCTGGACGGTTTCGAAGGCAACCTCGACGAGCACGCTCACCGCGGCGGCACGGGTTGGCGGGCGGTCGGCCTGCCCTGGAAGCAGTCGTGAGCGAGCAGAAGCCGTCCGTCCGTATCCCCAAACCACTGCCGGACGGAGTCAGTCAGGCCACCCTCGGAGTGCGCGGCGGGGTGCTGCGTTCGCAGTTCGACGAGACCTCCGAGGCCCTGTTCCTCAACTCGGGTTACGTCTACGAGTCTGCGGCAGCCGCCGAGCAGGCGTTCACCGGTGAGGTGGACCGGTTCGTCTACTCGCGGTACGGCAATCCGACCGTGTCGATGTTCGAGGAGCGGCTGCGCTTGATCGAGGGCGCCCCGGCGGCGTTCGCCACCGCCAGCGGCATGGC
Source organism: Mycobacterium sp. (assembly GCA_039922455.1). Taxonomy (GTDB): domain Bacteria; phylum Actinomycetota; class Actinomycetes; order Mycobacteriales; family Mycobacteriaceae; genus Mycobacterium. Next base: position 11,719 of record JBDTEP010000185.1, on the reverse strand, counting down.
GGCGGTCTTCGTCGCTCTCGGCGCGCTGCTGGGGGCGGGGGACCGACTGGTGGCCGCGCGCAGCCTGTTCGGTTCCTGCTTTGTTATCTGCAACGAGATTCTGCCCCGCTGGGGGGTGGAGACCGTCTTCGTCGACGGTGATGACATGGCGCAGTGGGAGCAGGCGCTGTCGGTACCCACCCAGGCGGTGTTCTTCGAGACGCCGTCCAACCCGATGCAGTCGCTGGTCGACATCGCCGCGGTGACCGAGATGGCCCATGCCGCCGGCGCGAAAGTGGTGCTGGACAACGTGTTCGCCACTCCGCTGTTGCAGCAAGGTTTTCCACTCGGCGTGGACGTGGTGGTGTACTCGGGCACTAAGCACCTCGACGGGCAGGGCCGGGTGCTGGGTGGGGCGATTTTGGGCGAGCGGGAGTACATTGACGGTCCGGTGCAGAACCTGATGCGTCACACCGGGCCGGCCCTCAGTGCCTTCAATGCCTGGCTATTGCTGAAAGGCCTTGAGACACTGGCTATTCGGGTTGGCTATGCTAACGCCGCGGCGGTACGGATCGCAGAGTTCCTAGAGCAGCATCCGGCGGTGCGGTGGGTGCGTTACCCGTTTCTGGCCTCGCACCCGCAGCATGACCTGGCGCTCAAGCAGATGTCCGGTGGCGGCACCGTCATCACCTTCGAACTCGATGCCGCGCCAAGCGCGGCCAAGCAGCGGGCATTCGAACTGTTGGACAATCTGAAACTGATCGATATCTCCAACAACCTGGGGGACGCGAAATCCCTGATCACCCATCCGGCGACCACTACCCACCGGGCGATGGGCCCGGAAGGGCGCGCCGCGATCGGCCTGGGCAATGGCGTGGTGCGGATCTCGGTTGGACTGGAGGGAACCGACGACCTGATCGCCGACCTGGACCAGGCTCTGCGCTAAGGACTTTCGATAACCCCGGTGGAGTGCTGGGCGCGATCCTCGTAGGCCCGCCGGGCCTCGGTGTCGAAATCGAGGAAGACCGTGTCGTTGCCGGTCTTCTTGTTGAGCCAGCGGCGGCCGCGATCCGGTAGCAGGCTCGCCAGGACCGCGGGAGCCCGCCCGAAACGGGGCACCGACGTCAGCGTTTTCGGATTGTCGAGTACCTTGACCACCGCGGCGGCGACGTCTTCGGGCTGTACCGGCTTCTGCGCCGCTGATGGCGTGGTGCCCGAAATCAATTCGGTGTTGGTGAACGTCGGCAGTATCGCGCTGACGTCGACGCCCTGCGGGGCGAACTCGTCGGAGAGCGCGGTGCTCAGACCCACCACCGCGAATTTGGTTCCGGCGTAGAGCGCTTGACCGGGCACTGCCACGATTCCGGCCAGCGACGCGATATTGATGATGTGGCCGCTGCGGCGTTTGACCATCTCGTCGAGCACCAACTGGCAGCCGTTGAGCACGCCGTAGAAATTGACTTCGGTGGCCGACCGGACGGTCTGCGGTGTCTGGTCGAGGAACGGCCCGACCGGCATCACCCCGGCATTGTTGATCAGTACGTCGATGTGGCCGTCGCCGTCGGCGCGAGCTTTGTCCAGGAACGTCGAGAACGACTCGCGGTCGGTGACATCGAGCGGGTGACCGGAGACCGAACCGTGTTGGCTCAGCTGCGCGACCGCCTTGTCGAGCGTGCCGATGTCGCGGTCACCGATCACCACCCTGGCACCGCGGTTCAGCAGTGCGACGGCGGTGGCTAACCCGATCCCACGGGCGGCACCGGTGATGGCAATGGTCTTACCGCGGATGTTGTCCACGCCGACGAACTTAACAGGTGTCAAGTTCGCCGTCGAGGGTTTTCCAAACGCGGACCGCCAGGGGCCTCAGGCCCAGCGGGCCAGGGTCTCGGCGGCGTACTTGCCCAATGCAACCTGGAACAGCGGCCCGAAGCTGACCCGCGCGATCCCGACCTGGCCGAAGGAGGCCGGGTCGTCCTGGTCGGGCGCGGCGAGCGCGTTGACCGGTTTCTGCAGCCCGGCGGTCAGGATGCGCAGTGTCTCCGCGTCGTGGCGGCCGACCGGGTAGAGCACGTCCGCACCGGCTTGCGCGCACTCGGTGAGCCGGGCGATGACGCGGTCGATACGGTCGGCGTCGTCGCCGTCCTTGCGGACGAACAGGTCGGTGCGGGCGTTGATCACCAGGTGGGTGCCCGCGGCGTCGGAGGCTTCCCGCAGCCCGGCGACGTACTCGGCGTGCTCGGCGGACGACCGCAGCCGCTTTTCCTCACTGTGCACCGAATCCTCGATGTTGCACCCGACGGCGCCGGCGTCCAGCAGGCCCTCGACCAGCCGGGCGGCGGGCTCGGCGTAGCCGGCCTCGATGTCGACCGACACCGGCACGTCGACGGCCTCGGTGATCTGGCGCACCCGGGTTAGCACCTCGCCGAACGACATCCCTTCGCCGTCGTTTTTACCCATCGACTCGGCTACCGGCTTGCTGCCTACGGTCAGTGCGGTGAATCCGGCGCCGACGGCCAGCTTCGCCGACCACACATCCCACACGGTCGGCAGGATCACCGGATTACCCGGCTGATGCATCGCCAGGAATGCCGCCGCCCGCTGTCCGAGAACCTCATAATTCGTCATTTACAGGACTCTTCCATGTGGTAATTGCCCCGTCCACCGCCGGGGTCTCGGCATTGGTCGAGCCGTCGATCGGCGCGCGACATCGGTCAACCGGCGGTGGAGCAGAACTGGCGGCGGCAGCTGATCTTCTGCGCCATAGTTCGGCATCAGCGGAAGGCGCTCAGTCCGGTGAAGGCCTGGCCGAGCACCAGCTGATGCATCTCGGGGGTGCCCTCGTAGGTCAGCACTGATTCCAGGTTCACCATGTGCCGAATGACCGGATATTCCAGTGATATCCCGTTACCGCCCAGGATGGTTCGGGCGGTGCGGCAGATTTCCAGCGCGCTGCGGGTGTTGTTGAGTTTGCCGAAGCTGACCTGCTCGGGACGTAGGCCGGCGCCGTCCTTGAGCCGGCCCAGGTGCAGGGAGAGCAGCTGCCCCTTGTGCAGTTCGACGGCCATGTCGACGAGTTTGGCCTGGGTGAGCTGGAAGCCGGCGATCGGCTTGCCGAACTGGGTGCGCGCCATGGCGTAGTCCCGCGCGGCCTGCCAGGATGACCGGGCGGCACCCATTGCGCCCCAGATGATCCCGTAGCGCGCCTCGGACAGACTGGCCAATGCGCCCTTCACTCCGCGCGCCCCGGGCAGCATTGCGTCGGCGGGCAGTCGCACGTCGTCGAGCACCAGTTCGGCAGTGATCGAAGCACGCAGCGACAGCTTGTGGTGCACGGTGTTGGCGGAGAACCCGGGGGTGTCGGTGGGGACGATGAACCCGCGGATGCCGTCGTCGGTGGCGGCCCACACCACCGCGACGTCGGCGATGGTGCCGTTAGTGATCCACATCTTGCGGCCATTGAGAATCCAATCGGATCCATCCCGCTTAGCCCGGGTGGTCATGGCGCCCGGATCGGAGCCGACGTCGGGTTCGGTCAGCCCGAAGCAGCCGATCACCTCACCGGTGGCCATGCCCGGCAGCCACTGCTGTTTCTGCTCCTCGGAACCGTTGTTGTAGATCGAGAACATCGCCAGTGAGCCCTGCACGCTCACCAGCGAGCGCAGTCCGGAGTCGGCGGCCTCCAACTCCACGCAGGCCAGCCCGTAGTGCACCGCCGATGCCCCACTGCAGCCATAGCCGTGCAGGTGCATGCCAAGCAGTCCGAGTTTGCCGAATTCCCGGGCCAGTTCACGGGCCGGCAGGTCGCCGATCTCGAACCATTCGGCGATGTGCGGCAAGACGTGTTCGGCGCAGAACTTCGCGACGGTGTCGCGCAGCGCGATCTCGTCATCGGAGAGCAGGGTGTCCAGACTCAACGGGTCCAGTGGGTCGAAAGCCGCGGTGCTGCCGATTGCCATCAGCTCATCCTGCCATCGCCCGGCCGCCGCCGACACTGCTCACCTGGCCGGTGAGGGCGACTGTGGGTCGAATCAACGCTCTCCGGCTCGTTCTCAGGCGTCCAACTGATCCGAAATCACCTCACGGAGACGATATTTCACCACTTTGCCGGACTGGGTGCGGGGTAGCGCATCGACGAACTCCAGTCGAATCGGCAGTTTGAACGCCGCCAGCTTGTCCCGACCGAATTCGCGCAGCTCGTCCAGGCTCAACGTCGTACCGGGCCGCAGCGCCACCACCGCTGTCACGGCTTCGCCCCACTTTTCGTGCGGGGTGCCCACTACGGCGACCTCGGCCACGGCCGGGTGGCCGTAGAGCACGTCCTCGACCTCGGCGGGGTAGACGTTCTCGCCGCCGGAGATCACCATGTCCTTCACCCGGTCGATCACCCAGACGTAGCCGTCGTCGTCGGCCTGACCGATATCGCCGGTGTGAAACCAGCCCTGCTCGTCGATCACTGCGGCGGTGGCCTCCGGATTGCGCCAGTAGCCGGCCATCACCTGCGGTCCCCGCACGCAGATCTCGCCGCGCGCACCGGCGGGTACCGGCCGGTTGTTGGCGTCGACCAGTCGCACATCCGAAAGCGGCAGCACCTGGTTGCCTGCGGCGCCGACCTTCACGCCGACCTCGTCGATGCGCAGCACCAGCGCCAGCGGGGCGGTCTCGGTGAGCCCGTAGCCCTGCGCAAACGGGATGCCCCGCTCGCCGTAGCGGCGAATCAGCGGCTCGGGCACCGGCGCGCCGCCACAGACGAAGCTGCGCACGCTGGTCAGGTCGGTTTCGGCGAACTCCGGCAGCTGGCTCATGAAAAGGAACATGGCCGGCACCCCGAACATGGTGGTGACCCGGTGCTCGGCGATGAGCTTGAGCGCTTCCGCAGGGTCGAAGGTGGGCATCAGCACGACGCGCCCGCCCTTCTGCAACGTCAGCAGGGTGGTGACGTTGAGTCCGCCGATGTGAAACAGCGGCGCACAGACCAACGACACGTCATTCTGGCTGGTGTCGAACGCCAACAGGGCATTGATGTTGTTCCAGAACAGGTTTGCGTGGGTGAGCATGGCCCCCTTGGGCCGCCCGGTGGTGCCCGAGGTGTACATGAGCACCGCCACCTCGTCGGGTTCGGCGAACACCGGGTCGGCCAGCGGGGCGCGCCCCGCGAGTAGCTCGTCGGCCACCTCCCAGCCCGGAACCGGAGCCAGGGCGATCGCGCGCTGTACCCCCGCCTCGGCGCGCACCGGGTCGATCACCGTGGCGCGTGCAGCGTCGGCCAACAGGGTGTGGACCTGCGCGTTGCCCAGGATGTAGCCGAGTTCGTCGGCGGTGAGCCGCCAGTTCAGCGGTACGAATACCGCGCCGATCCGGGCCGCGGCGAACAGCGTGACCAGAAAATCCGGATGGTTCAGGCCGACGTAGCCGACCCGATCGCCGCGGCGCATGCCACCGGCGGCCAGTTCGGCCGCAAGTCGGTCGATGCGATCGGCGAAGTCCCGGTAGCTCCAGGTGCTTTCACCGAAGGTGATCGCCGGCAGGTTCGGCGTCGCCGCCGCCCGCCGGGTGATCCAGGAGCCGAGGTCGATCGGAGGTGTCGTCACCCGGTGAACGCTAGCGCCGGCCGCTACGGCCGGGGAGCGATTGCCCGCGTTGGCGCTGGGGCCGCGGTTGTGGCATTTAACGCTCGCCCTGATTTATTTACCCCGAACGGGGTGAATTTTCAACAAAAAATATGAGCGGTGAGTCCTTTTATGAGACCACGTAAATTATTCGCGATGATTTTAACTGGGAGCATTGTGACCGTCGTCTCAATTACCCCTCTCACCTGGACAAATGATGATCGGCGTCGATAGGGAGGCTTGACGGATGACGACGGATGAACGGCCTTTGAACATTGTTACTCGGGGGTTCTTTCGGGTCGCGTAATTGAACTTGAAACGGTTACATTCGTCTTCGCCGAGCCGACCATCGCTCGGCGCGGATAGCGAGGAAGGGGTTGGCGGATGAGCGGTCGCCGGCGTGGGGGTTCGGGACGGGGTTTGATCACGGCGGTTGTGGCGCTGGGATGCTGCCTGCTGTCCGCACCGACTGCGCACGCCGACCTCGACGACCTGTTCGACACCGTCATCGGCGGGGCAGCCGCCGGCACCGATCAGGTTGATCTGGCCGATGTCCCCGGCGACCCGGGTGACTTCGGCGGCCTTGACATCCACGGTGTCCTCGACGACCCGCTGACCCAGCTTGACCAGGTACTCCACGGCGCGCCCGGGCAGTTGGGTTCGGAGCCGGCTCCCGTCGACTCCGCTCCCGGCGCGGCCACCGGCGCCGCTCCCGGCGCCGAGCGCCCGGCCGAGAGCGGCAGTTCTGGCGGTGCGCCCAGCCTGCCCAAGTTCAGCCTCCCGAACGCTCCTAGCGGTGGCAGCGGTGGCAGCGGCGGTGGTGGCTCGGGCGGTGGCGACACCAAGCCCAAGCCCAAGGTGAATACCAGTGCCAGCAACGGAAACCCGGCGACGCTAGCCGCCCCCGAGCCTGCCGCGGTGCCGTAGCCGAGCAGGTGGCAGGCTGAACCGGTGCCCGGTTCGATCTGCGACATCCTGCCGTCGGCCGCCGCGCTGCTCGGGGTTCCGGGCGCGACCGACACACTCGGCCTGGCCGAGCGGATTGGCGAGGTGCGGCGGGTGGTGGTGGTGCTGGTCGACGGGCTGGGCTATCACCTGTTGCCGCAGCTGATCGATGACGCGCCGCTGCTGGCCTCGGTGCTGGTCGGCGATACCGGACAGTTGACCGAGCTGGCCTGCACCTTTCCGTCAACCACACCGACCAGCCTGGTCTCGCTGGGCACCGGCGTGCCGCCGGGGGAGCACGGCGTGCTGGGCTTCACCGTCAACGTTCCCGGAAGCGATCGGGTGCTGACCCACATCTATTGGCGTGACGACCCGCCACCGGCGACCTGGCAGCCGGTGCGGACCTGGTTCGAACGACTCCGCGACGCGCGCATCAGCATCCGTGCCGTGCTGCCGGAGATGTTCGTCGGCAGCGGGTTGACCGAGGCCGCGTACCGGGGCGCGGAGTTTCGCCCGACCGTCAAGGGCACGCACTACGCGGGGCAGGTCGCCGCGGAGGTGGCTGCCGCACCTGGCCTGGTCTACGGCTACACCGCGGCGCTGGACCACGCCGCGCACGTCTCGGGCGTCGGCTCACCGCACTGGCACGCCGCTGCCGCCAAAGTTGATGCGCTGCTGCGTCATCTCCGCGAGGAACTCCCCGGCGACGCCGCGCTGATCGTCACCGCGGACCACGGTGGCCTGAACGTGTCTTCGCAGGGGCGCATCGACTGCGACGCCGACCCGCGCCTGCGCGCCGGAATCCGGGTGATCGCCGGCGAGCCGCGGGTGCGTTACCTACACACCGAGCCCGGCGCCACGGCAGACGTATTGGCCACCTGGCGGGAAGTGCTGGCCGGCCGGGCAACCGTGCTTAGCCGCGACGATGCGGTGGCCGCCGGCGTGTTCGGGCCGGTGCGCGACGAGCACCTGGCGCGCATCGGCGACATCGTCGTTACCTGTACCGGCGACACCGCGATCCTGGCGACCGACCACGAGCCACCGCAGACGGCGCAGCTGGTGGGCTTCCACGGCGGACTGGCCCCGGTCGAAACCGCGATCCCGCTCATCACCGTGCGCTGACTCTGCGCTGACCAGACGCCCCACTCGCACGTTGGCCTGGTGTGCGCAGAGTCAACGCCAGGATTATTCCGAGTCGCCGTATTCGTCGAACCAGTGGGCGAGCTTGCCGCGACGGCTCACCGCCCGCAGCCTGCGTTCGGCGGCTGCGCGGGTTGTGGTGGTGGTGACGATGAGCAGTTCGTCCCCGACGGCGATCCGGGTATCGGGCTGCGGGACGAAGGTGTCGCCCTTGCGGATGATCAAGGTGATCACGCTCGGGTCGGGTAACCGCAGCTCGAGCACCGACACGTTGTGCAGCCGCGATGCCGGCTGCACCGTCATAGTCAACAGTTCGGCGTCCAGCACGTCCAGCGGCGCAGCCTCCACTTGGATTTCGCGGGGAGCGTCGCGGGGTGTCAGCCGCAGTACGTGCGCGAACAGGCCCAGGCTGGGACCCTGCACCAGGGTGTAGACCACCACCAGGATGAACACGATGTTGAGCAGCCGATAGCTGTCTGGCACCCCCTGGACTATCGGGAACGTTGCCAGCACGATCGGAACCGCACCGCGCAGACCGGCCCACGACAGGAAGATCTGCTCACGCCACGGCACCTTGAACCAGATCAGCGAGGCCACCACCGACAGCGGCCGGCTGAGCAGCAGCAGCACCGCCCCGATCATCAGCGCCGGGATCAGTTCATCCGCGAGGTGGCTGGGACTTACCAACAATCCGAGCAGCACGAACAGCCCGATCTGCGCCAGCCAGCCGAGTCCTTCGGCGAATGACCGGGTGGCCGCCCGGTGCGGCAGCCCGGAGTTCGCCAGCACCACCCCGGCCAGGTAGGCGGCGAGGAATCCGCTGGCGTGCGCGGTACCTGCCGCGGCGAACGCCACCATGCCGAGCCCGAACGTGGCCAGCGGATACAGCCCGGAGGCCGGCAGTGCGGTGCGCCGCAACGCGAACGCCCCCAATAGTCCGCTGAGCAGTCCGATCGCGGCACCGGCCACCAGTTCATACGCCAAACCGGCGACGGCGTGCACCGGCTCGATCGTCAGCGGGGTGGTACTCAGCATGAGCACCACGATTGCCGCGGGCGCGTCGTTGAACCCGGACTCGGCTTCCAGCAGCCCGGCGACCCGCCGCGGCAGCGGCAGCACCCGCAGTATGGAGAACACCGCGGCCGCGTCGGTGGGCGAGACGATGGCGCCCAGCAGGAACGCCAGCTGCCAGCTGAGGCCCAGCAGCAGGTGCGCGGCTACCGCGATCACCGCCATGCTGACCACGACGCCGACGGTGGCCAGCACCGCCGCCGGTGCCAGCAGTCTGCGGATGTTGGCGAACTTCGTCGTCAAACCACCGTCGACCAGAATCACCGCCAACGCGGTGGTGCCGAGGTCGCTGGCGAGTTCGACGTCGCTGAATTCCAGGCCCAGCCCGTCGTTGCCTATCGCCACCCCGACCAGCAGGAACAGCAGCAGGCTGGGCAGTCCGACCCGGTCCGCCGCCCGGGTCGCGATGATGCTGGCCAGCAGGACCAGACCCCCTATGAGCAGGGCCAGGTAGAGCTGTTGCAGGCTCATCTGATCCTCATTCGGGCTGGCGGTGGTGGCCGGACCCGCTCGTGTGATTCGCTCATGGTCAACGGGTTCGTGTTATCTGTCAGTAAATCAGTACCGCTGTTACGACTGTGGTACACCCGGAGCAGCCGGGGACAACGCGGGGACGGGAGAGCCATCATGCGCATCGGGATCGCCGGTGCCGGCGCGGTCGGGCGATCCGTCGCACGAGAACTGATCGGCGACGGGCACCGGGTGTTGCTGATCGAGCGCAACCCGGTGCACTACGAGCCGCACGTCGTCCCCGAAGCCGAGTGGCTGCTGGCGGACTCCTGCGAGCTGTCCGCGCTGCAGGAATGCGGCATCGAGATCTGTGACGTGGTGATCGCCGCCACCGGTGATGACAAGGCCAACCTGGCGACGGCGCTGCTGGCCAAGGTGGAGTTCGGGGTGGATCGGGTGGTGGCCCGGGTCAACAACGCCCGTAACGAGCCACTGTTCACCGAGGGATGGGGTATCGACGTGGCCGTCTCCACGCCGCGGGCGATGGTCGCCGCGGTGGAGGGCGCCATCGACGTCGGCCACCTGGTACCGCTGATGGGTTTGCGACGCGGTCAGGTCAACCTGACCAAACTGACCCTGCCCGAAGACAATCCGCTGATCGGTCAACGTATCTGCGACATCGCGTTACCGGAGGGCGCGGCCCTGGTCGCGGTGCAGCGCGGCGACGCGGTCATTCTGCCGCGGACACCCGAGGCGCTGCGGGCTGGCGACGAGATGCTGTTCGCCGCGGCCAAGGGTATGGATGACCGGATCCAGACGGTCGTGCACGGCGCCCCGACCGGCAGACGGCCGCATTGACCGCCGTGCCGCCGCGGTGGCCCCCCCTCAGTACGGCAGCTGCTGACCGGGACGACACCGGGAGTCTGGCCGCCGGTGCCGGCGTCATCGCCACAGTGCTGGCGTCGGCTCGGGCCGCGGCGACGTCGCGCGGGCTGATCAACGATCCCTTCGCGGCGCCATTGGTGCACAAGGTGGGCCTGGAGTTCTGCATTCGGGTTGCCGACGGCGAACTGGACATCAATCGACTCGGCAAGGACGGGGGATTTCCGCGGCTGGCGGAGTTCTCCGCCGCGCGCACCAAGTTCTTCGACGCGTTCTTCGCCGATGCGGCGCGGGGCGGAATCCGCCAGGCGGTGATCCTGGGATCGGGCCTGGACACCCGCGCGTACCGGCTGTGGTGGCCGGCCGAGACCACCGTCTATGAGGTTGACCATCCCCCGGTGGTCGACTTCAAGACCGCCACCATGCGGGCCTGGGGTAGCGCTCCGAGCGTCAACCGCCGCGCGGTCGGTGTCGACCTGCGGGGTGACTGGCCGGGCGCGCTGCGGCGGGTGGGGTTCGACGCCGCCGTGCCCACCGCCTGGGTCGTCGAGGGCCTGCTGGTCTGGTACGTGCCGTCGGATGCGCAGAATTGTTTGTTGGACGGGTTAACTGCCCTCAGCGCCCCCGGCAGCAGGCTTGCCGCCGATCACGCGGTGCCGCCGAGCCGGCCGCAGGCGGTGCACAACGAATCCCTCGTCGAGCGCTGGCGACGCCGCGGCCTGAGCCTCACCGGACCCGGACCGTTCTATTCCGGAGAGCACACCGACGTGGTGCGTCATCTCACCGAAAACGGCTGGTTCACCGTCGAATCGGGAATCGGCGATTTGTTTGAAGCGGCGCGGCTGCCCCGGTTGTCCGACCGTGAGCTCGACGGTGCACCGGCGGCCATCCGCTACCTTTCGGCTACGCGGAGCTGACCGGGGAACGTCATCCCGCCATGAACTCGGCGTACGCAGAAGCCAATCCGGACGGAAGCACCGTCGTCTGGCACTGCCGTTGCGTCTCACCGATCGGTGCCAGGATGCCCCGCAGTTCGTAGTACTCCTGGGGGTGAGCGGTGAAATAGCTGCGCACGTCGGTCGTGGCTTGCGGCCGCGGCTGGCTGATGGCCTGGGATACCACCGCGTTGGCGCCGGGGTGAGCGGCGAGGTACTGCTGTGCCGAACCGGTGACCGAGTCGACGGTGGTCGACACCGCGGCCGGACTGCAGTCCGGCGCCGCTGACGCCGACGGTGCGACGAGCAGGCTGGCCGCAGCGATGCCCAGCAGTCCGACGCCGACGCCGAACCGCGGGATCATGGTGGCGCTGAGGATTTTCGTCATGGTGTTTCCGTCCGGACAGTGGATGCGAAAGCCTGTCCGAACCCAAGGTACGCGCGGCCGGGGTGACGCCTCGGGGTGTGAAGTACAGCCAACCTTCAGGGTTTGGCCGCGCGGTCGCTGGCCGCCTCGGCCGCCTCCCGGATCGGTCCGCGCCAAACGTCGCCGTGACCGGGCGCCAGGATCTCGGTGTCCAACAGCGCCAGCGCCGCCAGGCTGCGGATGCAGTCGACCTGGCTGTGGCTGAACAGCGCCGGTAACAACTGCGGCCCGGTGCGCGCCAGTATCGCGTGGCCGGTTACCAGGGCATCGCCGCTGGCCAGCAC
>JBDTEP010000184.1:0-5381 GCA_039922455.1 Mycobacterium sp. | reverse complement strand
GCAGGCCCGGGCGCAGCGCGATGAGCAGCGGGCGGCGGCGACCGCCCGCAAGGAGGCACTGGCCGCCGAAGCCGAGGATCTGGCCGCGAACTCGACGCAGTGGAAGCCGGTCGGCGACCGGCTGCGAACCATCCTCGAGGAGTGGCGCACGATCACCGGCCTGGACCGTAAGACCGACGATGCACTGTGGAAGCGCTACGCCGCGGCGCGGGACGCCTTCAATCGGCGGCGCGGGTCGCACTTCGCCGACCTCGACCGCGGGCGAGCCGGCGCCCGCGAGGAAAAGGAACGGTTGTGTAAGCGGGCCGAGGAGCTGTCCGGTTCCACCGACTGGGCCGCCACCAGTGCGGCGTTCCGGGAGCTGCTCACCACCTGGAAAGCGGCCGGGCGGGCGACCAAGGATGTCGACGAGGTGCTGTGGCAGCGGTTCAAGGCCGCCCAGGACACGTTCTTCACCGCACGCAACGCCGTGAACGCCGAGCGCGACGCCGAGCTGGAGACCAACGCCACGTCGAAGGAGGCTCTGCTGGCCGAGGCGGAGCGGATCGACCCGGCCAACCAGAATGCCGCGCGCGCCGCGTTGCGGTCGATCGTCACCAAATGGGACGCGATCGGCAAGGTGCCCCGGGAGCGGTCCGCCGACCTGGAGCGGCGGTTGAGCGCGGTGGAGAAGAAGGTGCGCGGCGCCGCCACACCGGCCGCCGACACGGTGGACCCTGAGGCTCAAGCCCGGGCCGCCCAATTCCGTTCCCGCGCCGAGCAATTCGAACGTCAGGCGCAGAGGGCGCAGGCCGCGGGCCGGGACAAGGAGGCCGCGGAGGCCAGTGCCAGCGCCGAGCAGTGGCGCCAATGGGCGCAGGCCGCCCAACAGGCACTCAACAAACGCTGACACCTATTGGGCCGACGGTGGGTCCTGCCGGTCATCGAGGTCGTCCAGCAGGTTTCTGGTCTGGAGCCGCGCGGTGCTGTTCCGGCGTTGCTCCTCGGCAGCGAGCTGGATTGCGGTACGCGACCACACCACCCGGGCCCAGTGAAACGTCAGCACGATCACCGTGATCCAGGACAGGATCAGTCCGATTCCGGGGCCCGGGTGGCCTTGCACCACGGTCTGCCGAGACCACACGGCCAAGAGCCCGGCCACACTGGCCACCGCCGAACCCGCCAGCGCCACCCAGGCCACCGCCCAGCGTCGCGTCAGCAAGGCCAACAGCGAGAACCCCACACCGAACACCAGTGCCAGCCACATGAACAATCGCGACGGCAGCGTCACCAGGGCTTCGTCGGCGCCGTTGGCGGCGAACAACACGTCCCAGCCGCGGACCGCGCCGGTGTGCGGCAGCAGAAACGACGCCAGCAGCACGAACACCCCGATGGCGACGACCAAACCTCTGCCACCGGGGTCGATTTCGCTCGCGACGCGGCGTTCCGCGGCTTCGATGTCGGCCCGGTAGGCCTCCAACTCGTCCCTGTTGTCCGCACTGTCGCTCATCGTGCTGCTCCGGGGAGCTTGGGCATGCCCAGCCCGACTCCGGGCGGTGGGCCGGCCTGAACGTCGCCTGCCCTGGTACGCCGGTGGCTGCGCACGGGGCCGTCGGCCAGCAGGTGGTGCGGTGCTGCGCCGGTCACCGTCGTGGTGACCACGTCACCGGGACGCACCCGCGACTCGCCCGGAGCGAAGTGCACCAGCCGGCCATCGCGGGCCCGACCGCTCATCCGTGCGGTCTGGGCGTCCTTGCGCCCCTCCCCGACCGCGACCAGCAACTCGACGGTCCGGCCGATCTGTGCCCGGTTCTCCTGCAGCGAGATCTCCTCCTGGAGTTCCACCAAGCGGTCGTAGCGTTCCTGAACGACCGCCTTGGGCAGCTGATCGGGCAGCTCGGCGGCCGGTGTTCCGGGCCGTTTGGAGTATTGGAAGGTGAACGCCGTCGAGAATCGGGAGGCGCGCACGACGTCGAGGGTGTCGGTGAAATCCTGCTCGGTCTCACCGGGAAAGCCGACGATGAGGTCGGTGGTGATCGCCGCGTCCGGGATGGCGGCCCGGACCCGGTCCAGGATGCCCAGGTAACGCTCGGCGCGGTAGGAGCGGCGCATCGCCCGCAGGATTGTGTCCGAACCGGACTGCAATGGCATGTGCAGGGCAGGACAGACATTCGCGGTCTGCGCCATCGCCTCGATGACGTCGTCGGTGAACTCGGCCGGGTGCGGCGAGGTGAATCGGACCCGCTCCAGGCCGTCGATGCGCCCGCAGGACCGCAGCAGCGCCGCGAACGCGCCGCGGTCGCGCGGCAGCGCCGGGTCGGCGAACGAGACACCGTAGGCGTTGACGTTCTGGCCTAGCAGGGTCACCTCGACCACGCCCTGGTCGGCCAGGGCCCGGACCTCAGCGAGGATGTCGTCGGGGCTGCGGTCCACCTCGCGGCCCCGCAGCGACGGCACGATACAGAAGGTGCAGCTGTTGTTGCAGCCCACGGAGATGGAAACCCATGCCGCATAGGCCGACTCCCGGGCGGCGGGCAGCGACGACGGGAACTCCCGCAGCGCCTCGACGATCTCGACCTGGGCTTGCCGGTTGTGCCGGGCCCGCTCCAGCAGCACCGGCAGCGAGCCCAGGTTGTGAGTGCCGAAGACCACGTCCACCCAGGGCGCCCGCTTCAGCACGCCGTCCTTGTCCTTCTGGGCCAGACAACCGCCGACGGCGATCTGCATATCGGGGTTGCTGCGCTTGTTGGGCGCCAGGTGGCTCAGGTTGCCGTACAGCTTGTTGTCGGCGTTCTCGCGTACCGCGCAGGTGTTGAACACCACCAGGTCGGCGTCGGCACCCTCGAGAGCGCGGCGGTAGCCGGCCTGTTCCAGCATCCCGGCGATGCGTTCGGAGTCATGAACGTTCATCTGACAGCCGTAGGTGCGCACCTCATAGGTGCGAACCTGCTCGGAAATCACCGGCGAACTCACCCGGACTATGGTACGGCGGTTCACGACGCCCAGATCGATCGGATCGACCCGACCGGTTGCGGCGCCGCGGGGGTTCGGTCCTCGGTAGGGTCTGGTGCCATGACCAGCGGCGGACCCGATCCGGTGCCGATGATCGCCATCCGCGACGTCAATAAGCACTTCGGTGGTCTGCATGTGCTCAAAGACATCAATCTCGACGTCGCCCGCGGCGAGGTGGTGGCGATCCTCGGCCCGTCGGGCTCGGGCAAGTCCACCCTGTGCCGCACCATCAACCGGCTCGAAACCGTCGACTCGGGCACCATCACCGTCGACGGACAGCCACTGCCGGCTGAGGGAGCACCGCTGGCCCGGCTGCGCGCACAGGTGGGGATGGTGTTCCAGTCGTTCAACCTGTTTCCACACAAGACCATCCTCGACAACGTCACACTGGCACCGATGAAGGTGCACAAGACCTCCCGGGCCGAGGCCGAGCGGCGGGCGATGGCACTGCTGGAGCAGGTCGGCGTCGCCGATCAGGCCGGCAAGCACGCCGCCCAGTTGTCCGGTGGACAGCAGCAGCGGGTGGCGATCGCCCGCTCGCTGGCGATGAATCCCAAGGTAATGCTGTTCGACGAACCGACCAGTGCGCTGGACCCGGAGATGATCAGCGAGGTGCTGGCGGTGATGACCACGCTGGTCGACGCCGGGATGACCATGGTGGTGGTCACCCACGAGATGGGCTTTGCCCGTCGCGCCGCCGATCGGGTGGTGTTCATGGCTGACGGAGCGATCGTCGAGTACGGCACGCCGGCGGAGTTCTTCGGCGACCCGAAGTCCGCGCGGGCCAAAGAATTTCTTGCCAAGGTGCTCGACCACTAAAAGGTCCGCAGATAGGGAGCCACCGCATGGCGATGACGTCCGGGCGGCCGCCGCGCGCGCGCTGGCGGCTGTGCGCCGTGCTCGTGCTGGCGCTGCTGTGCGCATTGTCCGCGGTGGCGTGCACGCCCCACGACAGCGGCAAGATCACCGTCGGTGTCAAATTCGACCAGCCGGGGTTGAGCGTCAAAAGACCGGACGGCACGCTCGGCGGGTTCGACGTCGATGTGGCCCGCTACGTCGCCGGACGGCTCGGCTACCCGCCGGACCGCATCGCCTGGATCGAAGCGCCGTCGAGCCAGCGGGAGATGCTGCTGCGCAACGGCCAGGTCGACTACGTGGTGGCCACCTATTCGATCACCGATGCCCGTCGGCAAAAGGTCGACTTCGCCGGCCCCTACCTACTTGCCGGGCAGTCCCTGCTGGTGCGGGCCGATAACACCGACGTCACCGGCACGGCGTCGCTGCAGCACCACAAGAAGCTGTGCTCGGTGTCCGGATCCACTCCGGCCCAACGGATCAAAGACCGCTACCCGGGTGTGCAGTTGCAGCGCTACGACACCTACTCCGCCTGCGTAGAGGCGCTACGCAACAGTGCGATCGACGCGGTCACCACCGATGACGTGATCCTGGCCGGGTATGCCGCCCAGAGTCCCGGAGCCTTCAAACTGGTCGGTGAACCGTTCTCGGCGGAGAAGTACGGGATCGGGGTGCGCAAGGGCCACGATGTCCTGCGCGAGCGGATCAACGACGCCATCGAACAGATGGAACACGACGGCTCCTGGCGGGCGGCGTTCATCGACAATTTCGGCGCCGCCGGGTTCGCGGTTCCCGACCCGCCGCCGATCGATCGATGATGTTCGCCGAGTATCGGGGGCAGATCGTCGCGGCCTTCACCGTCACCGTCGAGTTGGCGGTGCTGTCCGGCGTCATCGCGCTGGTGCTGGGCACCGCGCTGGCCGCGATGCGGCTGGCTCCGGTTCCGGCACTGCGGTGGCTGGGCGCCAGCTACGTCCACCTGGTGCGCAACACCCCACTGACCCTTCTTTTGCTGCTGTGCTCGTTCGGTCTGGCCCAGACCCTGGGGGTGACGTTGACCGATCCGCATTCGCCGACCTCGATCGACGACAGCAACTTCCGGCTCGCGGCGCTCGGATTGAGCGTGTACACGGCGTCGTTCGTGTGCGAGGCGGTGCGTTCCGGCGTCAACACGGTGGGTCTCGGTCAGGCCGAGGCTGCTCGGTCACTCGGACTTAGCTTCACTCAGAATCTACGGATCATATTGCTGCCCCAGGCTTTTCGGGCGGTCGTGATCCCGCTGGGCTCGGTGCTGATAGCGCTGACGAAGAACACCACGCTGGCGTCGGCGATAGGTGTCGCCGAAGCGGCGCTGCTGATGAAGTCGATGACCGAGAACACCGCGGCGCTGCTCGGGGTGGGTGCGGTGTTCGCGGCCGGCTTCGTCGTACTCACCTTGCCGTTGGGCCTGCTGTTCGGGTATCTGGGCCGACGCTGGTCGGTGTCGCGATGAGGTCGGCGGCATCGGCGACGGTGCTGTTCGACGCGCCCGGGCC
>JBDTEP010000183.1:0-7958 GCA_039922455.1 Mycobacterium sp. | reverse complement strand
GCCGGCGCCGAAGCGCTCACCGGCGACATGTTCCTGCTGATGCTGTCCGGCGGAGCACTGTCGGCGGCGGGGGCCAGCTGGCTGACTCACTGGCCGATCTGGTCTGACGGCGCGGTCTTCCTGGTGGTGTCGGTGCTGCTGCTGGTGTTGGTACGCCCCGCTCTGCGGCGTCGGCTGTGGTCCGGAGTCGACAGCGAGACCGGGGTGCTCGCCCTACAGGGCAAGAACGCACTGGTGCTCGACCGCGTCGAGCAGCACGGCGGCCGGGTGAAGCTCGGCGGCGAGGTGTGGACGGCCCGCCCGCTCACCGACGGCGACGTATTCGAGCCGGGTGAGCAGGTCACGGTGATGCACATCGACGGGGCCACCGCGGTGGTCGGCAAAGTTCTCTAACAAGGGAGTAGTCATGGAAGGCGTTACCACCGGCTTGGTGCTGTTGGCCGTTCTTGTCCTATTCGCAGTGATCGTGGTCGCCAAGTCGGTGGCGTTGATTCCGCAGGCGGAGGCGGCGGTGATCGAACGGTTGGGCCGCTACAGCCGCACGGCCAGCGGTCAGTTGACAGTGCTGTTGCCCTTCGTTGACCGGGTCCGAGCCCGGATCGACCTGCGGGAGCGGGTGGTGTCGTTCCCGCCGCAGCCGGTTATCACCGAGGACAACCTGACCCTGAACATCGACACCGTCGTCTATTTCCAGGTCACCAACCCCAAGGCTGCGGTGTATGAGATCAGCAACTACATCGTCGGTGTGGAGCAGTTGACCACCACCACGCTGCGCAACGTGGTGGGTGGGATGACCCTGGAGCAGACGCTGACGTCCCGCGAAGTGATCAACAGCCAGTTGCGCGGCGTGCTCGACGAGGCGACCGGTCGCTGGGGTCTGCGGGTGGCCCGGGTGGAACTGCGCAGCATCGATCCGCCGCAGTCCATCCAGGCGTCGATGGAGAAGCAGATGAAGGCGGACCGGGAGAAGCGGGCGATGATCCTGACCGCCGAGGGCCATCGGGAGGCCGCGATCAAGCAGGCCGAGGGCGAGAAGCAGGCCGAGATCTTGACCGCCGAGGGCGGCAAACAAGCGGCGATCCTGACTGCCGAAGGCGAGCGACAGTCCCGGATGCTGCGGGCCCAGGGTGAGCGGGCCGCCGCCTACCTGCAGGCACAAGGGGAGGCCAAGGCGATCGAGAAGACGTTCGCGGCGATCAAGGCCGGCCGGCCCACCCCGGAGATGCTGGCCTACCAGTACCTGCAGGTGCTGCCGGAGTTGGCGCGGGGTGAGGCCAACAAGGTCTGGGTGGTGCCCAGCGATTTCGGCACCGCCCTGCAGGGCTTCACCAAGCTGCTCGGTGCTCCCGGCGAGGACGGCGTCTTCCGCTACCAACCCTCGCCCGTCGACGAGAATCCGCACCTTCCGGAGGACGACAGCGACGAGGTTGCCGACTGGTTCACCACCAAGAGCGATCCGGCGATCGCGCAGGCGGTCGCCAAGGCCGAGGCTGAGGCGCGCAAACCGGTCGAGGGCTCGGCGCTGCCGCCGCAGCTCGATTCCGGTCCTGTGTGACCGTTCTGACGGCGCGGCCGACGTACGCGGCGCTGGCCGCGTTCCTGGCCGGCGACGCGGTGGCATCGGCGATTCCGGTGGCCTACGTCGCCAAGAATATGGACGCCATGCGGGTGCCGCCCGGGATTCGCTGGGCGGTCCCGGTGGCCAAGGCCGGCACCGCGCTCGGTCTGGCGTCGGTGTTTCGCTTCCCGGGTGTCGCCCGGCTCACCACCGCGTTGTTGACGCTGTATTTCGCCGGTGCAGTCGGCATCCACCTGCGGGTACGCAACCGCGTGGCGAACACCGTTCCAGCGGTGTTGCTGCTGGTGGTGTTCGCCGCGATGACGGCCCGGGGCCCGCACCCCGCGCCGGGCGGTGTGCGGGCCCCGGGATCGTGGCCGGTGCGAGCGGCCTAACCCCTGCGGGCGTCCTCAGCCTTACGGGCGTCCTCACCCTTGCGGGCGGCAGTGTGCTCGTCGAGGCTGGTCGCCTTGAAGGCATAGGCAGCTACCACCCCGCCGAGCACCTGGGCGAGCAGGTAGACCCAGAGGAACTTCCAGGCGAAGACCCCCGACAACATCAGGCCGAAGGTGATGGCCGGGTTGAACGAGGCGCCGGAGATGGCACCGACGGCCACCACGCCGACCGTCACGATGAACCCGATCGCCAGGCCGTAGAAGCTGTTGCCGGCACTGTCTTTGCTGGTTGCGGTGTGCAGCACGATGTAGCACAGCGCGAAGGTGAATACCAGTTCGGCCAGGAATGCCGGCCAGATCGTGCCGGTCAGGTCAAGGGTGCCGGTCGAGTATTTGTCGTGCCACAGCCCGAATCCGACCCCGAAGGCGGCGAGGGCACCGACCAGTTGGGCAACGATGTAGGGCCCCAGGTCGCCCAGTGGCAGGGCGCCCCGTAAATACGCGGCGATCGAAACCGACGGGTTGAGGTGGCCGCCCGAGATGTGGCCGCTGGCGTACACCATCACCATCAACGCGGCGCCGATACCAACCGCGGTGGCGGCGATGCATTCGGAGCCGGACAAGATGATGCCGATGACAGCGAACACGAAAACAAACGTGCCGATCATTTCGGTCAAATACTTGCGCACCGCGGCATTCTGATCAGCCATTGATCCGGTCCCTTCATCCTTCGAGCCGTTGTCGAATTTGTGTTGTGCCGGCACTTGGCACTAAGAAGACTTTAACGGGCATTGCCGTTCTGCTCGATATTTGTGGACGGTTCTGCACCGAATTGTTGCTGGATTGGGGAGGTCTTCGTGTTGTTTGCCAGCGGGCTTTTCACCCCTTTCACCGAACTGCTGGATATCGAGTACCCGGTGGTGTCCGCGCCGATGGCCGAGGTGGCCGGCGGCGCACTGGCGGCGGCCGTCAGCCGGGCGGGCGGATTGGGTTTGATCGGAGGCGGTTACGGCGAGGAAAGCTGGCTGCGAAGCGAATTCGAGCGAGCCGGCGACACCCGGGTCGGTTGCGGCTTCATCACCTGGGCGCTGGCCGAACGTCCGGCGTTGTTGGATGTGGTGTTGAGCTATCGCCCGGTCGCGGTGCTGCTGTCATTCGGGGATCCCGCGCCGTTTGCTGCGGCGGTGAAATCCGCCGGCGCGCAGCTGATCTGTCAGGTTCAGGATCTCGACCAGGCCGACCATGCGCTGCGGGTCGGCGCTGATGTGCTGGTGGCGCAGGGCATCGAGGCCGGCGGGCACGGCTACGGGTTTCGCACCACGATGACTCTGGTTCCCGAGATCGTCGATCTGGTGGCCGCGCGCGGTTCCGCGGTGCCGGTGCTGGCCGCCGGAGGAGTTGCCGACGGACGCGGACTGGCGGCGGCGCTGATGCTCGGTGCATCCGGTGTGCTGTGTGGAAGCCTCTTCTACTCGGCCGCCGAAGCGCTCACCACCGCCACCGCGCGGGACACGGTCGCGGCCGCCACCGGTGACAGCACCTGTCGCACTGGGGTTTACGACGTTGTGCGTGGGTATCGGTGGCCGACGGGGCACACTATGAGTGTGCTGCGCAACGGCTTCACCGACCGGTGGAACGGCGCCGAAGCGGAGTTGGGGGCCGCCGGATACCCGGTCACGGCGCAGTACCGGCGGGCGGTGGCCGAATCCGATTACCGCACCGCCAATGTCACCGTCGGCCAGGCGGCCGGCTTGATCGGCGCCTCGGCATCGGCCGGCGACATCGTGACCGGGCTCGCCGCCCGGGCGACACACTTGCTCGGGAGGTGAGGACATGGTGGCGAAAACTCGGTCGTGGTGGGGATGGGGCAACGTCGAGGATGCGGTCGGCGAGGACGAGCGCCACGTGCTGCTCAGGCGGATCGCGGCGCTGCTGCCCGATGCGGATCTGACCCGGCACCGGCCACCGGCGAGCAGCGAACTCGAGGTGGCACCGGCGCGGGTGTCGGCACCGGCGGCGTTGGCCGCGCTGGTCTCCGATGACCCCGAAGACCGGCTCCGGCACAGCCACGGACAGGCGTTCCGCGACGTGGTGCGCTGCCTGCTGGGCCGGGTCGACCAAGTGGTCGACCTGGTGCTGCGGCCCACCACCGACAGCGAGGTCGTCGACGTGCTGGACTGGTGCAGCCGACAGCGGATCGCGGTGATCCCGTTCGGCGGCGGCAGCTCGGTGGTCGGCGGCGTCGAACCGCGCGACCTGGGCGACTACCCCGGCGTCGTCACACTGGATCTGGGCGCGATGGACCGGGTGCTGGAAATCGACCGAGTGAGTCGCGCCGCGCGGGTGCAGGCCGGGGTGTTCGGGCCCGCGCTGGAGGACCAGCTCCGCGCGCACGGCTACTCGCTGCGGCACTTCCCGCAGTCCTTCGAGTTCTCCACGGTCGGTGGGTGGCTGGCGACCCGTGCCGGCGGGCATTTCGCCACCGGCTACACCCACATCGACGACCTTACCGAGTCGATGCGCGTCGTTACTCCCTATGGCATCAACGAATCCCGCCGGCTGCCCGGGTCGGGGGCGGGGCCCGCGCCGGACCGGATGTTTCTGGGTTCGGAGGGCGCGCTCGGGGTGATCACCGAGGCGTGGCTGCGGCTACAGGACCGCCCGCGGTGGCGGGCAGGTGCATCGGTGCATTTCACCGACTACGACCAGGCGGTCCAGGCGACTCGGCTGCTGGCCCAGTCCGGCCTGCAACCTGCCAACTGCCGGCTGCTCGATCCACTCGAAGCGATGCTGAACGCCGGTACGCCGACGACCGGCGGGGTGTTGGTGCTCGGGTTCGAATCCGCGGATCACCCGGTGCGGGCCTCGATGGCGCGGGCGGTCGAGATTGTCGCCGACCATGGCGGCACCCTGCCAGAGGGGGTGCAGCACAGCGACACCGCCGAGCGCGGCGGCGCCACCGGAGCGGCCGGCACCTGGCGCTCGTCATTTCTGCGTATGCCGTATCACCGTGACGCACTGGCTCAGCATTCGATGATCGCCGAGACATTCGAGACGGCCTGCACCTGGGACCGCTTCGCCGCCCTGCGCGCTGCAGTGAACGACGCCGCGACCGAGGCCATGGCTGCCGTCGGGGTCACCGGACTGCTGACCTGCCGGTTCACCCATGTGTATCCGGATGGTCCGGCGCCCTACTTCGGGGTGTACGGCGCCGGGCGGTGGGGCAGCACGGTCGAGCAGTGGGACGAGATCAAAGCGGCCGTCTCGCAGGCGCTCATCGACAACGGCGCCACGATCACCCATCATCACGCGGTCGGCCGGGACCACCGGCCCTGGTACGACCAG
The DNA here is from genome assembly GCA_039922455.1 of Mycobacterium sp. Taxonomy (GTDB): domain Bacteria; phylum Actinomycetota; class Actinomycetes; order Mycobacteriales; family Mycobacteriaceae; genus Mycobacterium. Next base: position 2,660 of record JBDTEP010000183.1, on the reverse strand, counting down.
CAGCGGCCGGAGCCGTTCGCGGCGGCGTTGCGGGCGGCAAAAAGCGTGCTGGACCCGGCCGGGGTGCTCAATCCGGGGATCCTGATCGACCCGTAAGGCTATGAGCCCAAGCGCAACTCGACTATCGGCAGCGCTGTGTTGGTCGCGGTCACCGGCTCGCCCAAGGTCTGCTCGAGCACCGCGCTGAACTGCTCCCAGGCGCGGGGATGGCGCTCGATGTAGTCGCCCAGTACCCGGTCGGCCTCAGGCTGGCCGAGCACCCGGGCGGTGGCCGGTGCCGGCCGTCGACTGCCGGCATAGACCCGCACCCGGGGGTCGGCGGTGATGTTGCGGAACCATTGGGCCCGGGTACCGAAACCGGAAGCGACCAGGTAGCTGTCGGCCGTGGGATGGTCGATGACTTCCAGCACCACCTGGCGCCGGACGCCGGTCTTGCGCCCGATGTGCTCGAGCATCAACAGCCGCCCACCCAGGAGCCCGCCGAGTCGAGCCCGATACAGCCAGATCGGCGCGCGCATCAGCCGGCGCGACCGCAACAGACGATTGGCGATGTCGGTGAACGCGGCCATGCTCAGCAAGTTACCGCCGGCTCGGATGCGGTGGCCGGTGCGCTGTCCGGGGCGCTCGGATGCCGGCGGTGGATACGCACCTCGTAGATCAATAGCGCCACCCCGACGGCGGCGGTGCACGCCGATACCACGAACAGCAGCGGGCTCATGTGCCCGGTGAATGCGTCGCCAAGCACCACGACCGCGGCGGTGCCCGGCAGCAAACCGACCAGGGTGGCCACCGAATACGGCAGCAGTCGGATTGCCGATAAGCCGGCGGCATAGTTGATCACCGAGAACGGGATGGCCGGAATGAACCGCAGTGACACCACCGCGGGCCACCCGCGCTGCCGCAGGTGCGCGTCCAGCGAGTCAATCCCCGGATGACGCACCAACCGGCTCAGCTGCCAACCGAACACCCGCATCAGGATCAGCACGGTCACGGCGCTGAGCACGCTGGCCGCCACCGCCAGCACCACGCCCAGCCAAGGGCCGAACAGCAGGCCGGCGGCCAGCGTCAATGCGGTCCGGGGGAACGGGAAGGCCGTGATGACGGTGTGCCCGGCCAAAAACGCCAGCGGAAACCACGGGCCCAGCGTCTGCGCCCAATCCCGCAACTGCACGGCGGTGGGCAGCCGGACCAGCACTGCCACCGCGACCAGCAGCACCACCACCGCAGTCGTGACCGCCAGCCGCCGCACCGGGACCTGGCGCGCTGTCGCGATGGTCGCCGAGATCACCCTGCGCAGCGCCTGCGGAATCCGGGGCGCGGTGGATGTCACGGGGCTCAAGACTACGGGCCGATGGTTAACACCACGCGTCACACGGAGAGAGTTTTTCCACTCGGCACACCTCGGCCACACCCGCCGATCGCGATCATTTAGCCTGGTTAGCACGTGTTGGGTAGCGATCAATCCGCTACTCATGAGTAACAACAGGAGCCGCCGGTGTCGATCGACGTGTCTGCCGAACCCGCCGGCATGGAGCAAGCCCGTGCCCGCTGGCGTGCCGGGGTCGCCGGGGTGCTGGCCAAGAGCTTGCGCCGCGAGCCGGGCGACATCGAGCTCGACACCGGTGGCGAGCCGGAGCGGCTGCTGGACACCCCGATCGAGGGTCCCGATGGATTCGCGATTCGGGCGCTCTACACCGCGTTCGATGCGCGGCCGGAGCCGCCGCTGCCGGGCCGGTGGCCCTACGTGCGCGGTGCCGACGCTCTGCGCGACGTCAACAGCGGCTGGAAGGTCGCCGAAGTCTTCCCTGGCCGCTCTTCCGATGGGTCGGACTCCTCGTCGCGGGGCGCCGCCACCAACGATGCTGTGCTGGGGGCCCTGGCCGAAGGCGTCAGCGCGCTGACGTTGCGGGTCGGGCAAGGTGGGGTGCCGGCCGCCGAGCTGCGACGGGTCTTCGACGACGTGTATCTGGAATTGGTCCCGGTGCTACTCGACGGTGCGGGGGCCGGCGACTACACCGCTGCCGCCCACGTGATGCTGGGGCTGGTCGACGGCCTCGATCCAGACAGTCGTGCCGGCCTGTCGGTGGATCTGGGGGCCGACCCGCTGACGGCGCCGCTGGGTGACCGGCCGACGCCCTCGATCGACGAGGTGATCGCGGTGGCGACGCGTGTCGCTGGTCAGCGCGGGGTGCGCTCGATCGCCGTCAACGGCCCGGCGTTCCACAACTTGGGGGCCGGCGCGATCGGGGAGCTGGCCGGGGCGCTGGCCGCCGCGGTGGCCTATCTGCGGCTGCTCACCGACGCCGGACTGCCGATCGCCGACGCCATCGGCCAGATCAGTTTCCGGCTCGCCGCCGACGACGACCAGTTCATGACGATCGCCAAGATCCGGGCGGCTCGGCAGCTGTGGGCGCGGGTCGCCGAGGTGGCCGGGGAGCCGGAGTGCGGCGCCGCGACCTTCCACGTCGAGACGTCGCGGCCGATGATGACCCAGCGCGACCCGTGGGTGAACATGCTGCGCACCACGCTGGCCGCATTCGGCGCCGGCGTCGGCGGTGCGGACACGGTGTTGGTGTGGCCCTTCGACACGGCGATTCCCGGCGGCCACCCGGGTACCTCGGCCGGCTTCGCCCGCCGGATCGCGCGCAACACCCAGCTGC
>JBDTEP010000182.1:0-21296 GCA_039922455.1 Mycobacterium sp. | reverse complement strand
CTGGCGCGAGCAGGACCCGCAGGCCAAGGCTGGTGACCAGATCCACTTCAACAAGAACGTCTCGCTGGCCGGCGCCGCCCTGGCACTGTTCGGGTTCTTCGTCACCGCCGGTGCCACCACCGGCCTGCAGTTGACCGGTCCGCTGTTCGCGTCCCTGGCCGGGTGACCCGGATAACCTCGGAGTCCAACAGTCTGGCCCTGCACATCGAATGTGCAGGGCCAGACTTTTATGGCAGTGATAGTGCATACGCGATCGTTCTCGAACCGCACACCGTGGTCCCGTTCTGATACCCAAGTGGCTGGTGTGGCGATGCTGCGATCCGCGGTGCGGCGGCATTCGTGCACGTCAGCCACCCTCGACACGCCCGGGGTGCGACAGAGTTGACCCGGGCTTCGGCCTCATGCACTATGGACCCTGCAAGCACCTCGTTAGGTGAGGCGTCTGCACGGACACAGGCCACTGACCCCGAACGTCGAAAGACGCCCCGGGTCAGGACAGCTCCTCCCGGATTAAGGGTTGAGCCCAAGTGGCTTCCGGCCATTTCGTGGGCCGGACACGCCGTGTAGTGCCGAAACTCTGACGAGAGGGGTGCGGCTTTCCGATAGTTGTCGGAGCCTCCTCCCAAGCATGCGGTGAAACCGGCGCGTGAAAGCGTGCCCGCGACCGAGAGGAGGTGAGGGACGAATGAGTTCCGGAGATAGTCCGAGTCGATATTGGATTTTCGTTCCGTCCCCATCCGCACGGTCGCATACCGCCTCCAGCTAAGCCACGATTCCGGCCTCCAGCTGAGCGCGTAGCACCGTTACGCGACTAGGAGGCCATCATGGTTGCGATCGCTTACACCGACATCCCGGCGCCGGCCGCCCGTGCCACCAGCACGGCGAAGAAGCTGGACCGACCGGGCCGAGGCCCCGCCGTGCCTGCTTCAGACCCGGTGGTCGACATGGCCACCCGGCTGCTCAGCGGTCCCCTGAACCAGATGTACGCACTCCTGTGGCGCGCCGGGGTGCTGACCGTCGACAACTGAGGTCAGGCCTCTTCTAGTGCCTCGCCCAGCTGGTCAAGCACCTCGCTGCGGTGGTTGCTGGCCAGAATGTGGCCGGCGGCCACCGCGGCGGCTACCGGCCAGTCGATGATCTCGAACGCGGCCAACAGCACCAGCCCCCCGTAGTAGGCCAGCTGTTCGGGCCGCGGCACCGTGACCTTGCCGACCAGTGGCAACTCAACCGAGAAGCCCTCCGCGTCGCGGATATGGGCCAGCGCCTCCCGCTGCGAGGCCGTTCGCCGCGGCTTGTCCGCCATCATGAGCCTCCTGGTGGCGACGGGTCGCCGGGTGATCGGGCCGCGGTCATTCCGCGGCGAGAGCCAGTGTCCCCATTGTGCACAAGTCGCAGTCGCGGGGTGGGGGGGCTGTCGGACACCGCGGTGCCGTCCGGCTGTCGGGGCCCGGGAACGATGAACTCGGTCGGTGCCGCCGCGGTGTCCGGCGGCCCGGACAGCAGCCGGGGCACCACGGCTGCGCCAGCGGTGGCCACCGCTGCCGTACCCAGCGCCTGGGCCCAGCCGAACGGGCCCAGCGGGGTGCAGCCCAGCAGCTGACTGACGCCCGGGATGGAGATCAACGTCCCCATCACGCCGAGCGAGCCGACGGCGGTTGCCACCACCACCGGGTCGTGCGAGTCCAGGAGTGTCTGGCCCAGCTGCGTAGCGACCAATGCGACCAGTGCAACCGTCGAGGCCCGCTGCTGGCGTCCGGTCACCGAGGCCAGTGCCCACGCGCCCACCGCCGCCGACGCCGTCGTCACGCCGCGCACGGCCACCGTGCGCCACAGCGCTCGCTCGTCGGGACCGTGTCCACCGGCGGCGGCCGACTCGTTGAGCGAACTGACCGCCAACGCGGTGGCCGGCAGCGCGTCGGTGAGCATGTTCACCAGCACCAGCTGGCGGGCGTTCAGCGGTGAACGTCCGGTGAGAGCGCTGCCGATGATCGCGAACGCCACCTCGCCGGCGTTGCCGCCCAGCAGCACCGCCACTGCCGCCTGGACCCGCTGCCACAGCGCGCGGCCTTCGTCCAACGCGTCGAGCAGGGTGTCGATCCGCTCGTCGAGTAGCACCACGTCGGCGGCCGAGCTGGCCGCTTCGCTGCCGTGCGCGACCACGGCGATCCCGACGGTGGCGGCCCGGATGGCTGCGGCATCGTTGGCGCCGTCGCCGACCATCGCCGACACCTTGCCGGTGCGTTCCAGGGTCTGCACGATCTGGACCTTGTGCTCCGGTGACATCCGGGCGAACACCACCCGCTCGGCCACCGCGAGCTCCTGGTCTTTGCGCGACAGCGCATCCCACTGCGCGCCGCTGATCACCTGCTCGGCGCTGACTTTCAGGCCCAGCTCCCGCGCGATCGCGGTGGCCGTAAGTGGGTGGTCCCCGGTGATGATCCGCACCGGGAGTCGGCGGCGGTCCAGTTCGGCGAGCAGTTCGGCGGCCTCGTCGCGCGGGGTGTCGGACAATCCCAGCAGGCCGACGAATGTCATACCCGCGCTGCAGAACTCGGCGATCTCATCGGGTTCGGGATCGTCACCCAACGATGTCAGCTGCGCGGGCGTCAACTCGCGCCGGGCCACCGCGATCACCCGCAAGCCGTTGGCGGCCAGCCCGGCCACCGCATCTTTGACGGCCTGGCCCACGCCGGTGCAGGCCAGCACCATTTCCGGCGCGCCCTTGAGAGTCAGCTCCGATCCGAGCACGGTGGCCGAATACTGGCGGCCGGAACGGAATGGAAGGTGCGCGGCGGGACCGTCGTATGCCGGTGCGCCGGCGGCTGCGCTGGCGGCCTCGATGATGGCGGTGTCGGTGGCGTGTACCTGGCGGACGCCGTTGGACGCCGGGGCGGCGGTCGCTGCGCAACACAGCACGTCGCCGTCGGCGAATCCCGCGGCCGGATGCACCTGCGCCACCCGCAGCCGGTTCTTGCTCAGCGTCCCGGTCTTATCGAAGCACACCACGTCGACTCGGCCCAGAGCCTCCACCGAGCGCGGAACCCGCACCAGCACACCGGTTTTAGTCAACCGTCGCGCAGAGGACTGCTGCGCCATCGTCGCCACCAGCGGCAGCCCCTCCGGGATGGCGGCGACACTGACCGCGATGCCGCTGGCCACCGCCTGACGCAACCCGATCCGGCGTGTTATGCCGAGTCCGGTCACCAGCGCACCACCGGCCAGGCTGATCCGCCACGCCCTGCTGGTGAGCAGGCTCAATTGGTGTTGCAGCCCGATCGCGGACTGATCACTGGCCACCAGATCGGCGGCCCGGCGGCCGTGGGTGTCGCCGCCGGTCGCGGTCACCAGCGCCACCGCGGTGCCGGTCACCACCGTGGTGCCCGCGTAGACCATGCACTCCCGCTCCGCCAGATCCGCGCCCGGAGTGGCCTCGACCTGCTTGACCACCGTCAACGACTCGCCGGTCAGTGACGACTCGTCGACCTCCAGGTCGATCGCCTCGATCAGCCGGCCGTCGGCGGGCACTACCTCGTGGGGCCGCACCTCGATCACGTCGCCGGGGCGCAGGTCCTCGGCGGCCACGTCGCAGTGACCTCCGCCGGGAAGAACCTTGCGCGCCGGCGAAACCTGGTCATTCAGTAGGACGCTGAGCCGACGTTCGGCGACCAGTCGTTGCGCGGCTGCCAGCATCGCGTTACCGCCGAGCACCGAACCGACCAGCATGGCGTCGACCGGTGAGCCCAGCACCGCGCTGGCCGCGGCCCCCAGCGCCAGTATTGGTGTGATCGGGTCGGACAGCTCACTGCGCACCGCATGGGCGAATTGCCAGAACAGTCGGGGTGGCGCGGTCCGCTGGGCGCCGCGGCGGGCCAGGTCGACGGCCGCCAGCGCGGCCGCCGCAGCAGGGGCGTGGTGGGCTTCGGTCGGGACCGCCAGGTGCGGCGGCGGTAGCACCGCCCGTACCTGGTCGACCGACATGGCATGCCACTCGTGCACCGGCACCGGCCGGGGCGCCGCGGCGTCCACCGCACGTCGAGCCAGCCAGTAGCCCGACAGCGCGCCGGCCGCCGCGCCGGTAGTCACCGGCCCCGGCCCGCGGCCACGAACTCCCGGAAGCATCAGCAATGCACCCAATATCGAAGCGCCGGTGGAGATCTCCATGCCTCGGCGACTGGCTGACCGAGCTGCTGGCAGCGCGTGCAGCACCCGCCACACCGCGGCCAGGTCGGTCAGCAACACGTCAGCGCACCACGGCGGACAACCCTGCCCCGGCAGCATTCCCAGCGCCACATCGGCCGCCGCCAGTGCCTCGACGGCGGTCGCCGACAGCACCGCGACGTCATGACCGTCGGCCTGGTAGGCGGCCACCGTGGCGGTCAACGCCTCGTCTACCGATACCCCGTCCAGCGGACGGATCTCATCGAAGATCGACCGCAGCTCGCCGAGCGCCTCGGACTCGACCGAGACCACTTCGATGTCGGCGTGCCGGGCTTCGGTGACCAGCGCGGCGGCCAGCGGTAGCAGCGCGGGCTGGAACGACGCCTGAACGCCGGCGCCCGGGCCGATCTGATGCCAGCCCGGCTTCAGATCGGGATCGCTCAGCCGGGCTTGGGCCTGCGCCCACGCGGCGCGTAATTCGTCGTCGTCGGCGCCGCGCACCTGCAGCACCCGTAGGGTGTCGCCGCACAGCACGCGCGGGTCGATGACCACGGTGTCGATCCGGTCCAGCTCACGCAGGCTGCCCGGCCGCAGCACCACCGTTCCGTGCTGGTCGGCCAGACCGCGGCCCAAAGTCGCGGCGAACGACTCGCGCACAGTGCGGGTGGCCTTCGGCGCGGTCACCGCCGCGGCGGTGCCGGCCAGGTCAGGACTGCGGGTCGCGGCTGCGACCACCCCGGCACCGGCGGCCTGCGCCCAGGAACTGCGGGTCAGATGCCGTTCTACCGCACCCGGCGGCCGCGGCGCCGGCCGTTGCGGGACGGCTACCGGCGGGTGGTCGGCGTACTCCGCGAGATCCGGCTCGCGGCGGCGCCAGGCCCGCTCTGCGGCGCGTTCCTCCCCGGCGCGCATCGCCTCCACTGACAGGTCCACCGCCAGTGCGGTCGGCGCCTGGTTGAGGGTGTGCACGGTAGCGCTGGCCAGGGCCAACAAGGTGTCGGCGGCTTGCTTGCCGAAGTTGTCCTCCAGCAGTCGGCGGAGCCGCGGCTGGTAGTCGATGAAGGTCACGCCGGCTTCCAGGCCGAGCGGCAGGCCCGGCAGTCGCAGCAGCCGGCCCGCCGTCGCGACACCCAAGCCGACGACATGGGCACCGACCGTCAACGTGCGCAGCGTCTGCGTCATCCCGTCGCCAGGAAGGCCGGGCCGGCTAGTAGAGGTGCGCCCGCGGGTGGCGACCCGGCGGTACTGGTTTTCGATGTCGCTGACCACCCGGAACAGCTCGCGCAGTGAGACGACGTCGGCGGCGGCCGAGTCGAGCCCGACCACCAGGCGGGCCAGCGGATGGTTTAACCGGACCGAGGTGACTCCGGGCAGTGCGCGGACAGCGCCGAGTACGGCGGTTGCCAACTCGGCTCCGGTGGGTTCGTCGAGCCCGCGCACCTCGATCCAGGCTCGTTCTTCGCCGCGGAAGCACCGCCGGGACAAAGCCGGACCGATGTCGTGAGCCGGCCGGACGGCGTCGGCCACTCCGGCTGCGGTTTGGACCGATGCGGCCACCAGAGCCGAGGTGAGTTGGACACCGAAATTCGCCGCACGCAGCGGAAGAGAGTGCCTTATGGCACGACCTAAATCCACTCGCGCCCGATCAGTGGCGAGCGCGGGTGGCGCTGCGCGACGACGGAGCTGTCGTCGTCTTCTTGGCCTGCGGGCTGCGCCGCGGACTGGCCGACGACGCGGTTGACTTCACTGCCGTCGCCTTCACGGCCTTCAAGGGCCGCGCCGGGGTGGTTGGTTGTTTGGCCGGCGGCGCTAATGGCGGCTCGGTGCCCTTCGATCGATTGTTCAACTGCTTGAGCACCAGCGCGGTGCCGCCCACCGCCACCAGCACCGGCCACTCGACCAACCCGGCGACGCCGAGGGCGCTTAGGGTCAGTGCGGCCGCGGGAGTTGAGTGGCTGCCGCTGCTCAGGCCGCGCTGCGCGCCGCTGGCCGCACCCTTCACCCCGCCGATCACCCCGTTGACCGCCGCGCCGCCGATCGCGCCGGCCGCCTCGGTGGTCATGGTCGCCGCGCGGTTCGCCGCCCGGGTCAACTGTCGTACCGTCCCTGCGACGGCGTTCATGGGTAATCCCTGCCCTTCAATTGAGCAAATTGCGTAATCTCACCATCGTATGCGCAGTTTGACGAACACTGCAGAATCCACACGGAATTCATAAATGCGAACGTCAGGCCGGTTGAATCTCCACCAGCACCGGGGCGTGGTCGCTGGGCGACTTGCCTTTGCGCTCCTCGCGGACGATCTCGGCGTGCGAGACCCGGTCCGCCAACGCGGGCGAGCCCAGGATGAAGTCGATACGCATGCCCTGTTTCTTGGGGAACCGCAACTGGGTGTAGTCCCAATAGGTGTAGACGCCGGGGCCGGGCGTGAACGGCCGCACCACGTCGAGGTACTGCGCCTCGACCATCGCGTTGAATGCCGCACGTTCGGGTTCGGAGACGTGCGTGGACCCGTCGAAGACCTCCATGCTCCACACGTCGTCGTCCTGCGGGGCGACGTTCCAGTCACCCGCCAGCGCGATCGGCGTCGACGGGTCGTCGCGTAACCAGCCCTGCGCGGTATGACGCAGTGCGGCAAGCCATTCCAGCTTATAGGTGTAGTGCGGATCGTCCAGGGCGCGCCCATTGGGCACATACAGGCTCCATACCCACACCCCGCCGCAGGTGGCGCCCAGCGCCCGGGCCTCCACCGTCGGGTCGGCTTCCGCCTTGGCCCAGGCCGGCTGGCCGGGGAACCCGACCTCGACGTTCTCGAGGCCGACCCGAGAGGCGATCGCCACGCCGTTCCACTGGTTCAGGCCCACGTGAGCCACCTCGTAGCCCAACTCGTGAAACGGCAGGGTTGGGAACTGCGCGTCGGTGCACTTGGTCTCCTGCATGGCCAGCACGTCGACCTCTGCGCGGGCCAGCCAGTCGGTCACCCGGTCCACCCGGGTGCGGATGGAGTTGACGTTCCAGGTGGCCAATCGCAGCGTAGTCACGCCGCCACCCTAGATCGGCGGCGGCGACCCACGGCGCGCGACTTCGTCGCGCTGGCGATCGCCGCTAGCTGCGCGGCGGCCGCAGCAGTCGGCCATCGAGGTACCGGGTGCGGTGCTGGCCGGCGAACCCGACCGCCTCGAAGAAGCTGAAGGCGCCGGCTTTGTCGTCCGGCCCGCTTGGAACCTGTGCGTAGCCGCGGGTAGCGCCGCGGTCCAGCCCCCAGGCCTGCAGCGCGGCGCAGATCGCCCGACCGTGGCCTTGCCGACGGTGGTCCTGGGCAACGCGCAGTGCCGACAGCCCCAGCCAGCGAGTCCCGTCGGGGGCCTCGGTGACCGCAGCCCGCCCGGTCGCCACCCCCTCGACCGTGGCGAACACCACATCGCCGTCGACCACCGCGGTCAGCACCTCAACCGGCGCGAAGCCGCCGAACACCGCCAGCCAACCGGCGTCGGGCTCGACGGCCAGCGCCACGTCACCGGCGGGAGTCCCGACGGTCACCTCGCGCACCAGGGTGCGGGTCTCGTACCGCGTGGGGATGTCCTCCGGCAGTCGCAACAGCCGCTCCGGGACCGCCAGGCACGGTGGCAGACCCCGCTGCTCGTACCAATCGATGATCGCCGGGACAGTGCTGGTGTGGGCGAACATGTCCAGGGGCACAGCCGAATTGGCCGCCAGGTCGCCACCGGGTCCGGCGCGCAACAACCATCCGTCCAGCCACCGGTGCTCGCTGCCCGGCCAGGCCAGCGCGGCGGCGTGCTCAACAGACCGGATCGCCGAGTTCTTCACCGGCCGATCCGTCAGTCGGCGCACGTACAGCACGTCGGCATGCCGGAACTCGTGTGTCACGCCGTCCGACGAGCGGACTCGGACCCGCGGTCCGGTCTCCACCAGATGTCCCACCACATCGCCCATCGACGGCGCCGAACCGGGGGGCCGCAGGTAGCGCAGGCTCACCCGGACGCCGACTTCGGGAAGTTCGGGCGGTTGGCTCATTACCGGCTCATCAGTGGCCGAACGGATCGGGTACGTCGCCCGGCATCCAGGACAGCCCGGGCACCCCCCAGCCGTTCGCCTTGACCGCCCGCTTCGCTGCGCGGGCGTGCCGGCCCACCAGCATGTCCACGTACAAGAAGCCGTCCAGGTGCCCGGTCTCGTGCTGCAGCATTCGGGCGAACAAGCCGGTGCCCTCCAGCGTGATCGGCTTGCCGTCGGCGTCCAGGCCGGTGACCCGCGCCCAGTCCGCCCTTCCGGTCGGAAACGATTCGCCGGGCACCGACAGGCAGCCCTCGTCGTCGTTGTCCGGGTCCGGCATGGTCTCGGGCCGGTCCGAGGTCTCCAGCACCGGGTTGACCACCACGCCGCGGCGCCGCGCGGTCTGGCCGCGATCGTCGGCGCAGTCGTAGACGAACACCCGCAGTCCCACGCCAATCTGGTTGGCGGCCAATCCGACTCCGTTGGCGGCGTCCATGGTGTCGTACAGCGTGGTGATCAGCTCACCGAGGTCGGCCGGCAACGAGCCGTCGTTGGCGACGGGCACCGGGCTGGTCCGGGTGTGCAGGACAGGATCGCCCACGATCCGGATGGGTACGACGGACATGACCGGAAATCTTAGGTGGCCGCCCCCGGCCCAGCGCAGCGGCCAAGCGACTCGCGGGACCGGCTCCCAGTTCAACACCGCCGGCCGTGGTTCAATAACCGCCGGAACACGCCGCCGAAAAGCAACGAACGTTTCAACCAAAGAAATTTCCGGAAGGGTCCAGGAAACGATATGGACGGGGCCATGGCGCAGGCGAATCGCTCAGGGGACGATTCGGAGCCCACCGACGGCCTGAGCCGTCGCGAACACGACATCCTGTCCTTTGAACGGGACTGGTGGAAGTACGCCGGCGCCAAAGAAGAGGCCATCAAGGAGCGATTCGCGCTGTCGGCGACCCGCTACTACCAGGTGCTCAATGCGCTTGTCGACAGGCCTGAGGCGCTGGCCGCCGACCCGATGCTGGTCAAGCGACTCCGCCGGTTGCGGTCCAGCCGCCAGAAGGCGCGGGCCGCGCGGCGACTCGGTTTCGACATCACCTGACGCCTTGATTGCTGGGCGTTTATAGGTTAGGGACTGCTCCTGGATACAGTGGGCGCAATGAACGATCACGTTCCCGATTCATCCCGGCTCCCGCTGCGAGCCATGGTGATGGTGCTGCTGTTCTTGGGCACCATCTTCCTGCTGGTCGGTTTCCAGGCACTCGGATCGTCGGGCAGTGACGACGACGACGGTCATTCGCCGACGTCTAATCCCGTCGCCACCAGCTCGGCGCCGGTGACGCCCGAACATGCCGCGCACAAGTCCGAGGTGCGGGTCTACAACATCTCCGAGCAGGCCGGGCTGGCCGGTCACACTGCCGACCAGCTGCGTGAAGCGGGCTGGAACGTGACTGAGGTCGGGAACCTCGAGTTGCCCGGGGTCACCGCGAACACCGTCTACTTCAGCGACATGGACGGCGAGCACGCCTCGGCCAATGCCGTGGCCGAGGTGCTGCACGCTGCCGTGGAGCCGCGCATCGCCGACGTGGCCGAGCAGCCGCCAGGCGTCATCGTGGTGGTCGCGGGTTAAGCTCCTCGCATGGTCACGTTTGGTCGCCGCAGAGCCCTTGCCGCCGTAGTGTTAGCCACCCCGGTTGTGCTGGTGGCGGCGTGCAGTCCCAACCAGCCGCCCTCTGACGCACCGGGCACCACACCGGCCATCTGGACCGGGTCGCCCGCGCCGTCGGGCGTGGCGAACGAGCCGGACGGGTCGAGCGCATCGGACAACCTTGTAGCGCGTCTGACGACCCCCGAGGGCGGCCAGGTCGCCACCGCGACGTTCGAGTTCAGCAAGGCCGGCGGTAAGGAATTCGCCACCATCACCGTGCAGACCACCAGCACCGGCATCCTGACGCCCGGCTTCCACGGCATGCACATCCACGGCGTCGGCAAGTGCGAAGCCGACTCGGTGGCCCCCACCGGCGGGGCGCCCGGCGACTTCTTGTCGGCCGGTGGGCACTTCCAAGCCCCCGGCCATAGCGAGCACCCGCACAGTGGCGACCTCACCTCGTTGCACGTGCGCTCCGATGGCAGTGCCCTGCTGGTGACGACCACCGACGCGTTCACCAGGGCGGAGCTGCTGGCCGGCGACCAGACCGCCATCATCATCCACGCCGACGACGACAACTTCGGCAATATCCCGGCGGATCGTTACACCCAGGTCAACGGCACACCCGGCCCGGACCAGACCACGCTGACCACCGGAGACGCCGGCAAACGGGTTGCGTGTGGTGTTATCGGCGCCGGATAACCCGCCGAACAGCAGGGCAAACTCCCGGATCGAGTTCGCTCACAGCGCCCGGCCCACCATTGGCGTGGAATGGGAGTTCGCACTCGTCGACGTCGCGACTCGCGATCTGAGCAACGAAGCCAGCGCGGTCCTGTCTGAACTTGGCGAAAACCCGCGCGTGCACAAGGAATTGCTGCGCAACACTGTCGAGCTCGTCACCGGCATCTGTGCCAACACCGGCGAGGCGATAGACGACCTGCGTCAGACGCTGGCGACCACCAGGCCCATCGTGCAAGGCCGGGGCATGGAACTGTTCGGTGCCGGTACCCACCCGTTCGCGCAGTGGTCGGCGCAGAAACTCACCGACGCACCGCGCTATGCCGAGTTGATCAAACGCACCCAGTGGTGGGGTCGGCAGATGCTGATCTGGGGGGTGCACGTCCACGTCGGAATCTCCTCCGCGCACAAGGTGATGCCGATCATCTCCTCGCTGCTGCTGTATTACCCGCACCTGCTGGCGCTGTCGGCGTCGTCGCCGTGGTGGACCGGCCACGACACCGGGTACGCCAGCAATCGGGCGATGATGTTCCAGCAGCTGCCCACCGCGGGGCTGCCGTTCCAATTCCAGACCTGGTCGGAGTTCGAAGGCTTCGTCTATGACCAGAAGAAGACCGGAATCATCGACCACACCACCGAGATCCGTTGGGATATCAGGCCATCCCCGCACCTGGGCACCATCGAGGTGCGGGTCTGCGACGGGGTGTCCAATCTGCGCGAGCTGGGCGTCCTGGTGGCGTTGACGCACTGCCTGATCGTCGATCTGGACCGGCGGCTGGACGACGACCAGACCCTGCCCACCATGCCCCCCTGGCACGTGCAGGAGAACAAGTGGCGCGCGGCGCGCTACGGGTTGGACGCGGAGATCATCCTCGATGCCGAAGGCAGAGAACGATTGGTCACCGAGGATCTCGACGACCTGCTCAACCGATTGGAGCCGGTGGCCGCGCGACTGCACTGTGCCGACGAACTGGCGGGCGTCGCCGACATCTACCGAACGGGCGCGTCGTATCAGCGTCAGCGCCGGGTTGCCGAGGAACACGACGGAGACCTGCGTGCCGTCGTCGATGCGCTGGTGGCCGAACTGGACAGCCACTGATGGAACTGCCGATGTTTCCGCTGGAGTGGGTGTTGCTGCCCGGCGAGGAACTGTCGCTGCGGATTTTTGAGATGCGTTACACGGTAATGGTCGGTGACCTGATGCGCAGCGGCGATCCGCGCTTCGGGGTGGTGCTGATCGCGCGTGGCCGTGAGGTGGGCGGCGGGGAGCAGCGCAACGGCGTCGGCGCCATGGCCAGCATCACGCAATGCAACGAGTTGGGCGGCGGCCGTTACGCCATGCGCTGCCTGACCGGGGAGCGGATCCGGGTCCGCGAGTGGCTACCGGACGATCCGTATCCCCGGGCGAATATCGAGCCGTGGCCCGACGAGCCGGCGGAATCGTTGAGCGACAGTGAGTTCCACGAGCTGGAGGATCGTATCGTTGCGCTGCAACAGCGGATGGCGATGGTCCGCCGGCGGTGGGTCATGCCCGGGCGCAACTCCCTGCTGGGTGGTCGCCGGCTGCGTTCGCTGGATCCGACGCAGCGGCTGTATTCGCTGGCCTGCCGGATTCCGATGGGGGAGGCCGACCGCTATGCGGTGCTGGCGGCGCCCTCGCTGTCCGACCGGATGGCGGCGCTGCACGAGGCGATCGAGACCGTCGCGGCGCGGGTCGAATTCGACTTGCCGCGCTAACGGCTGCCGCCCCCCTATCGCGCGAGTGTGCGTGTCCCCGGTCGACACGCCGACGAAATCACCGGGATCACGCACGCTCGCAAGGGAGCTGGTGAACTAACGGCAGCACCTGGATGAACCGTGCGGCCACGACCAGGCCGTCGGGGCCGGGGTAGTGAGCCCGGCGATGCGGGCAGCACTCGCCGACGTCGAGAAGGCTTCATCGCCGAGCTGGACGTCATCATCTCGAACTTGATACACGGGCTTTCGGCGCGGTTCACGGCCGATGAAATCGCGAGCACCGACATCCTCCCCGGACTGGATCGGGCCGTGTACCGGATGGCCAGCGGATATGAGATAGCCTCGGGCCGTTAGCGTCTGGTCAGCGCGAAGACCCGGATCTCCCGGTCGGTCCGGTGCTGGTAGGTGTTGTAGTTGCTGATGTAGTCGATGAACTTCTGGTAGATCCGGTCGTGTTCGGCGCCGGTCACGTCGACGGCAAGCACTGGTATCTCCTTGCCGCCCATGGTGACCCAGGCATTCGGGTCGGCCGTCAGGTTCAACACCCATGCCGGATGATGCGCTTGCCCGAAGTTGCTACCCACCAAGAACAGTCGGTCGTTTTCACGCATGTAGGCCAGCGGGATCTGCCGCCGTTGACCGGACTTGCGCCCGGTCGTGGTGAGCAGCAGCAGCGGGGCTGCGATCGGCCCGAAAATAGTGAGCCGACCGTTGCTGTGGTTGAGCAGCCAGCGGTCCAGCGGAGTGCCTTGGCGGATGAGCCAGGCACCGGGTTTCGATCCGGCGACCACCCCGACCGCTCGCCGCAGCACTGATCCGGGGTCGCGGCCCCACCGCACGTCGGGAAAGGCGTCTTCGTCCATGCCCTGATCCTGCCATTTCCGGGTAACCGGCCGTGTAAGACTGACGTCATGTCGGAGATCGTGTTCACGGCCGTCGCGCCCATCATTGCGGTGCGAGATCTCGACTCCGCTCTGGAGCGCTACCGCCGGCTCGGATTTGCCGTTCGTGCCTACGACGGACCGACCCGGTACGGATTCGCCGAGCGCGGGTCGGTGTCCCTGCACCTTTCCGAGTGGGATGAGCACGATCCGCTACGTACAGCCGCCAGCGTGTACCTGTACGTCGAGGACGCCGACGAACTCTACGCGCAGTGGACGGCGACAGGTGTGCACGGCCGGTTCGTCGAGCCGGTCGATACCGACTACCAGCTCAGAGAATTTGCCTACGTCGACCCGGACGGCACCGCACACCGGGTCGGTTCGCCGTCGGCTCCCAGGGTGGTCAGCGCCAGTCGTGAGATTACGGCGCCCGCGGCACGGATCTTCGAGTTGATTGCCGATCCGGCTCAACAGCCGCGTTGGGACGGCAACGACAATTTGGCCGAAGCGCAAGCCGGACAACGGGTGCGCGCCGAGGGCGCGGTGTTCACCATGACACTGACCTTGGGTGTCGCACGTGAGAACCACGTGGTGGAGTTCGAGGAGGAACGCCGGATCTCCTGGCGGCCGGCGGAACCTGGCCAACCACCGCCGGGTCATCTGTGGCGGTGGGAACTCGAGCCGTTGGACGAGACCCACACCCGGGTCACCCACACCTACGACTGGTCGCAGTTGACCGATCCGAACCGCTTCCGGCGGGCCCGCAGCACCACTGCGGACAAGCTTGCGGGGTCGTTGTCCCGGCTCGCAACGCTGGCGGAACAATCCTGACGTCCATGTCCGCGAGCGTGCGTAATCCCGGCGATTTCGTCGGCGTGTCGACCGGGGACACGCACGCTCGCGCAGGCGGGAGCTGCCCCCCTGCCCGCGCGAAGAGGGCTATCTGCGGTCGGCGAAGGACCGCAGCGCGTCGACCTGAGCGGGATCCAGTGAGGGCCGGACGTTTTCGCGGGCCGCAGCGACGTCGGCCGAGGTGACGTCGGCGGCGTCGATGTCTCGGCGCATCGCGGTGAGAGCGGCTTCGCGCAGCAGTGCCACACAGTCCGCGGCGCTGTAGCCGTCCAGATCGGCGGCCAACGCATCGAGGTTGACGTCGTCGTGCAGCGGTACCGACTTTCCCGCCACCCGCAGGATCTGTCGGCGGGCGTCGGCATCCGGTGGTTCGACGAACACCAACTTCTCCAGCCGGCCCGGCCGGGTCAGCGCCGGGTCGATCAGGTCGGGGCGGTTGGTGGCGCCGACCACCACGACGTCGCGCAGTGGATTGGCGCCGTCGAGTTCGGTGAGCAGGGCGGCCACCACCCGGTCGGTCACTCCGGAGTCGAAGCTTTGGCCGCGCCGCGGTGCCAGGGCGTCGATCTCGTCGAGGAACACCAGCGAAGGAGCCGAATCACGGGCCCGCTGGAACAGATCCCGTACTGCCCGCTCGCTGCTGCCCACCCATTTGTCCATCAGCTCAGCGCCTTTGACAGCGTGCACGCTGACTCGCCCGGAGCCGGCGAGGGCGCGCACCACGAACGTCTTGCCACAACCCGGCGGGCCGTAGAGCAGCACACCGCGGGGCGGGTCGACGCCGAGTCGGGTGAAGGTGTCCGGGTGCTGCAGCGGCCACAGGATGGCTTCGGTGAGTGCTTGTTTGGTGGCGGCCATGTCCCCGACGTCATCGAGGGTGACTGAACCGACGGACACCTCGGCCGTCGCCGATCGGGACAGCGGACGGATCACGCTCAGCGCCCCGACCAGATCGTCCTGAATGAGTTTCGGCACCTCGTCGTTGGCGCTGGCCCGCGACGCCGCTCGCAGCGCCGCCTCGCGAACCAACGCTCCCAAGTCTGCCGCCACGAAACCCGGTGTGCGATCAGCGATCTCCTTGAGGTCGAGGTTGTCGCTGGGAACCGACTTGAGCAGGCCACCCAGCAGAGCGGCGCGGGTCGGCCCGTCGGGCAGGCTCAGCCGCAGCTCCCGGTCGCACAGCTCCGGGGCCCGCAGCCGGGCGTCGACCCGGTCCGGCAGCGCGGATGTGGCGATGAACGCCACCCCTTCGTAGGCGACCGCGGTGCGTAGTTCGGCCAGGAGCAAGGTGCTCACCGGCTCGGGTGGATCCGGCAGCAGCGCGTCGATGTCGGTGATCAGCAGTACCCCGCCGCCGTCGCACACGCCCGTCACGGCCGAGTGCACCGCGGCCAGACGCTCGTCGGCGGCCAGCGCCCCGATCTCGGGGCCGTCCAGCTCGACCACCCGCCGGCGCGCACATACCGCCCGCACCAGCGTGGTCTTGCCGACACCGGCGGGCCCCGATACCAGTACGCCCAGATTGGTCCCGGCGTTCAATGTCTGGAGCAGATGCGGTTCGTCGAGGGCCAGCTTGAGCCATTCGGTGAGCTTGCCGGCTTGCGCGGCGCAGCCCTTGAGGTCGTCGACGGTCAGCGACACCGCCGCGGCGGCGACGGCCTGGTTGGTCGGCGTGACCGATGCCGGTGCCGTGCCGTTACCCCACGTCACTGACGAATTGGGCTGGACGCTGACCGGCCCGGCCGGGTCGATGCCGGTGACGGTCAGCAGCTCCGAAGTCCAGCTGATCCCCACCGCGGAGGCCAGTGCGGTGGTGGCTGCGGACGTGGAGGTGCCCGGGCCCAGGTCGCGGGGCAGCAACGACACCGCGTCGCCGACGGTGAGCACCTTGCCCAGCAACGCCTGGCGCAAGGTAGCCGCCGACACCGATTCGGAGGCGAGCTTGGACCCGCTCAGCGTCACCGAGCGGGCACCGTAGACGGTGACCGCGGCCACCACCACCTCGGTGCCGTCACGCAACCCGGCGTTGGACAGTGTCACGTCGTCGAGCAGCACGACCCCTGCCGTTGACTCCGGCCCGGCCAGCCCAACCACCGCGGACGTCGTCCGAGAACCGGTCAGCGACACCGCATCCCATTCCCGAATATTCAGGGCGGCAATCGCTTCCGCGTGCAATCGGACCACACCACGGCGGGAGTCGACGGCCGATGTGTTCAGCCGGGCGATCAGGGTCAGGTGCCGGGAGGTGTCGATTCGGCGATGTACTTCGCGTTCTTCGGTGGAACCCACCCGGTCATTATCGGCATACGATCGCCCGAATGACGGCCAACGAGGTTCAGCTGAGAGCTTCAATGAGGCCCATGAGGTCACACACCGGCACCCTGATGTCGGCGATCTGCGCGGTCACGCTGCTGGCGGGACCGCCCACAGCACGGGCCGACACCGTAAACCCGCTGGCCGAATTGGTCGACGCGGCCGCCCAACGGCTACAGGTCATCGACGACGTGGCGGCATCGAAGTGGCACACCGGAGCCGCCATCGAGGACCGGGACCGGGTTCGGCAACAGTTGACTGCGCTGGTGTCGGCCGCGGCCGACGCCAACCTCGACCCGGACTACGTGACACAGCTTTTCACCGACCAGGTCGGCGCCGCCGAGGCGGTTGAGTACTACCGGTTCGCCCAGTGGAAGCTGAATCCGGCCACGGTGCCGGCCGCCGCACCCGACCTGGCGGCGTCAAGGGCCCGCATCGACGGCCTCAACCACGTCATGCTCACCCAGATAGGCGTGCGCTGGCAGCAGCTTCATTCACCAGAGTGCATCGCCCAACTCGACGAGGCGACCCGAGACGTCAGCGTCGCGGGGCGATTCGACGCGTTCGGGCGGCAGGCGCTGTCAGCGGCGACACGGAACTATTGCGCCCGGTAGCCGACCTCAGCGACCCGGCTTGCGCAGCCGCAGTCGGGCCATCGATTTCCCACTGGGCCGCCGGATGCCCCGCCGCGCCCCGGGCCGGCGGCTCGGCTGTGCCCGCCGGATCGCCCGGCGCGCAGCTCGGCGCTCCCTGGGAGCGTCCTCCCAGGCTTCCGGGTGCGCGGCCACCCAGCGTTGGCTGCGCACTGAGAACGGAATGGTGCACAGGTAGGCGGCGATCAGCACCAACACCAGGACGTAGGGGAACAGGAACGCCGCCGCGGCCACCAGCGCCAGCACCGCCAGCAGCACCGCCGCCAGGTGCGGCGGAACCGACACCGCGTGCATCTTGCGCATCGGGATTCGGCTGACCAGCAGCATTGACGTGCCCACCACCCAGGCGCAGGTGAACCACTGCGACGTCCACCAGCCATCGCCGAACTGCAGCTTGGCCGCGAGCAGGCCCATCAGCGTGATCGCTCCGGCGGGGGCGGGCATCCCGACGAAGAACTCGCGCGTGTAGGGGGGCAGGGTGGCGTCGTCGAGCAGGGTGTTGAACCGGGCCAGCCGCAACACCACGCACACCGCGTACAACAGCACCACGATCCAGCCCGCGGGCTGCGTCGACAGCAGCGACACGTAGATCACTACCGCCGGCGCCACCCCGAAGTCGACGGCGTCGGCCAGCGAATCGATCTCGGCGCCCATCCGCGTCTCGGCGTCCAGGATGCGGGCCACTCGGCCGTCCAGACCATCGAGGATGGCGGCCGCCCCGATCAACGCCATCGCGACGTGTGGCTGACCGTCCAACGCGTACTTGATGGACGTCAGGCCGGCGCAGATGGCCAGCACCGTCATGGAACTGGGCAGGATATGCAGGCCCACCGGGCGCCGGCTGCGGATGGGGCGGACCGGGTAGGAGGAACTCGTCATGAGAGTTCGGCCAGCACGGTTTCACCGGCGACCATGCGCTGACCGATGCTGACCAGCGGCTGCGTCCCCACCGGCAGGTAAGTGTCCAGCCGTGACCCGAACCGGATCAACCCGTAGGTGTCACCGATCGCCAGATGGTTGCCGGGCCGGGTGTCGCAGATGATGCGCCGCGCCACCAGTCCGGCGATCTGCACGGCGATCACCTTGGCGCCGTCGGCGGTGCGGATCCGCACGCTGTTTCGCTCGTTGTCTTCGCTGGCCTCGGTGCGGTCTGCAGAACCGAACCGGCCGGCCCGATGCAGCACCTCGAGTACCTCACCACCGACCGGAGCCCGCTGAACGTGCGCGTCGAACACCGACATGAAGATGCTCACCCGCGGCAGCGCGGTGCCCGGCAGATCCAGTTCCGGCGGCGGGGCCGCAGTGTCGACCAGGCAGACCATGCCGTCGGCGGGGGCTACCACCACGCCGGGACGGGTCGGCGGCACCCGGTGCGGATGCCGGAAGAACCCGGCGCTGGCGCCCGCGGCCAACAATCCGGCTCCGCGCAGCAAACTGTGCTTGTGGCCCAGTACCGCCAGACCCAGCCCACTGGCCACGAACGGCACCCCGGCGCGGTGCATCGGCGGCACCGTCGAACGCACTAACTCGATCAGGTGTCTCAGACCGCCTGGGTCATCTGCTGCGCGGGGTCGTCTGGCCATCCGGCCATCTTAGAAGCTGCCGGGTTCATGCGGCGGTCCCAGCTTCGCCTCTCCTTCGTCGAGCTTCGCTGAACCGCCGGGCTCACCCGGTCAGGTCCCAGACCTCCACGGTGGTGCCCAGCGGCAGTTCGGTCACGTCGTCGGCGATGTCGAGCAGGCAGTTCGCCGACGCCAGATAGCGCAAGTGGTGCGAGGCCGGCGGGCCATAGTTGGTGACGGTCCCGGATTCCTGGTCGAACAGGCCGCGCCGGAACTGCCGCCGGCCCACCGGCGAGGTCAGCTTCTCGCTCAGGATGGCGGTGCGGCGCGGCCGATCCGGTGCGGGCAGGTCCATCGCGCGGCGCAGCGCGGGGCGGACGAACACCTCGAAGGACACCTGCGCGCTGACCGGGTTGCCCGGCAACGTGATGACGGCGGAATCGGACCCGGGCTCGCCGATTCTCCCAATGCCCTGCGGCATCCCGGGCTGCATCGCCACCTTGACGAAGTCCACGCCCTGTTCGCCGTCGCGGCCGAAGACGTCCTTGACCACCTCATAGGCGCCCGCGCTGACCCCCCCGCTGGTGATGATCAGATCCACCGCACCATCTCGCACGCCGTAGTGGTCGAGCACCGCGGTGAACTCGGCGGTGTCATCGGCGACGGTGACTGCGGCCACCACCTCGGCACCGGCCTCGCGCACCGCGGCGGCCAGCATCACCCCGTTGGACTCGTAGATCTGCCCGGGTGCCAACGGAGTGCCCGGCTTGACCAGTTCGGTGCCGGTGGAGATCACCAGCACCCGTTGCCGGGGCCGTACCGTCAGCTCGGCCAAGCCCAGCGCCGAGGCCAGGCCGGCCGCCGGCGGACTGATCAGCTGCCCGGCCCACAGCACGGTGGCGCCCGCGGCGACATCCCCGCCGGCTCGCCGGATGTGGCGCCCCTTGGCGGCGGCGGCGTTGATCTCCACCACGTCGATACCGCCGTCGGTGTCCTCGACGGGAACCACGCCGTCGGCGCCGACCGGCATCGGGGCGCCGGTCATGATCCGATGTGCGGTACCGGGCGTCAGCGTCGGGATGTCGATGCGGCCAGCCGGGATATCCTCAGTCACGGGCAATTTCACCGGACTCCCCGGTGTCGCGGTGGCCACATCGTCAGCCAGCACGGCGTAGCCGTCCATTCCGGAATTGTCGAAGACCGGCAGTGAGATCGGCGCGGTCACATCCTCGGCCAGCACCAGTCCTTCGGCGTCGGACAGCGAAACCACCACCGGCGGGCGGGGACGGATCAGGTCGGCGACGGCACGCTGGTGTTCTTCGACAGATCGCATCCCGACATTATTGACTTACACCGGGCAGCGGATTCCTGGCAGCTCCTGCGAAGCCGTCCGCAACCGGTGGTGGCCATCGACCTGCGGTGCTTGATGCGACTGCTGCTCCCGAGGGCTATCACGACGTGGACTTGCTCACCAGAGGGTGTTGCTCCGACCCCGGGCTAGCATCGACTCATGCTCGATTTCCCAGGCCGCCGATTTCTCTCCACAGCTGTGGCCGCCGTGTTGTCGGCGGCAGCCCTGCTGATCGCCCCCGTCGTCATTCCCGCCGGTAGACCCGGTGCTGTTGCACCGGCCGCCGCGGCCTGCCCGGACGCCGAGGTGGTGTTCGCCCGCGGGCGCCTGGAATCGCCCGGGACCGGCGCGGTCGGCAGTGCGTTCGTCAGCGCGCTGCGCTCCAAAGTCTCCAAGTCCATCAGCGTGTACGCGGTGAACTACCCCGCCGACAATGAGGTGGACAAGGGCGCCAACGACATGAGCGCCCACATCCAGAACACGATCAACAACTGCCCGAACACCCGCATCGTGCCGGGCGGCTACTCGCTCGGTGCGGCCGTCACCGACGTGGTGCTGGCGGTGTCCAGCCCGATGTGGGGTTTCACCAATCCGCTGCCGCCGGGCAGTGATGAGCACATCGCCGCGGTCGCGCTATTCGGCAACGGCAGCCAATGGGTGGGTCCCATCACGAACTTCATCCCGACCTACAACGACCGGACCATCGAGCAGTGTCACGGTGCCGACCCCATCTGCAACCCGGCTGACCCGAACACCTGGGAGGGAAATTGGCCCCAACACCTGGCCAGCGCGTATATCGCCTCCGGCATGGTCAATGAAGCGGCTGACTACGTCGCCGGAAAGCTGCAGTAGTTAGCCGCTGACTCAGCCCGCCGGGCCGCCGCCGACTCACACGGGGAACGTAATCCCTGTCAGCTCCTGCGAAACCGTCCACAGCCGCTCCTGCAGCTCCCGATCGTGCGCCTGTTTGCTGGAGTCGACCAGCTTCGGGTGGCCGCGCTGTTCACCGAGGCCGCCCGGGCCGTAGTACTGCCCGCCGGCCACCTCGGTGTCGGTGGCGGCACGCAGTGTCGGCAGCGCGCCCATCGCCGCGCTCTGGACGACCAGCGGCAGCAGCAGCCGGTCGGCCGGGCGTAGGAACGGCGGTAGGTAGCGGGTGAGTTCGGTGTTGGCGGTGCCGGGGTGCGCGGCGACGGCGATGGTCGACTTGCGTTTGGCGGCAAGCCGGCGCTGCAGCTCGTAGGTGAACATCAGGTTGGCCAGCTTGGACTGCCCGTAGGCGGCGATCCGGTTGTAACCGTCCTCCCACGCCAGGTCGTCGAAGTGGATCGCAGCCATGATCCGGTGGGCCATGCTGCTGACCGTCACCACTCGGGAACCCTTCACCCG
>JBDTEP010000181.1:0-5062 GCA_039922455.1 Mycobacterium sp. | reverse complement strand
GATGGCGAGCCGCAGAAAATCCAGCTCGTCGGTGGCTGCCCGGACCGACTGGCGGGCCTGCGCCCGCGCCGCCAGGGCGGCGATGCTGCCGGGCGCCGGCTGGGCGAGGTCGGGCCGCAGCTCCAGTAGTCGGATAAGGCGCTGGTCGGGCAGGTCGGTCAGCCACGATCCCAGCGGCACACTCCGGGCGTGTTCAGTCATCGACGACCAGGGTAAGGCCCAACCCGCTAACGTCGCCGATCGCGACCTGTCAGAATGGGAGCCGTGGCTGCAAACCAGGACAATAAGAACCGCTACGTCGACAAGGGTTGGCCGGAGACCGACGGCGAACCCGCAGTGAGCGAGCTGCGTACCGACCGCGCCGGCGCCCTGTCGCCGTTCGGGGACTTGGAGTTTCCGCTGCCGTCCGACGAGCTGCCCTACCTGCATCCGGTCACCGTCGTCAACCGTTAGACGGTGACCGCCATGACCGGTGCCGGGCCGCTCTCACACCTCGATGACCGCGGCGCGGCCCACATGGTCGATGTCGGCGCCAAGGCGCCCACCAAGCGCACCGCCGTCGCCGCCGGGGTGCTGCGTACCACCGCGGAGGTGGTGCAGCTGATCTCGGCGGGCGGACTGCCCAAGGGCGATGCACTGGCCACCGCGCGGGTGGCGGGCATCATGGCCGCCAAGCACACCAGCGATCTGATCCCACTCTGCCACCAACTGGCCCTGACCGGAGTCGACGTCGACTTCACCGTCGGCGAATCCCAGATCGACATCACCGCCGCGGTGCGCACCACCGACCGCACCGGGGTGGAGATGGAAGCCCTGACGGCGGTTAGCGTGGCGGCGCTGACCCTCTACGACATGATCAAGGCCGTCGACCGGGCCGCGGTCATCAGCGACATCCGGGTGCTGAGCAAGGACGGCGGACGCACCGGCGCCTGGGAGCGCCGATGAGTGCTCGGACCGCCCGCGTCATCATCGCCTCCACCCGCGCCGCGGCCGGGGTCTACACCGACCGCACCGGGCCGATCATCGCCGACTGGCTGGCCCAACACGGCTTCGCGCCGGTGCACCCGGAGGTCGTCCCCGACGGCGAGCCGGTCGGCGCGGCGCTGCGGGCCGCGGTGGCGGCCTCCGTGGACCTGATCATCACCTCCGGTGGAACCGGGATCTCGCCGACGGACGACACCCCGGCGCAGACGGTAGCCGTGCTGGACTACCAGGTTCCCGGCCTGGCCGATGCGATCCGCCGCTCCGGGTTGCCGAAGGTGCCGACCTCGGTGTTGTCCCGCGGTGTGTGCGGGGTGGCCGGCCGGACGCTGGTCGTCAACCTGCCGGGTTCGTCCGGCGGGGTGCGTGACGGGCTCGGTGTGCTCGCCGACGTGCTGGATCACGCGCTAGACCAGCTGGCCGGCGGAGACCACTCCTGATGGCCGACACTGACGCGCTGGTGCTGCGGGCGGCGGTCACCGAGCAGCCCATTGTGCTGGCCGAGCACGAGGACCTGGTGGGCCACCGGGCTGCGGGCGCGATCGTCGGATTCGTCGGCATGATCCGCGACCACGACCACGGCCGGCAGGTGACCCGGCTGGAGTATTCCGCGCACCCGTCGGCGCAGCAGGTGATGGCTGAGGTGCTGGCCGAGATCGCCGAACAGGCCAGCGGGGTCCGCGCGCTGGCGGCCAGCCACCGGGTCGGCGCCCTGCGCATCGGTGATGCCGCGCTGGTGGCCGCCGTGGCGGCCGATCACCGCCGGGAGGCGTTCGAGGCCTGCGCGCGCCTGGTCGACACCATCAAGGAGCGGCTGCCGGTGTGGAAGCACCAGTTCTTCGCCGACGACACCGAGGAATGGGTCGGATCGGCCTAAGGCGCCGATAGACCCGCAGATACACGAAAAGAGGGGACCGGTGACCCGGCCCCCTCTTTTTTTCGTCGCGTGTTGCTAGACGATCCGGTTGGGCTGCTGCACCAACGCGTCCAGCGCGTCGTTGCCGCTGACGTTCTCCGACCGGATGGCCTGCCACAGCTGCTGGTGGAAGCCGACCGAGAATCCCTGCTGCTTCTCCTCGGGGGCCGGTGCCGGGGCCGCCTCGTCGGCGGGTGCCGGAGCCTCGGGTGCCGGGGCTTCGGGTGCCGGAGCCTCGGGTGCCGGGGCTTCCTGAGCGGGGGGCATCCACCAGGGTGCCGGGGCCGGAGCCTCCGGGGCCGGGGCCTCCGGGGCCGGGGCCTCCGGAGCCGGCGGCATCCACCAGGGTGCCGGGGCCGGGGCCTCGGGAGCCGGGGGCACGTCCTCGGCGATCGGAGCCGGAGCCTCCGGGGCGGGCGGCAGCCAGCCCGCAGGAGCCACCGGGGCGGTCTCGTCGGGTGCCGGTGGTGCCCACCACGGTGCCGGCTCGGGAGCGGGCGGAGGAGCTATCGGGTTGTCCATGGCCACGGTCTGGCCGTTGACATCCGGGTTGTCGATGGGGGCGTCGGCCGGGGGAGCCGGAACCTCGCGCTGCGACGCGCCGGACAGAACGCGACCGCAGACCGGCCAGGCGCCGCGTCCTTGGCTCGCCAGCACGTGCTCGGCGACCGCGATCTGCTGCTCGCGGCTGGCCAGGTTCGCCGCTGGGGCGTACTTGCCGCCACCGTGCGAGCTCCAGGTGCTGGCCGCGAACTGCAGCCCGCCGTGGTAGCCGTTGCCGGTGTTGATGCCCCAGTTGTTGCCGGACTCGCACTTGGCGACCCGGTCCCATTCGTCATCGGTGGCTGCGCCCGCGTGCCCGGCGAGGGCTAGGCTGCCGCCGCCGATCACGACGCCGGTGAAGGCGATCTTGGCGATGCTGACGTTGGATTGGGTGGGCTTGCGATGCCGTCCACTCATGCAGTGCTGGTTTCCTCTCTGTCTACGCCTGCGAGGTCAGCGTCGGGTTCGGGCTGGAGAAAATGCCCGGCCTTGGCGCACCGCGGTGCGTTGTCGGCTTCACCCCGAGGGGCCGGTCGTTATGGCCCCGGGTCTGCTTGCGGCGGACCGGTGGGTCCCCCGCCTCCATCCATCAGGTATTCGTCGGTTTTCCCCACCCGCTGGATGGAGCTCGGCGCTACGAGCGGGGAAAGGCGGATCGACCGGAAAATTTTCGATGCACCCGGGGATGTACCGTAACCGCTCTTACCCGCCCCGTCACTCTTTGGATCGGGGTGTGTTACCGGTGTCGACTCGTCGTGAAACACCACGAAACGGTACCGTTTGCGCTGGTCACGGCGTGCTCTACCAAGCTGTTGTCGGTCCGTAATCAATTCGTTATGTGACGTAGATCATGTTATCCGCCGGCGAACGGGGGTAATACGTCGATGGTCTCGCCCGGCCGGAGCGCCGCCGCGTGGTCGCGCACTGCGATCCCGTCCCGCAGATACGAGCATCGGTTCAGCACCGTCGCCAGTTGCTCATTCCGGCCGGCGAGCGTCTCGGCCAAGATGGCTACGCCCGCCCCGGACGGCACGCTAACGGTCTCCGATTCGGCACCGGCGGCCGCTCGCGCCGCGGCGAAATAGCGGACGGTCACCGCAATCCCGGTGGTGTCGCTCGCCTGATGAGTCATGGGTCAACCCCCTATCGCGCTCATCGGGCGGTCCGGCTGGATGAAATCCGGATCGTTGATACCGTGGCCGGCCTTCTTGGCCCACATGGCGGCACGCCAAGCCTGCTCGATGGCGTCGTCGTCGGAGCCGTCCCGCAGCAGGCCCCGTAGATCCGATTCCTCGGCGGCGAACAGGCAATTGCGAATCTGGCCGTCGGCGGTGAGCCGGGTCCGGTCGCAGTCTCCGCAGAACGGGCGCGACACCGAGGCGATGATCCCGAACGTGCCGGCCGGGTGGTCCGAGCCCTCGTCTACCAACCACAGTTCGGCCGGCGCGGAACCGCGCGGCTTGGGATCGGGCCGCAGCGCGAACCGTGCCTGCACGGCCTCGAGCAGTTGCTCGACGCCCAGCCCGGCGTCGCGGCTCCATTTGTGTTCGGCGTCCAGCGGCATCATCTCGATGACCCGGAGGTGATAGCCGTGCTGCAGGCAGAAGTGCAGCAGGTTGATGATGTCCTCACCGGTGATCTTGGGATCGAGCACGGCGTTTACCTTGATCGGCGCCATGCCGGCCTGCGCGGCCGCGTCGAGACCATCGAGCACGTCGGGCAGCCGATCCCGCCGGGTGATCTCGGCGAAGTGGGCGCGGTCGACGGTGTCCAGCGACACGTTGATCCGGTCCAGTCCGGCAGCCACCAGGGCACCTGCCCGGCGCGCCAGACCCAGACCGTTGGTGGTCAGTGCGATCTCGGGGCGCGGTTGCAGGCTCGCCGCGGCGGCCACCACGCCCTCGAGGTGGCGGGCCAGCAGTGGCTCACCGCCGGTGAACCGGATGTCGGCGATACCCAGCCGGGTGACGCCGATCCGCATCAGCCGGATCAGCTCGTCATCGGCCAGTAGGTGCTCGCTGGGAATCCAGTCCAGGCCCTCGGCCGGCATGCAGTAGGTGCAGCGCAGGTTGCACCGGTCGGTCAGCGATATCCGCAGATCGGTGTGTACCCGCCCGAACGTGTCGACCAGCGGCCCGGAGATCGGCATCTGCCCGGCGATGGCCTGCTCCACGGCTTGGTCGAAGGCCTCCCGGGTGGCCTTCTTGTCGTTGGCGCCGGCAGCGTCCGGCCGCGGTGGCGTCGTCTGCGGACCCCGTTGCCTCAATGTCATATGCGTATCCGATTCGGTCGGCAGGAGAGCCACCAGGTCACGTTCGGCAGCCGGTGCATGTCTTCTCCCGCAGCGCCCCCAGCCTACCGAGTAAACCGGAGTGCTTCGGGAGTCGCCGTCCGAGTAAGATCGGCAGCCGACGCGTCCTGCGCAGGCGGGGCGCTTCCTTCATGTCCCCCGAGTGCGTGATCAGCAAGACAAGCAGGTGAGATCCAGTGCCGACCGGCAAGGTGAAGTGGTACGACGTCGCGAAGGGCTTCGGATTCCTGTCCCAGGAGGAAGGTGAGGACGTCTACGTCCGCGCCTCGGCCCTGCCGGACGGTGTGGAGGGTCTCAAGGCGGGCCAGCGG
>JBDTEP010000180.1:0-2579 GCA_039922455.1 Mycobacterium sp. | reverse complement strand
AGCGGGCCGCCAGCGGACCATTCGGGACCACGATCGCCCACGGGTATCTGACCCTGGCCATGCTGCCGCAGCTGATGCACCAGATCTACCGCCTCGACGGCATCAAGCTGGCGATCAACTACGGGCTCAACAAGGTGCGCTTCCCGGCCCCGGTGCCGGTCGGCGCCAAGATCCGGGCGGAGACCTCCGTCGTCGAGGTCGCCGACGTCGGCGGCGGCGCCCACCAGGTGACGCTGTCGACCAGGGTGTCCATCGACGGCAACGCCAAGCCGGCGTGCGTCGCCGAGAGCGTGGTGCGCTACCTGCTCTGATTCGAGTCGGGCCGGGCCTCCCGGCCCCTGGGGCGGGAGGAGAAGTGGCGTGCGACGATCGCCGAGATGTGCAGGAACCGCCGGCGGGTAGCCGGCGCCATCTCGTCCATCACGTCGATCACCCCGCCGGGCCGCAGGTGCGGGTCGAACGGCACCTCCACCACGGCCTGACCGTGCCGCAGGAACTGCGCGGTCAGTGCCGAGCGGGTGCGTTTGTCGGCGTGGCCGTCCGAGTCGTTGAGCACCACCACGGTGCGTGCCAGCAGTCCGCCCTGGCCGCGGTCGGCCAGCCACTCCATGGTTTTGGCGGCGGCGCCGGCCCCGTCTGCCCACGGAGAGGACACCACGATCAGGGCGTCCAGGTCGCGCAGCGCCTCCTGGGTCACCGATGAGTCCATCGTCGAACCGCAGTCGATGATCGAGATGGCGAAGTGCCGGTCCAGGCGTAGTGCGGCCTCCCGGTACAGCGCCGCGTCGAGGATCCGGCGCCGCCCCGCCGCCGGCTCGCCCACCAGCACGTACAGTCCGGCGGTATTGGCGCCCACCCGGTTGCTGATGTCGGCGAACGACGGCATGCCCTGTTCGGCCGCCAGGTCCCAGTAGGAGCTGGTGGCGTGCGGGTCGATGCGGCTGCCGAGCCTGCCGAAGGCGGTGTCGGCGTCGACCGCCACCACGCGGTCGGTCCGGCGCAACGTGGCGAACACCGATCCGACACTGGCCGCCACGGTCGTCTTGCCGACACCCCCCTTGCCGAGTACGCCCACCTTGTAGCTGCCGTTCGGCATGGATCGAATGGCTGCCTGATAGACGGTCTCTTCGCGCTCCACCGCTGAGGGGCCCAGGTTGACCAGCCCCAGCGTCGCCGACAGTACGACGCGCCGCCAGCCGCGGGCCGGGCGCGGCCGCACCGGGGCGGGATGCGGATAGGGCGCGTACCGGACCGGCTGCTGCGGTGGCTGCGCCCAGTGTTGTTGTTGTTGCGGAGGCGGCCTGCCCCGCCGGAAGTCCGGAAAGTCTTGGTCGGGGTTCATAGGCTCCTCGGGGCATACAGCAGTGGCACGGCCAGGTGGCCCAACAACTGTGCAGCTTAATCGCGCGGGCAGCCTTGGCGCGCTAGCCCCGGTCAGCAGTCGTAGTACAGCGCGAACTCGTAGGGGTGCGGGCGCAGGTTGATCGGAGCGATCTCATGGTCGCGTTTGTAGCTGATCCAGGTGTCGATCAGGTCCGGAGTGAATACCCCGCCTTCGGTGAGGTATTCGTGGTCGGCTTCAAGGTTGTCGATCACCTGGGCCAGTTGGGTGGGGGCCTGCGGGATGGAGGCCGCCTCATCCGGCGGTAGTTCGTAGAGGTCCTTGTCGATTGGGGCGGCCGGTTCGATCTTGTTCTTGACGCCGTCGATACCGGCCATCAACATGGCCGAGAAAGCCAGATACGGGTTGCCCGAGGAGTCCGGGCAACGGAACTCCAGGCGTTTGGCCTTCGGGTTGGTGCCGGTAATCGGGATGCGTACGCACGCCGATCGATTGCGCTGGCTGTAGACCAGGTTGATCGGTGCCTCGTAGTGCGGGACGAGGCGCTTGTAGGAGTTGACGGTCGGGTTGGTGAACGCCAGCAGCGACGGTGCGTGGTGCAGGATGCCGCCGATGTAGTGCCGGGCGGTGTCCGACAGCCCGGCGTACCCGGCTTCGTCGTAAAACAGCGGTTCGCCGTCCTGCCACACCGACTGGTGTACGTGCATGCCCGAGCCGTTGTCGCCGAACAGGGGCTTGGGCATGAAGGTGACGGTCTTGCCGTGCTGCCAGGCGGTGTTCTTAATGATGTATTTGAACAGCATCAGGTCGTCGGCGGCGTGCAGCAGCGTGTTGAATCGGTAGTTGATCTCGGTCTGGCCGCCGGTGCCGACCTCGTGGTGACCACGCTCCACCGCGAAACCAGATTTGGCCAGGTTGCCGGTCATGGCGTCGCGCAGGTCGACGTACTGGTCGACGGGCGCCACTGGGAAGTAGCCACCCTTGGGCCGCACCTTGTACCCCCGGTTGGGGCTGCCGTCCGACTCGGTGGCACGGCCGGTGTTCCACCACCCGGACACCGAATCCACCTGGTGGAAGGTGCCGTTGATCTGCGAGTCGAAGCTCACCGAATCGAAGATGTAGAACTCGGCTTCGGCGCCGAAATAGGCGGTGTCGGCGATGCCGGTGCTGGCCAGGTAGCTCTCGGCTTTCCGCGCGACGTTGCGCGGGTCGCGCGAGTAGGGCTCGCGGGTGAACG
>JBDTEP010000179.1:0-20344 GCA_039922455.1 Mycobacterium sp. | reverse complement strand
CCGGCGAGTTCATAGATGCGCGCGACAGTCCCGTCCTCATCGGCCATGAAGTCATCGAAGCGCACGTCGATGGACTGCGCCGACGGCAGCACATCACGGTCGGAAAGACAGCCGGTGAGCAGGTCCTGTGCCCGACTGAGCCAATATGCCGAGATCTTGACCGGATCGGGACGGGCGGTCGAAATCCGGGCGGCATAGCTGATCATGGTGGCCATCGACTGGATCACGTCAACCGGATCCCGATGGGTGACAACGAAAGTAGCGTCGTGGAAAGTCGCCAGCAGCGCGGGGAACTGCTCCAGGTGCTGCGGCGATTTGAGCACCCAGCGCCGGCTTGACTCACCGGGGCGCAACCATTGCAGGGCCTGCAGAGTGCGCCTCAGATAGGTGTAGGAAGGCCTTTGGTCGTGCGCCTTGTAGTGCTTGGCGAAAGTCGGTAAATAATAGCTGGTTTCGAACAACATGCCGGAGATATCGTTGGCCAGCAACTGGATTTCCTCGTGTGCGTGGTCGACGGTCATATCGTGCATACGCTTGAACTCGGGCATCGCGGTGTTGATCAGGTCCAGGCCGGTGGCGCAGCGGTCGCGTCTGGCCTGCGGGTCGGCTTCGCCCGGGGTGGCGACCGGCTCGAGGCTCTCCCAGTACGGCAGATAGCGGATCGCGGGATCTGCGGCGATCAGGTTGTGCAGGTGGGTGGTTCCCGTGCGCGGGAGCCCGCAGATGATGATCGGACGTTCGATCGGCGCGTCTTCGATCTCGGGGTGCGCCGCGATCAGGTCTTCCAGCCGGAGCCGGTTGACCAGGTGGCCTGCCAGTTGTTCGAACGCCATGGCCCGCCCGACGTCGGACAGGCCGGCTTCGTCGACCAGTGCCGCGCACAGTACGTCGAGGCGTTCCCGGAATGCGTTGTCGCCCCAGCGGTCCAGACCAGTTCGTTCGGTCGCGGCCTGTAGCAGTGCCGCTGGTGTGAGCTGCAGCGTGGCACCGTAGCCGGCCAGGCCCTCACGCATCGGAGCGGCGGCAGCGGGATAGACCGGGTCGGTGAGATCGTCGAGCCGGATCGGCGCAGGGCGCGCCGCCGAGGGGCTCATGAAGCGAGCTCCGCGACGTCGGCGACCCGGCAGCGGGGACGCTGGGGAGTGGCTTCAGGAAGGAACCAACGGAGCCAGATCAGGCCCTTCAAACGGCCCGCGGTCGACACCCAGTTGCGATGCCCGGGATCGGTTTCGCTGATCACTATCTGCCACGATCCATCCGGTTCGTAACTGACCTGCGCGCCGTTGATGGTGACCCGTTCGCGGGTGTAGTCGTAGGTGTGCAGGAAGGGGTTCCACAGGCACAGGTTCCAGAACACGCACTCCGGTGACGTTCCCTCGATGACCAGCGCCTGGTGCGGTTCGAGGCGATAAGAGCCCATGGCGTACGCGGCGTCGCCGGCGGCCCAGCCTACGGTCCGGCTCGGCACCGGATAGGGCTCCTGCAGTTCGTTGGGTGGATCCAGCTTGACGGGTGCCATGGCGGCCTGTTCGCGGATCCAGGTCCGTGCCGCACGCATCCGGCGGCTCAGGTCGGCACGGCTGTCGGGGCGCCGCGGTGGGTCGTCGAGCGCCTCGATCTTCCACTGCACCCTCCGTTCGTTACCGGGCTCGGTGAGGTAGTCGCGGGTCAGGATGAAGACCGCATCAGGTTCCAGCTTGAGCCGGTTGCCCTGCTGTTCTTGGGCACTGATGACGAATTCAAAGTTGCCGTCGGCGTCGCATCCCAGTTCGCGGTCGTTGATCGTGTCGATGATTCGGTCGCTGTACCGGCCGTCGTCGGGACCGCCGTAGACGGTCATGGACAGATAGACCGCATCACCGCGGTTTCCGGTGACCCGGTAGCTGCGGCTCGGATCGATCGGCGCCAGCTGGTAGAACGCGTCGGAATTATCCCCGCCCCACTTGAGGTACGGGCCGATCACGTCGACCAGGATGGGCTTGGCCGAATCCCCCCAGATGTAGGCCTCGGCGGCGACCCGCAGCAGGCTCAACGCCCACCGGTACCCATCGAGCACATCCGCCTCGTCGAGCGGCGGATCGGCGCGCAGCAGACGCTGCTCGACGGCGCGGACCTCGTCGAGCAGGCCACCGAATGCTGCGGATAGCTCGTCAGTCATCGCTGATCTCCTTTTTCGGTTTTTTCGGTCGCGCCGTACGGCCCACCGCTCCCCGCAGCAGCAGCGAGCACAGTCTGTCGGCGACACTGTCAACGGCATCGCGCGCCAGGACCTGGGCGATGTAGAAACTGGTACCCACCAGTGCGTCATAGGCCATTTCGGCGTCGACGTCCGCGTCAAGCACGCCTTGATCGATCCCGTCGCGGACCAGCACGCCGAACGCGGTGCGGGTCTTTACGTCGAGCAGTTGCTGAGTGCGGATGAACAGTTCCGGGTCGCGGTGGCGATCGGCCAGGATGCCCAACGCCGCGGCGGCCACTTCCGGGGAGCGCCAGAAATCGAACACGCCCGCAACGAATCGGCGGAGGTCGGCTTCGAAGTCACCCGAGCTGGCCAGCACGTCGCCGACCTCGGCGGCGCCGAAAACCGCGTCGAACACCAGATGGGTCTTCGACGGCCAGCGCCGATACACGGTGGGGCGGCTGACGTCGGCCTCGCGCGCGATCGCCTCGACGGACACCTGGTCGTAACCGTCGCGGGCCAAAAGCCTGCGGGCGGCGGCAGTGATGGCCTGCTCAGTGCGCGGGTCTCGCGGGCGACCGCGGCCGGGCATTGCTGATGCCGGGCCCGCCATCACTGCTCCACTGTCCGGCGTCGACGACTCACCGTTTATACAGTTACATTGTGTAACGTAATTAGTCAACGGTGCCGGCGATGAAACTGAATGCCACCCCGCGTGGTGTTCAGGATTCGGGCGTTATCCACTGGTGCTCAACGGCTTTGACCAGCGCCGTCAATGTCGCGTTGACCGGGGCCTGCTCCCCGACCTGCACGGCCCGGCGCACCACCGCGCCGTTGATCACATCGATCTCACTGACCCGGCGGGCTTGGTGGTCCAGCAGCGCAGACGGTTTGGCGTCCGGCATCTGCGCTCCGAAAGCCCGGACGTGTGCGACCGGATCGGCCACGGCGATGTCGATACCGGCTGCGCGGGCCACCGCCCAGGCTTCGGTTGCGGCCACGCGGCTGACCGGCCCCATGTCGGCATCGTCCATGACCTGCCCGACCGTCATGCCGGTCAACGCACACGGCGCGCTGTAGGCGACGTTGCAGATCAGCTTCTCCCACTGCATCACGGCGATGTCGGCGACGGCGCCCGCATCGAAACCCGCGTCAGCCCACACCCGGGCGATCGCCTCGACCGCCGAAAACGGCAGCGCCGCATATGCGCCGAACCGCACGGCCCGCATCGCGTTGTGATGGACGTGCCCGGGCGCAGGCCGCGAGGCGCCGAATCCGCTGGCGATTCCCACCGCCACGCGCGCTTCGCCGACGATGCCGGCGACGACGTCGGCCGATCCCAATCCGTTCTGGATGGTCAGCACCGGCGTGTGCTCGCCGAGCAGCGGCAGGGCTTGAGCGGCCCCGGTGGCCACGTCGGCGGCTTTGACCGCCAGCACCACCAGGTCCATCGGCTCGGCCGGTGCGGCGGTGGCCGCCCGGATCGTCACCGCCTGGTCGGGCTGGGGCCCGCTGATCCGCAGGCCGTGCGCAGCGATGGCTTCGACGTGCGCACGCGACCGGTCGATAGCCAATACGTCGTTGCCGGCCGCGGCCAATTTGGCGGCATAGATCGACCCCATCGCGCCGCACCCGACGACCGCAATCCTCATCTGCTCATCCCACCAGCTCGGCGATCACCGCGGCCAGGTCGGATTTTTCCTCCAGTCCGAATCCCGGGGCGTCGGTGGGTGTGATGGTGCCGTCTGACAGCACGCAACCGGCGGAGTAGCCGCCGAACGGCGCGAACACGCCGGGGTAGGACTCGCAGCCACCCAAGCCCAATCCGACCACGATGTGCAGGTTGATCAGGTGGCCGCCGTGCGGAAAGGCGCACCGGCGATCGAAGCCGTGCGCCTCGAGCACCTCGAGCATGCGGGCGTATTCGGTCAACCCGTAGCTCAGTCCGGCATCCATCTGGAAGATGTCGCGGCCCGGGCGCATGCCGCCGTAGCGGACCAGGTTGGTCACGTCAGGCACCGAGAACAGGTTCTCGCCGGTGGCGACCGCACCGCCGTAGCCGGCGATAACTCGGGCATTCAACTCGAAGTCGAGCGGATCGCCCGGCTCCTCGTACCAGCGCAGGCCGTAGGAACCCAGCGCCTGCGCCCAGTCGCCGGCCGCGGCGGCATCGAACCGGCCGTTCGCGTCGACGGCAACCCGGCCGCCGCTGCCGACAATGTCGATCACCGCCTCGACGCGGTCCAGATCCGCCCGCATCGCCGCTCCGCCGATCTTCATTTTGACCGCGTCGTATCCCAGGTCGAGGTAACCGCGCATCTCGGCGCGGAGCCTCTCCAGACCGTCACCGGGGTAGTAATAGCCACCGGCGGCGTACACCGGCACCGCGGTGGCAGCGGTGTCGCGGCTGAAGTGCCGGGCAATGATGCGGTGGGCGGGTTCGTCGGCGAGTTTGGCGTTGAGGTCCCAGCACGCCAGTTCCAGTGCGGCCGCCGCACCGGCCCGGTCACCGTGGCCGCCGGGCTTCTCGTCGGCGAGCGCACGGCCCAGCACTCGCGCGGGATCGATCCGGCCGGCGTCGTCGAGCAGCGACTCCGGGGGTTCCTCGAGCACCCGCGGAATCATCCGGTCGCGCAGGATGCCGCCCTGGGCGAACCGTCCGATCGAGTTGAACGCGACACCGGTCACCGGTTTCCCGTTCCGCATCCGATCGCTGACCACCGCGACCAACGAGACGGTGTGCCGAGAGAAATCCACCACCGCGTTCGCGATCTCCCCGCGCATCGGTACCGATGTTTCGATGATCTCAGTGATGCGCATGGGCTGTGACGCCTATCTAAGCCCTAGACCGCGCGCCGCAGGATCGCCTCGGCGTGCCTCAGCACCGGGGAGTCCACCATCTGGCCTTCGAAGGCGAACACCCCGCGCTCGGTCCGCGCCGCTGCAAGCACCCGTCGCGCCCAATCCACTCGTTCCTCCGCCGGACGGTACGCATCGTGCACCACCGCAACCTGGGTCGGGTGAATGCACACGGTCGCAGCGAATCCGACCGCCGCCCCATCGAGTGCTTCGGCTCGCAGGCCGTCGAGATCACCGATGTCCAAGTACACCGAGTCCAGGGCGGCCCGGCCGAACGCCGATGCCGCCAGCAGCACCGTCGACCGGGCGTGCCGAGCCACGTCACGGTATCCGCCGTCCGCCCGCCGACTGGAGCCGCCGCCGAGCCCGGCGACCAGATCCTCGGCGCCCCACATCATCGCCACGCAGACCTCCGCGGCGGCGATCTCGGCGGCGAACACCACCCCGCGCGGGGTCTCCACCAGCGCGATCACCGCAAGCGGTGCCAGTGCGGCCACCTGGGCCGCCGATTCGGTTTTGGCCAGCATCACCGTGGTGTAGGAGGTGCCCGCCAGCGCTGCCAGATCGAGGGCCTGGTCCTCGGTGCCGGACGGATTGACCCTTACCACGGTCCGTTGCGGGTCAAGCGGGTTCTGCTGCAACGCCTCTCGGGCAGCCGGACGATCCGCGGCCGTCACCCCGTCCTCCAGGTCGAGGATCACCACGTCTGCCACCGCAGCGGCTTTGGTGAACCGCTCCGGGCGATCCGCCGGACAGAACAGCCAGGCCGGCCCGGTATTCATCGCTGCCCCTCCGTCGGCCGCTTACGCACCAGGGTGGTGCGCACCGCGCGGGCCACCACGTCCCCGTGCTGGTTACGCCCGATGTGCTCCAGGGTCACGATGCCCTCCCCCGGCCGGCTCTTCGACTCGCGCTTGTCGGTGCAGACCGTCTCGGCATAGAGGGTGTCGCCGTGGAACACCGGCTTGGGAAACGACACCTCCGAGAAACCCAGGTTGGCGACGATGGTGCCCAGCGTTAGTTGGGCCACCGACAGGCCGACGAGCGTGGAGAGGGTGAACATCGAATTCACCAGTCGCTCACCACGAAACCCCGGTTGCTCCGCCGCCCAGGCCGCATCGAGGTGCAGCGACTGGGTATTCATGGTCAGTGTGGTGAACAGCACGTTGTCGGCTTCGGTGACGGTGCGCCCGGGCCGGTGTAGGTAGATGGTGTCGAGCTCGTACTCCTCGAACCA
Organism: Mycobacterium sp.; assembly: GCA_039922455.1. Taxonomy (GTDB): domain Bacteria; phylum Actinomycetota; class Actinomycetes; order Mycobacteriales; family Mycobacteriaceae; genus Mycobacterium. The sequence goes on along the minus strand of JBDTEP010000179.1, from coordinate 14,069 downwards.
CAGCCCGCGCTGCACCACTGCTTTTGGGTCATTACCGCTCCGATCGGCGCTCATGACAGCCCCAGCGATCGCGCGATCAGCATCAGCTGCACTTCGGTAGTGCCCTCGCCGATCTCCAGAATCTTGCTGTCCCGGTAATGGCGGGCCACCGGGTATTCGTTGATGAACCCGTAGCCGCCGTGAATCTGGGTGGCGTCGCGGGCATTGTCCATCGCCGCTTCCGAGGAGATCATCTTGGCGATCGCTGCTTCCTTCTTGAATGGCTTGCCCGCCAGCATCTTCGCGGCAGCGTCATAATAGGCGGTGCGGGCCACGTGGGCACGGGCCTCCATTCGGGCGATCTTGAAGCTGATCGCCTGATATGACGCGATCGGCTTTCCGAACGACTCCCGATCACGGGCGTACTTGACGCTTTCGTCGACGCAGCCCTGCGCCGCGCCGGTGGCCACGGCGGCGATCGCGATGCGGCCCTCATCGAGGATGGACAGGAAGTTCGCGTAACCCCGACCTTGTCCGCCCAGCAGATTGCTCTGCGGAACGCGGGCGTCGGCAAAGGTGAGCGGGTGGGTGTCCGAGGCGTTCCAGCCCACCTTGTTGTACGCCGGTTCCACGGTGAAACCCGCCGTGTCGGCAGGGACGATGATCGTCGAGATCTCCTTCCTGCCATCGGGCCGGGTTCCGGTGACGGCGGTGACGGTGACCAGCGACGTGATGTCGGTGCCGGAATTGGAGATGAACTGCTTGGTGCCGTTGATGACCCATTCACCGTTCTCCAACCGGGCGGTGGTGCGGGTACCGCCGGCATCCGAGCCCGCGCCCGGCTCGGTCAAGCCGAAACCGGCCAGTGCCCGGCCTGCGACCAGCTCCGGCAGCCAGGTCTGCTTCTGCTCTTCGGTGCCGAATCGGTAGATCGGCATCGCGCCCAGGCCCACCCCGGCCTCCAGGGTGATCGCCACGGACTGGTCGACCTTGCCGAGCTCCTCCAACGCGAGTGCCAGCGCGAAGTAGTCGCCGCCCATGCCGCCGTACTCTTCGGGGAACGGCAGTCCGAACAGGCCCATCTCCCCCATCTTGGCGATGACCTCGTACGGGAAGCTGTGCTCCTCATCGTGTTTGGCCGCCACCGGGGCCACCACCGTGCGCGCGAAGTCGGCCACCGTGTCGCGCAGGTCCTGATACTGGCTGGGCAGCGTTCCTGCCGTGATCGTCGTCGTCATCGCTTTTCGTCCTTACTCGGTTCTGGATCGGGTTGGTCGGGAATCACCCGGGCCAGCACCTGATCGAGTGTCACCTGGTCACCCACCGACACCAATACCTCCACCCGGCCGGCGGTCGGAGCGGTCAGCGTGTGTTCCATCTTCATCGCCTCGACGACCAGCACCGGGGCGCCTTCTTCGACATGGGATTCCGAGTCGGCGACGACAGCGATGACGCTGCCGGGCATCGGGCTGACGATCTCCGCCCGCCGCGGTCCCGACCCCCGGAGCACCCTTACCGCCTCGGCCTCCCGAAGATGCCATGTGCCCCGCTCGTCGGTGATCCACAAGTGCCGATCAGCCTCGACAGCCGAATAACGTCGACGCCGGCCATCCAGCGTTACGATCAACTCACCACGGTTCAACTGTGCAGTTGCGCAGTGGATTTCACTGTCACCAACCTGAACCCGAGCAGATCCGGGCAGCCCCCACACCGACACCGTCTCGGAGCGCAACGGGGTGCGCAGCTCGGTGCGTACCGGCGCAGCCTCACCGACGCGCCAGCCACTCGGCACTGCCCACGGGTTGTGGCCGCCATGACGGGCTTGGTGCGCCAAGGCCCACTGCCGGTACAGCCCGCCGGCGGCGAGCACGTCGTCGGGCGCGGGCAGCGGTGCGAAGTCCGCCAGCCGGGCATCCAGCAATTCGGTGTCCAGGTCGCCGGCGACCACCCGCTCGTCGGCCAGCAGGAACCGCAGGAACTCGATATTGGTCTGTACCCCCAACACCGCAGTGTCGGCCAGCGCCTGGTCCAGTCGTGCCAGCGCCTCCGCCCGGTCGGCGCCGTGCGCGATCACCTTGCTCAGCATCGGGTCGTAATCACCCCCGACCACCGTGCCGGGACGCAGCGACGAATCCACCCGCACTCCGGGGCCGGTGGGTTCATGCAGGGCGAGCACCCGCCCGCCGGTGGGTAGAAATCCACGCGCCGGGTCCTCGGCGTAGACCCGGGCCTCGATGGCGTGCCCGGTCAAGGTGATGCCTTCTTGGGTGAACGGGAGCTTCTCCCCGGCCGCCACCCGAAGCTGCCACTCCACCAGGTCCAGCCCGGTTATCGCTTCGGTGACCGGGTGTTCCACCTGCAGCCGGGTGTTCATCTCCATGAAGAAAAACTCGTCCGGTTGGTCGGCCGAGACGATGAACTCCACTGTCCCGGCGCCCGCGTAATTGACACTGCGGGCGGTGTTGCAGGCCGCTTCGCCGATTCTGGCCCTGGTAGCAGGATCCAGCAGTGCTGACGGCGCCTCTTCGATAACCTTCTGATGACGGCGTTGCAGGCTGCATTCCCGCTCACCGAGATGCACCACGTTGCCCTGGTTATCGCCCAACACCTGAACCTCGATATGTCTGGGACGCAACACAAAGCGCTCCAAAAACAGGGTGTCGTTGCCGAACGCCGATGCCGCTTCGCGACGCGCGGTAACCAGCGCCGGGCGCAGCTGGGCCGGTTCGTGCACCAGGTGCATGCCCTTGCCGCCGCCGCCGGCCGACGGCTTGATCAGTACCGGGTAACCGATCTCGCCCGCGGCTGCTTCCAGTTCATCGTCGGTCAAGCCGGGCCGGGCCACCCCCGGCACCGTCGGCACTTCGAAGGTGGACACGGTGGTCTTGGCGGTGATCTTGTCACCCATCACCTCGATGGCCCGCGCCGAAGGGCCGACGAACACCACACCCGCCCGCTGGCAGGCCGCCGCGAATTCGGCGTTCTCGGACAAGAACCCGTAACCCGGGTGGATCGCTTCGGCCCCGGTGGCCGCCGCGGCGGCGAGGACTTTTGCGATCACCAGGTAGCTGTCCGCCGCCGGGGCAGAACCGAGCCGCATCGCGGTGTCGGCTTCCGCTACGTGCCGGGCATCGGCGTCGGCATCGCTGTAGACCGCCACCGAACGAATACCCAGCCGTCGCAAGGTGCGAATCACCCGCACGGCTATCTCGCCGCGGTTGGCTACCAGCACTGTGTTAAACATCTGACTCACATCCGGAATACGCCGTAGGAAACCGGGTCCAGCGGCGCATTCGCGCAAACCGAAAGCGCAAGCCCGAGCACGGTTCTGGTGTCGGCAGGGTCGATGATGCCGTCGTCCCACAGCCGCGCGGTCGAATAGTACGGATTGCCCTGGGCCTCATACTGTTCACGGATCGGCGCCTTGAACGACTCCTCGTCGTCAGCCGACCACGGTTTACCCGAGGCATCGAGTTGATCACCGCGCACGGTCGCCAACACCGAGGCGGCCTGCTCGCCGCCCATCACCGAAATCCGCGCATTAGGCCACATCCACAGGAATCGCGGCGAATACGCCCGCCCACACATGGAATAGTTGCCCGCCCCGTAGGAGCCGCCGATCACTACGGTGAGCTTGGGGACCCGGGCGCAGGCCACCGCGGTGACCATCTTCGCGCCGTGCTTGGCGATACCGCCGGCCTCGTAGTCCCGACCGACCATGAACCCGGCGATGTTCTGCAAGAAGAGCAGCGGGATTGACCGCTTGTCGCACAGCTCGATGAAATGTGCGCCCTTGAGCGCTGATTCACCGAACAGCACCCCGTTGTTGGCGATGATCCCCACCGGGTGGCCGTGGATACGCGCGAAACCGGTCACCAGGGTCTTGCCGTATTCGGCCTTGAACTCGCTGAATTCACTGCCGTCGACCAACCGCACGATCACCTGGCGGACGTCGTAAGGCACCCGCGGGTCCGGCGCAACCACGTCGTAGAGCTCGCTCTGCCGATGTTTGGGCTCAACGCTGTCCGTTATCGGCCAGGGGCTTTGCGCCTGCGGGCCGAAGGTCGCCGCGATCTGCCGCACGATGCGCAGCGCGTGTTCGTCGTCGTCGGCCAGGTAGTCGGTGACCCCGGAGACCCGGGAGTGCAGATCGCCGCCGCCCAGCTCCTCGGCGGTGACGATCTCGCCGGTGGCAGCCTTCACCAGTGGCGGACCGCCGAGGAAGATCGTGCCCTGCTCACGCACGATAACCGCTTCATCGCTCATCGCCGGCACATAGGCTCCACCAGCGGTGCAGGAACCGAGCACCGCGGCCACCTGCGGAATTCCCTCGGCGCTCATCGTGGCCTGGTTGTAGAAGATCCGACCGAAGTGCTCGCGGTCCGGGAATACCTCGTCCTGGCGGGGCAGGAATGCGCCCCCGGAGTCCACCAGGTAGATGCACGGCAGCCGGTTCTGCAGTGCGACTTCCTGTGCGCGCAGATGTTTCTTGACCGTGATCGGATAGTAGGTACCGCCTTTGACGGTGGCGTCGTTGGTGACGATCACGCATTCCCGCCCGGACACCCGCCCGATCCCGGTGATGATCCCGGCCCCGGGGCACTCGTCGTCGTACATCCCGTCGGCGGCCAGCGGCGACAACTCAAGAAATGGGCTGCCCGGGTCGAGCAGTCGGTCCACCCGGTCGCGCGGCAGCAGCTTTCCCCGGGCGACGTGCCGCTGCCGGGAGCGCTCACTGCCGCCGAGGGCCGCAGTCGCCAGTTTGGTGTTGAGCTCTGCGATCAAACGCCGGTGTTCGTCAGCGAATGTCGGTGCGGCGGCTGTCATGACACCTTCGAGCGATTCATCGGGGCATCGGTTTTCGCGACGACTTCGTCGACGGAGACACCCGGCGCGGTCTCGATCAAATGCAGGCCGTCTGCGCCGACGTCGATGACGGCCAGGTCGGTGATGATGCGGTCGACGCAACGAGCACCGGTCAGCGGCAGGGTGCAGTGCTCGACGATCTTGGCGCTGCCGTCTTTGGCGGCGTGTTCCATCATCACGATCACCCGCCGGGCCCCGTGCACCAAGTCCATTGCCCCGCCCATGCCCTTGATCATCTTGCCGGGGATCATCCAGTTGGCCAGGTCGCCGGCCGCTGAAACCTGCATGGCCCCAAGGACCGCCACGTCAAGGTGCCCGCCGCGGATGATGCCGAACGACGTCGAGGACGAGAAGAACGACGCACCGGGCAGCGTGGTGACGGTCTCTTTGCCGGCGTTGATCAGATCGGCGTCGAGATCATCACGGTGTGGGTACGGTCCGACGCCGAGGATCCCGTTCTCCGAGTGCAGGACGACGGTGACGCCGTCAGGAATGTGGTTGGGGATCAAGGTGGGCAGGCCGATCCCGAGGTTGACGTATTGTCCGTCGCGTAGTTCGGCGGCCACCCGCGCGGCCAGCTCGTCTCTTGTCAGAGTCATGACTGCCGCACCGTCTCCCGTTCGATCCGTTTCACCGGGTCGGGCACGTGCACCACGCGGTGCACGTGAATACCCGGAGTGTGCACCTGCGCCGGTTCGATCTCGCCGGGCTCGACCAGCTGCTCGACCTGGGCGATCGTGATGCGACCCGCGGTCGCGCAGTCCGGGTTGAAGTTGCCGGCAGCCTCGCGGTAGACGAGGTTGCCGTGCCGGTCGCCCTTCCAGGCGTGCACCAGCGCGAAATCAGTGCGGATCGCACGTTCCAACACATAAGTTCGGCCGTCGAATTCGCGGGTCTCTTTTGGTGGCGAGGCCACTGCGACGCCGCCCGCACCGTCGTAGCGCCACGGCAGGCCACCGTCGGCGACCTGGGTCCCCACCCCGGTGGGTGTGTAGAACGCCGGAATCCCGGCGCCACCCGCACGCAACCGCTCGGCCAGGGTGCCCTGCGGCGTTAGCTCCACCTCGAGCTCGCCGGATAGAAACTGCCGGGCAAATTCCTTGTTCTCGCCCACGTAGGAGCTAATCGTGCGCCGAATCCGATTGTTTTCCAACAGCACTCCCAACCCGATTCCGTCGACCCCGCAGTTGTTCGAGACGGTCTCCAGATCGGTGACACCACGCTCCAGCAGTGCGGCGATCAATACCTCGGGTATGCCGCAGAGGCCGAAGCCGCCCACCGCCAGCGACGCACCGTCAGTCACGTCGGCCACAGCCTCGGCTGCCGTCGCCACGACCTTGTTCAACGTCACCCAGGCCTCCTCGATTTCAGTTAATGTCAATTAACTGACACCGAGAATAGCACGTTACCCATCTCCCAGCTGGTCGATTGCCCTCTTGCGCAGCTCGTTCTTGCGGATCTTGCCGGTGACGGTCATCGGGAACTCGTCAACGATCCGCAGGTATCGCGGAATCTTGAAGTGGGCCAGTCGGCCGGTGCAGAACTCTCGCAGCCGCTCGAAGGTCAGCTGCGGCGCCCCGTCACGCACCATCACCATGGCCATCAGTTCCTCGCCGTAGGTGTCGTCGGGAACACCGATGACCTGGGCGTCGATGATGTCGGGATGGGTGTGCAGGAATTCCTCGATCTCACGCGGGTAGATGTTCTCGCCGCCGCGGATCACCATGTCCTTGATCCGCCCGGTGATTCGCACGTACCCATCGGCGTCCATGGCGGCCAGATCACCGCTGTGCATCCAGCCGTCCGCGTCGATGGCCGCACCGGTATTCTCCGGGTCGTTCCAGTACCCGGCCATCACCGAGTAACCGCGAGTACAGAATTCGCCGACCTGCCCACGCGGCACCGTCTCGCCCGTGCCGGGGTCGGACATCTTGATCTCCAGGTGCGGACCCACCCGACCGACCGTTTCGACACGCTGGGCCAGCGAATCGTCACCGCGGGTCTGGGTCGACACCGGAGAGGTCTCGGTCATGCCGTAGCAGATCGCGACTTCAGCCATGTGCATGTCGTCGATCACCCGACGCATCACCTCCGCCGGGCAGGGTGAGCCCGCCATGATCCCGGTGCGCAGACTGGTGAGGTCATACCCGGCGAAGTCGGCCAGCCCGAGTTCGGCGATGAACATGGTGGGCACTCCGTAGAGGCTGGTGCAAGCCTCATCCTGCACGGCGCGCAACGCGGCCGCCGGATCGAAGCCCGGCGCCGGGATCACGATGGCCGCGCCATGGCTGGTGGCCGCCAGGTTGCCCATCACCATCCCGAAGCAGTGATAGAAGGGCACCGGTAGGCAGACCCGGTCCTTTTCGGTGTAGTGCAGCAGCTCGCCGACCAGGTAGCCGTTGTTGAGGATGTTGTGGTGACTCAGTGTCGCACCCTTCGGGGAACCCGTTGTGCCCGAAGTGTATTGGATATTGATCGGATCGTAGGGGCGCAACGTCGCGACCACCCGCGTCAGGGCAGCCGAATCGACCGGGGTGCCGGCCAACTCATGCCACCGCCCGCTGTCGATGAACACCACCTCGCGCAGATCCGGGCACCCCGGGGCTACCTCCCGCAGCAGGGCGGCGTAGTCGGACGTCTTGAAACTCGATGCCGAGATGACCATCGCGACCGCGGATTGTTTGAGCGCGTATGCCAGTTCGTGGGAACGGTAGGCAGGATTGATGTTGACCAGAACCGCGCCGATCTCAGCGGTGGCGTACTGCGTCAGCACCCATTCGGCGCAGTTGGGCGCCCAGATGCCCACCCGATCCCCCACCGTGATGCCCGCCGCCAGCAGGCCCGTCGCCAGCCGACGCACATCGTGCGACAGCTCGGCATAATTCCAGCGCCGTTGCGACGGAAGATCAATCAACGCATCACGATCCGGGTGTGCGGCCGCGGTAGCGGCCAGATCGGCGCCGATCGTCGTGTCCAACAGAGCGGGTTGGGCCTCCCCGCGGGCGTAGGACAAATCGCCACGTGCCGTGAGTCCCACCGCTGCCATCAGGCCTCCACCGGTGCCGCCCGAGGCCGGGTCGGCCTCGACCGGTGCGTGCTACGTTAGTGACCGTTAACTCAGCTGTCCACGACGAGCGGAGGCGCGATGGCGGCGTCCGTTCCGGCCGACGGCGACGAACCGGCCAGCCGGCGCAGCCGACTGAAGTCCGACCGACGCACCCAACTGCTTGCAGCCGCCGAGCGACTCTTCGCGCAGCGGGGCTTTCTGGCGGTGCGGCTGGAGGACATCGGTGCGGCCGCGGGCGTCAGCGGCCCCGCCATCTATCGGCACTTCCCCAATAAGGAAGCACTACTGGTCGAATTGCTGGTCGGTATCAGCACCCGGCTGCTCGCCGGGGCTCGCGAAGTCGAAGCGGGCAGACCGAGGCCGAAGGAAGTGCTCGACGGCTTGGTCGATTTTCATCTCGATTTCGCTCTGGGCGAGCCGGACCTGATCCGGATTCAAGACCGCGATCTGGCGCATCTGCCGGCCGGGGCGCAGCGTCAGGTGCGCAGCGCCCAGCGCCAGTACGTCGAAGTCTGGGTGGCGGTGTTGCGTGCGCTGCACGCCGGACTGGCCGAAGCCGACGCCCGGTTGATGGCCCACGCGGCATTCGGCCTGTTGAACTCCACTCCGCACAGCATCAAGCCCGCGGGCGCCAAGTCAACCGCCCCGGAACGCTCGCGAGCAGTATTGCGGGCAATGACGATCAGTGCGCTGTGCGCCGCCGGCGATTGACCGGGCTGACCGACGTCACCGTCGTGAACGGCCCGACGCAGGTACCCTGCAATCCATGAGGTGGGCATGACCGATCCGCATCGACCGGAGGGTTCCGATCAGCCCTGGCAGGACAACGGGATGACCGAGCCGTCAACCTTCAGCATTCCGCCACAGGTTGATCCGGCCTACGCCGGCCAAGTTCCGAGGTACCCGGCGGGCTACCCGCCTACCCCGAACCCGACCACCCAACTGCCGCGGCAACATTGGGAGCCGACCCAGTCCCCAGCCGGTGGACCGGCCGGCGACGGAGCGGACAGACCCCCGGAACCGCCGCGGTTCCCCAACTGGCTCTGGCTGGTGGCCGGGGCCGCGGTGCTGTTGGTGGTCGGCATGGTGATCGCACTGGTCATCACCAATGGTTCGCAGAGGAATTCGGCTACCGTTACGCCGGTTTTGCCCCTGCCAACTGCCCCGAGCACGCCGATTCCCAAGCGCACCCCGACCACCACGCCACCACCGTCGCGGTCACCGACCCCCAGCACCACACCGGCCGCGCCGCCGACAACGTCGACCACCTCCGGCGTTCCCAAGACCATCGTCTACCGGGTCACCGGGACGAGCCGGGTGCTCAGCATCGCCTACCTCGACACCGGCGGAGTGCTGCAGACCGAATTCAATGTGACCCTGCCGTGGAGCAAGCAGGTCACCCTGACACCACCCGCCTCGACCGCGGCGGCGGTCACAGTGGTGAACTTCGGCGAGCAGATCACCTGCTCGGTGTCGGTGGACGGCACCCAGGTGCGCGAGCGCACCGGAAATATCCTGACGGTCTGCGCGGCAGCCGGCTAAGAATTCACCACACGCCCCGGCACTCGCACCGCCAGCATCGCCAGCAAGCCGAGCACCAGCACCGTGCACAACCCGCCCATACCGGCCCGGTCGGTGTGAAAGACGTCGACGAAGACCGAGAACAGCCACGGCGCCAGGAATGACACGGCCCGGCCGGTCATGGTGTACAGACCGAAGGCCACCCCTTCAAACCCCTCCCTGCCTTCCTGCGCCATTTGCAGCAACATAGTGCGCGCCGAGGACTGGGTCGGCCCGATGAACAGGCTCAGCAGCAGGCCGCAGGCCCAGAACGCCCCCGGCCCGGACAGCATCATCATCGTGATGCCGGCGGTCACCATCGCGACCAGCGACCCGACGATCACCGTCTTGGATCCGATCAGGTCGTCGAGCAGGCCACCGGCGATCGCACCGACCGCGGCCACCACGCTGGCGGCCACCCCGAAGATCAGCACGTCACCGGTCGAGATGCCGTAGACGCTGACACCGAGCACTGCCCCGAACGCGAACACCCCGGCCAGCCCATCCCGGAAGATCGCGCTGGCTATCAGGTAGAAGACGAGGTTGCGGTCCCGGTGCCATTCCGCGGAGATGTCTGTCCAGATCTGGCGGTAGCCGCCGAGCAGGCCGAGTCGCGGCGCCGGTGCCTCTTCGACGCCCGCGAACCGGTGCGCGGTGAACAGCAAGGGCAACGCGAACACCGCCAACCACGCGGCGGCCAGCAGCATCGCAGCCCGGACGTTCTGCCCGCCCTCGGTGGGCAGCCCCAGCAGCCCCCGGTTCGGGCCGGTGCCGGAGATGAAGCCCAGATAGACCAAGAGCAGCAGCACCACGCTGCCGGCATAGCCGGCCGCCCAGCCGAAACCGGAGATCCGGCCGGAGTTCTGCGGCGTCGACAACTGCCGCAGCATGGCGTTGTAGGGGACGCTGGCCAGATCACCGCACGCGGCGGTCAGCGCCAGCAGCAACAGCCCCGGTGCCAGATAGCCGGGAGTATTACCGATCAGGCTCATCGATGCGGTCAACACCACCGCAATGCCGGTCAGGACCGCCAGCGTCACCCGGCGCCGATGCGGTGCGGCCACCCACACTCCGATCAGCGGCGCCAACGCTGCCACGGTCAGACCGGAGATCGCCAGGGTGCGGCCCAGCCAGCTGGCCGGCGACACCGCGCCCGGCAGGTCTCGACCGACGTTGCTGGTCAGATAGACCGAGAACACGAACGTCACCACGATCGCGCTCACGCCCGCCGCACCGGTGTCCCACAACGCCCACGCCACGATCCGGGATCGCGCGGCTTTGACCACCCCCGGGGCACCCATGCCTGGCACTCTACGATTGCCCCATGCCAGTGCCCGCCCCCAGCCCTGACGCCCGAGCCGTCGTCACCGGAGCGTCCCAGGGGATCGGCGAGGCGCTGGCCACCGAGTTGGCCGCCCGCGGCCACGCCCTGATCATCACCGCCCGCCGCGAGGACGTGCTCAACGACGTCGCTGCGCGGCTGCGCGACCAATACCGGGTCGCCGTGGAAGTGCGGGCGGTCGACCTCGCCGATCCGCCGGCCCGCGATAAGTTCTGCGCCGAACTGACCGAGCGGGAGATCTCCGTGCTGTGCGCCAATGCCGGCACCGCGACGTTCGGGCCGATCTCCGGTCTGGACCCGGCCGCGGAGAAGGCCCAGGTACAGCTGAACGCGGTGGCCGTGCACGACCTGGTGTTGGCAGTGCTGCCGGGCATGCTGGAGCGGCGCGCCGGCGGAATCCTGATCTCCGGTTCGGCGGCCGGTAACTCACCGATTCCCAACAACGCCACCTATGCCGCCACCAAGGCCTTTGCGAATACCTTCAGCGAATCGCTACGCGGTGAACTGCTCAAATCCGGAGTGCACGTGACGGTGCTCGCGCCGGGGCCGGTGCGCGCCGAGATGCCCGATGCAGGCGAAGCCTCGCTGGTCGACAGGCTGATCCCGGAGTTTCTGTGGATCTCGACGCAGCACACCGCCAAGTTGTCACTTGATGCGTTGGCGCGCAACAAGATGCGCGTCGTACCCGGGATCACTTCCAAGGCCATGTCAATGGCCAGCGGGTATGCGCCGCGTGCCATCGTCACACCGATCGTGGGCGCGGTCTACAAGAAGCTCGGCGGCGGATAGCCCGGTCTGGCTCTAACGTCGGCGCCGACCGGTGCCCATCGCGCCGCGGGAGATTCGGCCGACTACCACTGTGGTGACCGCGGTTACCACTCTCTTGCCCTCCCGGGTGGAGAGGAAGTGCGTGAGCCAGCGCCCGAAACGCTGCCACCAGTGCAGCCGCTCCGCTGCCGACGCCACGCCGCCATCACCATCCGGGGGTCGGCTGCCCTGCCCGGCTGCCAGTTTCGCGGACAGTATTTCGTAAGCCGATTCCCGATCGATAGTCACGCCGTAGGCAGCCTGCAGCGGACTCGCCTGGGATGCCGCGCGGATCGCGTCTTCGCCGACGGTCCCCATCAGCGACCGCGGGGCCCGCAACCGGGTCCACGCAACCGGCGTCGGCGCCCCCTTCTCCGAGAGGACGGTGACGATGGCTTCGCCGATCCCCAGCGACGTCAGCGCCGACTCCATGTCGTAGACATCGGTTTTCGGGTACGTGCGCACCGTTTTGCTGAGCGCCTTCTGGTCGTCGGGGGTGAAGGCACGCAGCGCATGCTGGACCCGTGCACCCAGCTGGGACAGCACCGCGTTAGGCACATCGGTGGGCAGTTGCGTGCAGAAGAACACGCCGACACCCTTGGAACGGATCAGTTTGACGGTCTGCTCGACCTGCTGCAGGAAGGCTTTGGAAGCGTCGGTGAACAGCAGGTGCGCCTCGTCGAAAAAGAACACCAGCTTCGGTTTATCGATGTCGCCGACCTCGGGCAGCAGCGTGAACAGATCCGCGAGCACCCACATCAAGAAGGTGGAGAACAACACCGGGCGGGTGGCCTGATCCCCCAGCTCCAGCAGTGAGATCACGCCGCGGCCCTGCTCATCGGTGCGCAGCAGGTCTTCAGGCTTGAGTTCCGGCTCGCCGAAGAAGGTGTCGCCGCCTTCGGCCTCGAGGTTGACCAGGGCACGCAGGATTACCCCGGCCGTCGGCGCGGAGACCCCGCCCAGGTTTTTCAGTTCGGGCTTTCCTGCATCACTGGTCAGGTGGGTGATGACCGAACGCAGATCCTTCAAGTCCAGCAGCAGGTAGCCGTTCTGGTCGGCCCAGTGGAAGATCAACCCGAGCGTCGACTCCTGCGTGGCGTTGAGACCCAACACCTTCGACAGCAGGACTGGGCCGAAGCTGGAGATGGTGGCCCGCACCGGCACGCCGAGGCCGCCGGTACCCAGCGACAGGAACTCAACCGGAAACGCCGTCGCCGCCCAGTCGTCGCCGGTGTCGGTGGCACGCTGGGTGATTTTGTCGCCGGCGTCCCCGGCCCGGGACAGCCCGGACAGGTCGCCCTTGACGTCGGCCATCAGTACCGGGACGCCAGCCGCGGACAGCTGCTCGGCGATGACCTGCAATGTCTTAGTTTTGCCCGTCCCGGTGGCGCCGGCAACCAGTCCGTGGCGGTTGATCGTGGCCAGTGGGATGCGGACCTGCGCAGACGGGTCGGCGGTGCCGTCGACGACTACCGTGCCCAGTTCGAGGGCCTGGCCGTCGGAGGTGTAGCCGGCCGCGATCTGCTGTGCGGGGCTCCCGGTGGATTCTGGACTCACAGGCCACGACATTACTTGGCCCGGTCCGTACCGCAATGCGGCTACGGGGCGGTGAGCGGCTAACGTGGGCACACTGTGAGCGCTGCACGAGACGAACTGGTCTGGATCGACTGCGAGATGACGGGTCTGGATCTGGGTTCGGACAAGTTGATCGAAATCGCCGCCCTGGTCACCGACGGTGAGCTGAACATCCTCGGCGACGGCATCGACGTGGTGATCCACGCCGATGACGCCGCGCTGGACGCCATGAGCGACGTCGTGACCAAGATGCACACCCGATCCGGACTGATCGAAGAGGTCAGAGCGTCGACCATCGACGTCGCCACCGCTGAGCAGATGGTGCTCGACTACATCAGAACCCACGTCAAGCAACCGAAGACCGCGCCGCTGGCGGGCAACTCGATCGGCACCGACCGCGGCTTCCTGACCCGCGACATGACCGCGCTCAACGACTACCTGCACTACCGGATGATCGACGTCAGCTCGATCAAGGAGTTGTGCCGGCGCTGGTATCCGCGGATCTACTTCGGCCAGCCGGAGAAGGGACTGGCGCACCGCGCGCTCGCCGACATCCATGAGTCCATCCGGGAGCTGAAGTTCTACCGAGGCACCGCGTTCGTGACCCCTCCCGGGCCGTCTACCAGCGATATCGCCGCCGTCGCCGGGGAGCTGGGACCACCTCGGGACGCGCCCGGGGTAATGGATTCGGCTGCCGAGCGCCCCAGCGGCTAGTATCGACGTGCCGCTGGCGAGCTTGCTCAGCCGACGGCAATGGTGGCTGTAGTTCAGTTGGTAGAGCACCAGGTTGTGATCCTGGCTGTCGCGGGTTCGAGTCCCGTCAGTCACCCAGCAGGTCGGAGGGCGTTTTACGCCCTCCGACTTTCTGCTTTC
>JBDTEP010000178.1:0-26696 GCA_039922455.1 Mycobacterium sp. | reverse complement strand
GTGGCCCGGCCGGCCAGACCGGCGGCGGCCATCGCGGCCAACGGCAGCGCGGTGGCGCCCGCCGCCACTGCGGGAATGGCCGCTGCGGCGGAGGTGGGCAATGCACCGCTGATCTGCTGGATTACCGTCGGGGTCGCGGTGGCCCAGGTCTGCGGCACCAACAAGCCGCTGAGTGTGGCCGCTTCACCCATCCCGGCGCTCACCGGGGACATCGCACTGGCCAGCGCCATCTCGGGCAGTAGTTCGGCCTCGATTTCGGCGACGCCGATCAGGTCGATGCCGAAGGTGCCGGCCACGTCGACGCCGAAGGTGCCGGCCGAGTCGATGACGAAGGTGCCGAACAGACTGGCAGCCAGCGCCGCGTAGGACGCCGCCAGACCGGGCTCCAGCGCCGCCGCGGATCCGATCGAATTGAACAGCGCCGTATTCGGCGCGGTCGCCGCCGCGCTGCCCGGTGTGGTGAGGCCCTGCAGGGCCTGGCTGATCGCGGAGACCGCGGTGTCGGCTCGGTTGCCGGCCGCAGAGGCTGCCGCCTGGCCGGCGGTGCCAGCCTGGTTCGCCGCCCCGGCGGAGTTGGTGGTGCGCGGTGGCAGGGTGAACGGGGTGAGCCGGGTGGCCGCGGCGGAACTGCTGGCGTAGCCGTACATCGCGGTGGCATCCTGCGCCCACATCTCGGAGTAGTACGCGTCGGTGGCCGCGATGGCGGCGGTGTTCTGCCCCAGGTAGTTGGTGGCCAGCAGGCTCATCAGCTGGGTGCGGTTGGCGGTGACGATCGGTGGCGGCACGGTCATCGCGAACGCGGCGTCGTAGGCGGCGGCAGCGGTCCTGGCCTGAGCAGCCGCGTACTCGGCTTGAGCCGCGGTGGCATGCATCCACTGGGCGTAGGGCGCCGCGGCAGCAGCCATCGCGGTGGCGCTGGGCCCGGCCCAGCCCCCGGACAGCTCGTCGATGATCGAGTCGTAGGCCAGCCCCGCTGAGTTCAGTTCGACGGCGAGCGAGTTCCAGGCGGTGGCCGCGGCCAGCAGCGGGCCGGCGCCCGCCCCGGAGTACATCCGTGTCGAGTTGACCTCCGGCGGTAGCATTGCGAAATCCATTGCTAGACAGTCCGGTTGGTAGTAGGCGTGATCATGTCTCCGAAATTCCCCCGGTTCGCGTCGGTGGACGGGCTGCTGGGCGCACCACTGGCCGTACTCGGTCACGGCGACCTTAGACCGGCAACTTGAAGTGAACCTGAAGAACGCGGCAGTTGAAGGAACTCGGCCGGTGGGGCCTCCCGATCCGGGCCCGCTGGTGTTATCAATGGACCATGGTCGATTCCCCGTCCGCCGATCGGCGAGGTGGTAGTCCGTTCAGTGTGGGGACGCCGCGGGTGCTGGTGGTGGAGGATTCCGAAACGATCCGCGAGATGGTCAGTGAGGCGCTGACCGACGCCGGCTATCTCACCGAAACCCAGCACGACGGCGCTGGGTTGGAGGACGTGCTGGACGGGTTCCGGCCGGACCTGGTGGTGCTCGACGTGATGCTGCCGGGGCGCGACGGCTTCGCCCTGATGGAGGCGATCCTGCGCTGGGGTGAGGTGGGGGTGGTGCTGCTCACCGCGCGCGACGGCCTGCCCGACCGGTTGCGCGGCCTCGACGGCGGTGCCGACGACTATGTGGTCAAACCGTTCGAGCTGGCCGAACTGGTGTCGCGGGTCGGTGCGGTGCTGCGCCGGCGGGGTCGGATGCCGGCAGCCGTGCAGTTCGGCGACCTGATGGTCGACGTCGACGCCGGGGTGGCTTCGCGCGCCGGAACCCCGCTGGGCTTGACCGCCACCGAACTGCGGGTGCTGGTCTACCTTGTCGAACAGCGTGGCCGGATCGTCAGCAGCGCGCAGATCCTCAACGCGGTGTGGGGGTATGAGGCCTACGACCCCAACCTGGTTCAGGTCCACATCAGCGGGTTGCGACAGAAACTCGAGGCGCACGGACCGCGGATACTGCACACCGTGCGCGGGATCGGGTATCGCCTGCAACTCCAGCAGGGTTCATGAGCGCCCCCACCGCGACGCCGTCGCTTCGGCGCCGGCTGACGGTGACGGTGCTGGCTCTGCTGGCACTGTTGATGCTGATCATGGGGTTCGGGATCAACACCACCTTGACCGCGCTGGCCAACCGCAGCCTGCATGAACGGCTGTCGGCGGCCGTCGAGCGAGCCGATGACCTGGTGGCACAGGGGATATCGGCTGAACGGTTGGCTGATCAACTCAACGGCGGCATCGTCGGCGCACTCGTCGTCACCGCCGACGGAGCCAGCTACGGCGACCCCGCGATCGAACCCGACTTGACCAGCGGATCGAGAATTGCGCCCCCGCCGCTGGAACCCGACGAGACGGCGACGGTGCTGGTGCATCCGCTGGCCGACGGCGGGCGGGTGATCCTGGTCGCCGACACCACCGAAGCCGCTGAGACGCTGCGCCGGTTGCGGTACCTGATGATCGGAGCCGGGCTGGGGACGCTGGTCGTCGCGGCGATCCTGCTGGCCGGGGTGAGCCGGGCGATGCTCGCCCCGCTGGATCGGTTCACCGACCTGGCCCGCGACATCACCACCGGGGACCGCGGTCGGCGTCTGCGCCCCGACCGGCCGAAGACCGAACTCGGCCGCGCGGCAAGCGCTTTCGATGACATGCTCGATGAACTGGAGGATTCCGAGAAGCGCGCGCGCAGTGCCGCCGACAAGGCGCAGCGCGCCGAGGCCGCCGTCCGCCGGTTCCTGGCCGACGCCGCCCACGAACTACGCACCCCGATCGCCGGCATTCAAGCGGCGGCCGAGCAGATCGCCGGCAATATCGGCCAGGATGTCGGCCAGTCCGTAGGCCAGGACACAGCCGAGTCCGAAGTGCTCCGCCAGCACCGCCGCGCCGCAATGCTGCTCGCCGAAGCCCGGCGGGCCACCCGGCTGGTCACCGACATGCTCGACTTGAGCTACATCGACGCCGGGCTGCCGCTGGAGCTCAAGGACTCCGATCTGGTGGGGATCGTCGACACCCAGTTGGACCGGGCGGCGTTGCTGGCCCCGCAGCTGCACCTGACCCGCACCGGCCTGGACAGCTTGACCGTCCAGGCGGATCCGACCCGGATGGCGCAGATCCTGTCCAACCTGTTGGACAACGCGCGCCGCCACACCCCGCCCGGCGGGCAGATAACCGTCCACGTCGGGCGCCGCGACCGGGCCGCTGAAGTGACCGTCACCGACACCGGGATCGGCATCCGCGCCGAGGACGCCGAGCGCATCTTCGACCGGCTGGTGCGCTTGGACAGCGCCCGCGGCCGTGACCACGGTGGTGCCGGGCTCGGACTACCGATCGCCCGCGCCCTGGCGGACGCGCACGGCGGACAGCTGTCCTGCGTTCCGCACGTCGGTGGCGCGTGCTTCCGGCTGGTCATCCCGCTGGCATAAGTGCGACGAGTCGGGTACAACAGGTCGATGGTCAACCCGCCGTCGAGGCCTCTTAGTCCTTCGGTGCTGCACGAGGCGATGGCCCGGCGGCTCTACCGCCGGGCGGAGGCCCACGGGGAGATCAGGCTGCTGGCGGTGCCCGGCATGATCGACGAATACGTCAAGATGTGCGACACCGTGTTCAACGGGGTGGGTGTGCGGTTCACAGCTGACGAACTTGCCAGACTCAAGACGGTGCTCAAGGGCGAGTTGACCGAAGCCTTCGCGGCCTCGCCGCGGTCGTACATCATCGTCTCTTACAACTCTCCGGTCGGCACGGTGCTGAACTACAACGTCCGGCCCCAATGGGGGTCGATCGAAGGTGCCTACGAGGACTGGTTGGCCACTCGCGAGCCGCCGCTGTTCGGCACCCAGCCGGATGCCCGGGTGTGGGCGCTGGCCGGGGAAGCCATCGATCCCGCCGGCTGTCGGGTGCTCGACATCGGTGCCGGAACCGGGCGCAACAGCTTGGCGCTGGCCCGACGCGGCCACCCGGTGGACGCCGTCGAAATGACCCCGAAGTTCGCCGAGATGATTCGCGCGGAGGCCCGGCAGCAATTCCTCGACGTGCGCGTCATCGAACGCGACCTCTTTACCAGCGCCGGCGAACTGGGCCGCGATTACCAGCTGATCGTGCTGTCGGAGGTGGTGTCGGACTTCCGCAGCTTCGAGCAATTGCGCCACGTGCTCGAACTCGCCGACCAGCATCTGGCGCGCGGTGGACGCCTGGTGTTCAACGCCTTTTTGCCGCGCCACGGCTACGTCCCCGACGAGGCCGCGCGCCAACTCGGGCAGCAGACTTACACCACGATCTTCACCTGGGAGGAGATGAACGATGCGGCGGCCGGGCTGCCGTTGCAACTGGTTTCCGATGAATCGGTTTACGACTACGAGAAGGCCCACCTGCCCGAGGGTTCCTGGCCGCAAACCAGTTGGTACGCCAACTGGGTTGACGGCCTCGACGTCTTCGGGGTCGAGCGTGCGGCGTCGCCGATCGAGATGCGCTGGCTGGTCTACCAGAAATTGGGTTAGCGTCCTACCGCTGCACGTATCCCGGCGGATTGACGGTGTCCACCCACAGGTCCACGCCCAAGTCGCTGCCGGGGATGCAGTCATAGACCGACAGATCGGTGACGCCGGACTCCAGCAGCACGTCCTCGCAGAGCACTGAGTTGCCGGTGTAGGAGGTGGCCGGCCGGGTCAGGATCACGTAGGCGGCGTCGGCGTACACGTCGGGAGTGCGGGCCCGGGCCATCGCCTCGTCGCCGCCGAGCAGGTTCTGCACCGCGGCGGTGGCGATCAGGGTGCGCGGCCACAAGGTGTTGGACGCGATTCCGTGTGAGCGCAGCTCTTCGGCTATACCCAACGCGCACAGCGTCATTCCGAACTTGGCCATCATGTAGGCGGTGGGTTTGAGCCACTTCGATTCCAGCCGGATCGGCGGGGACAGCGTGAGGATGTGCGGGTTCTCCCGGCCGATCATGTGCGGGATACAGGCCTGCGACACCGCGTAGGTGCCGCGCACTTCGATGCCGTTCATCAGGTCGAAGCGTTTGAGCGGCACTTCGAGGATCGACCCGAGGTTGATCGCCGAGGCGTTATTGACGCAGATGTCGATGCCACCGAACCGTTCGACGGCCGCCGCCACGGCGGCTGCCACCGAGTCCCCGTCGCGGATGTCGCCGACAATCGGCAGCGCCTGGCCGCCGGCGGCCTCGATCTCGGCGGCGGCGGTATAGACGGTGCCGTCCAGTTTCGGATGCGGTTCGGCGGTCTTGGCGATCAGCGCGATGTTGGCACCGTCGGCCGCGGCCCGCTTGGCGATCGCCAGTCCGATACCGCGACTGGCGCCCGAGATGAACATGGTCTTGCCGGAGAGGGGTCCTGAGTTAGGCATAACCGCCACCTTATGCGGCGCCGCCGAGGGTGATGCCGATACCTGGCCGGCGGTCCGGTCGTGGTGGTAACGCAGCACCTCATGTGGGGCACCTGCGCAGCGATGGGGACCGCGATAGCCCGGGCCTGCCGGGCGACTCACCGGGCCCGGATAACGGCCGGAAATAGCACCATGGCCGACGCTGTTGAGCAAGACAGTTGTGTGGCCGCTGCACATTGCCATCGATCACGGTCCTAGGATCGGGAAGGAGTCGCAGGTGTCAACGGCGATCGGTCTGCTGGAAGTCGAGTCATCGGTTTGGCCGGTTGTGGGCACCGCGGCGGAAGGGACTGCGGCGATCGACATGGCTGACGTCGAAAGTGCGACCGAGACGACCTCTGTGCGTTCCGATGAGACCGACGAGCAGCTGACGGCGCGCTTCGAACGCGACGCGATCCCGATGCTCGATCAGCTCTACGGCGGTGCGCTGCGGATGACACGCAATCCCGCCGACGCCGAGGACCTGCTGCAGGAGACCATGGTCAAGGCCTACGCCGGGTTCCGCTCGTTTCGGGACGGCACCAACCTCAAGGCGTGGCTGTACCGGATCTTGACCAATACCTTCATCAACAGCTACCGCAAAAAGCAGCGCAGGCCCGCCGAGTACCCGACCGAGGAGATCACCGACTGGCAGTTGGCGGCCACCGCGGAGCATTCGTCGACGGGGTTGCGCTCGGCGGAGGTGGAGGCACTGGAGTCGCTGCCGGATACCGAGATCAAAGAAGCGCTGCAGGCGCTGCCCGAAGATTTCCGGATGGCGGTGTACTACGCCGACGTCGAAGGATTCCCGTACAAGGAGATCGCCGAGATCATGGATACGCCGATCGGCACGGTGATGTCGCGCCTGCACCGCGGCCGCCGCCAGTTGCGCAGTCTGTTGGCCGACGTGGCTAGGGATCGCGGGTTCCTCCGCGACGGCCAGGCACCGGAGGAGGTGTCGTCGTGACCGAGCATTCGCAGGATTGCGGCACGCCGGACCCCGCCGGGCCGGTCGCCGACTGTTCTGAGGTGATGGCCGAGGTGTGGACGCTGCTGGACGGCGAATGCACGGCGGCGACCAAGGCCAAGCTGCGCCGCCACCTCGAGGCATGCCCGGGGTGTCTGCGGCACTACGGAGTCGAGGAACGGATCAAGACCTTGATCGCCCGCAAATGCAGTGGCGACAAGGCGCCGCAGCAGCTCTACGAGCGGGTACGGCTGGAGATCAGCCACACCACGATCGTCCACCGCGACCGTTAGGGCAGCGTTCTAGGCGTTGGGGCGCTTGCCGTGGTTGGCTTTGCTGTGCTTGCGATCGCGTTTCTTGCGGCCACGCTTTGCCATAATCGACCCTCCTAGCAGGTGTTCCGGCTGGTCAGTCTCTCATACCGGCAGGTGTGACGCGGTCGGGGGTCTTTGTCGCCCCGTCGGGGCGCCGGGCGGGTTGGGCGGCCACACCGCGCCAGACGCTGCCGACCGGGGCCGCGATCTCGTCGCGCACCTCGGTGAACCCGGCCAACAGCGTCTGGGCCCACAGCTCAGCGAGCTACCTCAGCGAAAACGTCCGCGACCCCGCGAGGGTCTGCGGCACGGGCACCGGGGCCGGCGCAGTACCGGCGGGAGCACCCGGCACCGGCGGAGTCTCGAGCGCGGGTGCGCCGGGCGGGGTCAGCGAGCTGACGTCGGTCGGCATGATCGAGCCGACCCCGGGCACCACGCGGTTCAGCATGCCGTTGAGCGCCTGCAGGAACGAGTTGGCGGCGTTGACGCCTGCCGCTGAGCCGCCCGCGGCCGATCCGGGCATACCGGGCATACCGGGCAGCGCCGGGGCGCCGACCGGGGAGGGAATCGGCATCGGGCTGTCGACCAGTGCCGGCGCAGCGCCGGCCACCCCGGCGCCGAAGCCGATCACGGCCAGCGTCACGACGCCGGCGCACGCCAGGGGCAGCCGCACTCGTGGATTTGCACAACGGATTTCAGACAACGGGTTACTCCTCAGCTCGACTTCAACTCGTTCGGGCGTCACGGCGAATGCGTCACGCGTTCGAAACACTCGAGTAACGGTGCTATGAAATTGTCACAGCAGTAACACGACACGGTCACGGATCGAACTCTCTACGTCCTCTTAATTGTCTTGGAGTTGCCTTACTCGGCGCGGCGTGCCCGCGCTCTCGGGGCGCCAAGCGTGCGCCCCGCTCAAGGGCCGGCCGGGGTTGTGGTTCGATAAGGCGACAGATTTACGGAATCATCGACTGGGTGATGAACGAGGTGAAGATGGCCGAGGACGTTCGCGCGGAGATCGTGGCCAGCGTGCTCGAAGTCGTGGTCCACGAGGGCGACCAGATCAACGAGGGCGACATCGTGGTGTTGCTGGAGTCGATGAAGATGGAGATCCCGGTGCTGGCCGAGGCCGCGGGCATCGTCAGCACGGTGGCCGTGAAGGTCGGAGATGTGATCCAGGCCGGCGACCTGATTGCCGTGATCAGCTGATCGCAGCGTCCGCAGCGCGCGAGACGACCCATGTCCACCCTCGGTGACCTGCTTGCCGAACACACCGTCTTGCCGGGCAAGGCGGTGGATCACCTGCACCTGGTGGTCGCGGAGTGGCAACTGCTGGCGGATCTGTCGTTTGCCGACTACCTGATGTGGGTGCGCCGCGACCCCGATGCCAGCGCGCTGGCCTGCGTCGCACAGTGCCGACCCAACACCGCCCCTACGGTCCTGCTCAGTGACGCTGTCGGCACCGTAGCCGGCGCGGAGCTGATGCCGCTGGTGGTCGCGGCATTCGAATCGGGTGTGATCGGGCGGGGAGGCCCGGAAGGTCCTGCCGGGCAACGCAACATGGAGGCCGTCCCGGTCCAGCACGGCGGCCGGGTGGTGGCCGTGCTGACCCACCAAACTGCGTTGACGGCCGGGCGCGAACCGAGCCGACTGGAGGCGGCCTACCTGGACTGTGCGGCAGACCTGGTGCACATGCTCTCCGAGGGCACTTTCCCGCGCGTCGATGACATCGCGGTGTCCCGCTCAAGCCCGCGGGTCGGGGACGGCTTCATCCGCCTCGGCGTGGACGGTACGGTCAGCTATGCCAGCCCGAACGCGGTGTCGGCCTACCACCGGATGGGCCTGGCCGCCGAGTTGGCCGGCCACGACCTCGTCGCCGTCACCCGGCCACTGATCTCGGATCCGTTCGAGGCCCACGAACTGGCCGAGCATGTCCGCGAGTCGCTGGCCGGTGGATCGAGCATGCGGTTCGAGGTCGACGCGGCCGGCGCGGTGGTACTGCTGCGCACGCTGCCGCTGATCGTGCAGGGCCAACCGGCGGGGGCCGCCGTGCTGGTCCGCGACGTTACCGAGGTCAAGCGCCGGGACCGTGCACTGTTGTCCAAGGACGCCACGATCCGCGAGATCCATCATCGGGTGAAGAACAACCTGCAGACCGTGGCGGCACTGCTGCGCCTGCAGGCCCGCCGAACGGCCAGCGCCGAGGGCCGTGAGGCGCTACTGGAATCGGTGCGGCGGGTGGCGTCGATCGCGCTGGTGCACGAAGCGCTGTCGATGGCGGTCGACGAGGTGGTGAATCTTGACAAGGTGATCGACCGGATCCTGCCGATGATGAACGACGTCGCCAGCGTGGACACCCCGATACATATCGCCCGGACCGGAGTGCTCGGGGCGCTCGACGCCGACCGGGCGACGGCCTTGATCATGGTGATCACCGAACTGGTGCAGAACGCGATCGAGCACGCTTTCGATGCGGATGCGCACCGGCGCGGTGTGGCGATCCAGGCGGAACGGTCGGCGCGTTGGCTCGACGTGGTTGTGCACGACGATGGCCACGGCCTGCCCGCCGGGTTCAGCGTGGAGACCTCCGACCGGCTCGGTCTGCAGATCGTCAACACCTTGGTGTCGGCGGAGCTCAACGGTTCGCTGACTGCCCGGGACGCTCCGGGTGGCGGGACCGAGATGGTACTGCGCATACCGGTCGGGAGCCGACGGCCTCGCCAGCCGCTGTGAGTACCGGCCCCGGCCCAAACGACGCGGCCCCGACCAGAGGTCGGAGCCGCGTTGTCGTTGGTGCGGTGGGGTCAGACCCCGGTGCGCGCCCGGGTCCGGGCGTTGCGGCGCTTGAGCGCGCGTCGCTCATCCTCGCTCATGCCGCCCCAAACGCCGGCGTCCTGGCCGGTCTCCAGCGCCCAAGTGAGGCATTCGGTGACCACTGGGCACCGGGTGCAGACCTGCTTCGCGGCCGCGATCTGAGCGAGTGCCGGCCCGCTGTTTCCCACCGGGAAGAACAGCTCCGGGTCCTCGTCGCGACAGACCGCCTTGTGGCGCCAATCCATAGGTCTCCAACTCCTCACTCCGAGCGCAGCAGGGCGCGCAAGTTTGCTTTTCGATTCTTATTAAGCGGCGCAAGAAATGGTTACGGCTTGCATCCGATCGTTTGATCGTTTCACAGCTTCGACAGATGTCAAGGGTGTCCGTTATCACGTGGCCAACGTCACGCTCACGCGGGGTTCCTCCAGGGTCGGGCGACAGCGTGTACTACAGTGGTGTCAACTGTGCGCTCATCCGCCGACTCGAGCGGTCTCCGCAGGTCATCAGGCTTCGCAGTTCATCGAGTCATTCTGCCGGGGGTGCGACGACGCTGAGGGCGTCGGGCACCGCACGGAACGTCATCGTACTGCGCAATCCGAGATACTCGCCGTCGATCTGCGTCGCGATCGGCGTGTCGCCCGCGTCAACGCGCAACACCGTCACGTTGTCGTCGCGGATGAGTTGCTTGGCGCGCAGCTTCGGCCGTTTCGACAACATCTGGCGGACCAGCCTCAACGTGGGCAGCACTTTCATGCTGGTGGTCGCGAACACACCCATCCCGGACTCGAAGTCCGTGTCGGGGTTGGTCCATACGCTCCGCTGGTCGGCGTAGGTCCACGGACTGCAGTTCGAGACGAACACCAGATGCACGCCCGAAACCGGGTCGTCGTCGCCCAGCTGCAGCGTCAGCGTCGGCGCGCGGCGGGTGGTGGCCAGCACCGCGGGAATCGCCGCCCGAACGTAGCGCAGCGCGGTGACGGCGTGTCCTTTTTCGCGTTCGGCTTCAACCGCGGCCACCACCTCGCCGTCGACGCCCATGCCGACGTTGAGCACCGACCACCGCTCGCCGCAGTCGATCAACCCGATCCGGCGCCAATTGGGCTGGCCCGCGTGGCCGTCGATCAACTCGATCAGCTGGTTGGTGGCGGCGATAGGGTCGGCGGCAATACCCAGCGAACGGGCGAAAACGTTCGCCGAACCACCGGGCACCACTGCCACCGCGGGCAGGTGCTTCGGTAGCGGCGAGCCGGGCGCGCCGAGCAGTCCGTTGACCACGCCGTGCACGGTGCCGTCGCCGCCGTGCGCGATGATCACCTCGATCCCGTCGCGGGCGGCGGACTGACCGATCTCGACGGCGTGGCCGCGGTAGTCGGTGTGCACGACGCTCAGGTCGAGCCGGCTCTTGAGCGCGTGAGTCAACAAGTCGCGTCCCGCCGAGGTGGTGGACGTGGCATTGGGGTTGACGATCAGTACGGCACGCACGGTTCGCCAGTCTAATGGGGCGGGGTGGTTACGCTGGCGGCGTGGACGTCGTCGCTGATCGGCCGCGCGCCGTGCTCGGTGCGGGCCTGATCGTTGTGCTGCAGGGTGCGGCCGCACTGGCGGTCGCGGTGGCGCTGGTGCTGCGCGGCCTGGCCGGCGCGGATCAGCGGGCGGTCAACGGCTACGGCACCGCGGCCTGGTTCGGGCTGGTCGGTGCCGCGGTGCTGGCCGCCGGATGGGCGCTGCTGCGGGGCCGGCGGGGCGGGCGCGGCGTCGCGGTGTTCGCCAATCTGACGTTGCTGCCGATTGCCTGGTACCTGGGGGTTGGCTCGCAGCGGTGGGGTTACGGCGCGGTGGTCGCGGTGGCGGCGGCGGCAGTGCTGGTGGCGTTGCTCAGCCCGGCGGCGCTGCGTTGGGCTGAGCAACGCCCAGCGCCGACAGAATCGTGCTGAACTTCGTCACGGTTTCGGCCAGTTCCTCGTCCGGATCGGATTCTGCGACGATCCCGCCACCGGCGTGGGCCAACGCCGATCGCCGGTCGGCGGCCAGTTGGGCGCAGCGGATCGACACCACCCAGCAGCCGTCGCCGTCGGCGTCGCACCAGCCGACCGCGCCGGCGTAGAAACCCCGGTCGTCCTCCAGTTCGGTGATCAGGTCGATCGCGGCTGCGGTCGGGACTCCGCCGACCGCCGCCGTGGGGTGCAGTGCGAGCGCCAAATCCAGTGCCGTGGTGGCGGTGTCGCGTAGTCGGCCGCTGATCGGGGTGCTCAGGTGCCACACCGCGGCAGTGCTGGTGAGCCGCGGTGCCGGTGCGACGTCGAGCTGGGTGCACAGCGGCTCGAGTGCGGTGCGCAGCTGGTCGACGACCAGCTGATGCTCGTGGCGGTTCTTGCCGGATTCGGCCAGCGCGGCCCCGTTGACGGCGTCGACGGCCGGGTCGGGGGAGCGCGGAGCCGAACCGGCGAACGGGCGACAGGTGACGCGGTCGCCGTCGCGGGCAACCAACAACTCGGGGCTGGCCCCCACCAGAGCCGCGCCGGTGTAGTCGTCCCCGGCTGCGCTGAGGTCGACCAGATAGCCGTAGCCGGTCGGGTCGGCGGCGACCAACCGGCGCAGGACGATACCGGCGTCCAATGGCGCGTCCGCGGCCAGCCGCAGACCGCGGGCCAGCACCACTTTGCGCAGGGCACCCCCCGGTGCGGTCAGTTCGTCGAGTGCCCGGCGGACGCGGGCGCGGTGGTCGTCGGGCTCGGGCAGCTGTGCCACGATGCGCACCGGGGGCAGTGCCGGACTTGGCCGGGACGACAGTGCGTCGTCACGACGCACCTCGCGCGGCACGAACAGCGCGGCTGCCGATCCCGGACGGAAAGGTAACGCGCCCAACACTATCGGCGTCTCGCCGCGGGCTAACGCGGCCCGTGCGGCGGCGACGTCGGAGAAGCCGGCCACCACCCCGTAGGCCGAAAGCGTCCCAGCCGGTCCGGACAGCACGAAGGCCGGTGCCGTCGGCGTCGTCAACCCCATCGGTGTCGGTGCAGCCGTCATGCCCCGGGCCCGGTCAGCCCGAGTGCGGCCAGCTGGCGTACGCCGTGCTCGAATCCGCAGACGGCCACCGACGCCGGGGGCATCGCCAACCGCGCACCGTCGGCCAACGGCAGTTCCAGCCAACGGGTGATCACCGCTCGGGAGAAGTGGCCGTGCCCGACGAACACGACGTCGCGCGAGACCAGCTGCCGCAGCGCCGCCGCCACCGCCCGGTCGGCGCGGTTGCTGACCTGCGCCACGCTCTCACCGCCGGGGCTGCCGTGCGTCCAGATCAGCCAGTCCGATTCGGTTCGGCGGATCTGCACTGTGGTCAGACCCTCGTAGCGGCCGTAGTCCCACTCGGCGAGGTCGTCGCAGACGTCGTCGACGTGCAGTCCGGCGAGCTCGGCGGTCAGCTGGGCGCGCCGGCGCGGGCTGGAGACCACCAGCGGATTGTCCAGTTGCAGCTTCGTCAGCGTCCCACGAGCGGCGACGGCCTGGCGCCGACCGGCGTCGGTCAACTCCAAGTCGGTGCGTCCGGTGTGCCGTCCGCTTTTGGACCACTCCGTCTGGCCGTGGCGCAGCAGTACCAGCCGGTGCTCCTCGATGCCCACGCCCGCCAATTCTGCCCGACGGCGGACACCGACCCGCGGTTGGTGCTCGCCGGGCCGCGAGCCGTGCCACTATGGCGGTTGTGACAGGCATGCGGATCTTGGCGGTTGCCAACCAGAAAGGCGGCGTGGCGAAGACCACGACGGTGGCGTCGTTAGGGGCGGCGATGGCCGAACAGGGCCGGCGGGTGCTGCTGGTCGACCTCGACCCGCAGGGCTGCCTGACCTTCTCCCTGGGACACGACTCCGACAAGCTGCCGGTGTCGGTGCACGAGGTGCTGCTCGGTGACGTGGAACCCAATGCCGCACTGGTGTCGACAGTCGAAGGCATGACGCTGCTGCCGGCCAACATCGATCTGGCCGGCGCCGAGGCGATGCTGTTGATGAGGGCCGGGCGGGAGTACGCCCTGCAGCGGGCTCTGGCCAAGCTTGACGGTCAGTTCGACGTGGCCGTCATCGACTGCCCACCGTCGCTGGGGGTGCTCACCCTCAACGGGCTCACCGCGGCCAGCGAGGTGATCGTGCCGTTGCAGTGCGAGACCCTGGCCCATCGCGGCGTCGGCCAATTTCTGCGCACTGTCACTGACGTTCAGCAGATCACCAACCCGAAGCTGCGACTGCTCGGCGCGCTGCCGACGCTCTACGACTCGCGCACCACCCACACCCGTGACGTGTTGCTCGACATCGCCGACCGCTACAACCTGCCGGTGCTGGCCCCGCCGATCCCGCGTACCGTGCGGTTCGCCGAGGCCAGCGCGTCGGGCGCGTCGGTGATCGCGGGACGCAAGAACAAGGGGGCCCAGGCCTACCGGCAGTTGGCCGAGGCGCTGCTCAAGTACTGGAAGAACGGCAAAGCGCTGCCCACCTTCACCCCCGAGCCGTAGCGGCGCTCGCGCCCGCTCAGCCCAGCGCGACCACGGTGTCCCCGCGCTGCTCAAGGATCGTCGGACCCGACACCGCCGGAAACACCGCGGACACCCCGGTCGGGCGGCTGACCGGGATGATGCGTTCGGGCGCACCGGTGCTCTGGGCGTAGACGCCGACCCCGCCGCTCACCGGGATCAACAGGCGATCGGCCATCTGTGCCGCCGGCCCCAGTGGAACCGCGGCACCGGCCGCGCCGATGGTGTAGCGGTAGGTCAGGGTTCCGGAATCGAACACCACCACCGCATCCCCGGTCCACCAGCAAATCAACCCGGTGGGCCTCGACACCGCCACGGCGGCGCTGGCGGGGGTGGGCGGGCTCGGCAGCAGAGTCTTGGCGATCGTGGTGCCGGTCTGGTCGACCACTTCGACCCGGGGCTGCGGTGTGGGCAGATAAACCGCGGTGTTGGTGCCGGAGTCGGAGTCGGTCACCGCGAGCACCCGGGCGCCGGAGTCGGCGGCCACCCCGGGCTCGGGGACATGCTGCTGCTCCGGCTCGTCTTCTTCCTTGCTGGGACGCAGCAGAGTCAGTTGCAGGTCGGCCTGCCCGGAGCAGGACTCGAGCACCGAGACCGCCGATGAGGCCGCAGCCGCCGACACCAGGGTGCAGCCCTGGCCGCGGCCGCGAGCCGACGGTTTCACCCGGGCGTCGATCTCGCCGTAGGACAGCACCCGGACCATGTCCGAGCGCCACAGTTCCAGGCGGCTGCTTCCGGCCGAGAGCACCGCGCTGCCCTCGGAGGTGACGGTCACGGTCCGGTCGGCATAGCTGGTTCGGGCCGGTCCGCGCTGGCCGGTCGAGGCGACCACAGTGCTGACCTGGCCGCAGCCGCGGGAGTCGGGATACACGGCGACGGCATGGCGGTAGATCCAGGACACCGCGCACAGATCGACCCCGCGGGCATAGCTCCAGCGTTCCTCGCCGGTGGCCGGATCGCGTCCGGTCATCTGCGGCCCGTCGCCGGTGATCACCGTGCCGGAGACCACCACCGGAGCCGTGGTGACCGGGCTGGCCGCCGTCCACAGTTGGGTCAGTGCCGCCGGCACCATACCGGCCGACGGTGGGTTCGCCGACGAGTCGGACGCCGGCCTGCTGACGGTGGCGCGGGCGTCACTGGTCCACCAGACGACCACCCCGGCGACGACGACCGCGACCGCGATCACCGCTGCCGCCACCAGATCACCCCTGGTGCGGCGCTCCGGTCGCACCATCAGACCGACCGGCTCAGCTGCCGTTCGCGGCCGCGGCCGCGGCCTTGTTCGGCCGGCGACGGCGGCGCCGGCGCGGCGCGGCCTGGCCGTTGTCGTCGGGGGTCCCGGCGGTCCCGGACTCTGCGGTCTGGCCGGACCCGGCGGTCTGCGGCGCGCTGTCGGCCTGCCCGCCGCGGGTTCGCCGCCGCGACCGGTCGGTGTTGCGGGGCGCGCGCTGCCGGTCGGCTGAAGTCTCGCGGCTCGCGCGGTCCTCATGCTCGGGCCGTTTGGCCGGTGACCGGCGCGGCTTGCCGATGCCGCTGCTGGCATCGGTCGGAATGTCCAACTCGATGTACAGGTGCGGCGAGCTGGAATAGGTCTCGGAGGGGTCGGGGCAGCCCAGGTCCAACGCCTTGTCGATCATCGACCAGCGGGCCAGCTCGTCCCAGTCGACGAGGGTGACCGCGACCCCGGTTTTGCCGGCCCGGCCGGTGCGGCCGATGCGGTGCACGTAGGTCTTCTCGTCGTCGGGGCACTGGTAGTTGATGACGTGGGTGACGTCGTCGATGTCGATGCCCCGGGCGGCCACGTCGGTGGCGACCAGCACGTCGATGCCGCCGGTGCGGAACGCTGTGAGCGCCTTCTCGCGGGCCACCTGGTTGAGGTCGCCGTGCACCGCACCCACGTTGAAGCCGCGTTCGCCGAGGTCGTCGGCGACCTTCTGGGCGGTGCGCTTGGTACGGGTGAAGACCATGGTGGCGCCGCGGCCGCGGGCCTGTAGCACCCTGGCAACCAGCTCCGCCTTGTCCAGCGCGTGAGCACGGTAGACGAACTGCTCGGTGGCGTCATGCACCGCCGACGAGTGCGGCGCCTCGGCGCGGATGTGGGTGGGCTGGTTCATGAAGCTGCGAGCCAGCGTGATGATCGGTCCGGGCATGGTCGCCGAGAACAGCATCGACTGCCGATCGTCGGGGATCCGGCTCAGGATGCGCTCGATGTCGGGCAGGAAGCCCAGGTCCAGCATCTCGTCGGCCTCGTCAAGGACCAGGCAGGTCAGCCCGCCCAGCTGCAGATGACCCTGTTGGGCCAGGTCGAGCAGGCGGCCCGGGGTGCCCACCACCACGTCGGCGCCGGCGCGCAGCGCCTCGACCTGTGGCTCGTAGGGGCGTCCGCCGTAGATGGCGACTACCGAAAGCGGACGCTCGGCGTCGGCCCCGGCGGTCAGGTATTTGGCGGCGTCAGCCAGGTCGCCGGAGACCTGGATGCACAGCTCGCGGGTAGGCACGACCACCAGGCCGCGCGGCGTGCCGGTGAGTTGCTTGTCTACCTCGGTGCTGATCCGTTGCAGCATCGGGACGCCGAACCCGAAGGTTTTGCCCATCCCGGTACGGGCCTGGCCGATCAGGTCATCGCCGGCCAGGGCCAGCGGCAGCGTCAGTTCCTGGATCGCGAAGGCGTGCTCGATGCCGTCCTCGGCGAGAGCGCGCACGATCTCGTCGCGGACGCCGAGTTCGGCAAAAGTCGGTGGGGTAGTGGGGGTGGTGGTGGAGATGAGAGGGGTCATGCGTGGGCAGGTGCCTTTCGAAGTCGGCGCGGTATGAAAGTCGATCGCGGTGCGGGTCCGGGCGCACACGCTGCGACGGTCGATACTTTGCCTATCGTCAACGGCACGGTCAGGGGCCCAGCACTGAAGGAGTAGGCGGGCCAACCGCATGTACGCACATTGCACGGCAGCGTCGAATCGGCGCTGCCTGGCGCTCATACTACCTGGTCGGGCCGGGCGTCGGTTCAACCCGGCGGAACGCCTACAGTGTGGTGATGAATTCGGTTCCCTCGGCCGACCCGGTGGCGCAGGCTTCGGAGCCGCGGCTGTCCGCCGACCATCCCGGTATCAATGAACTTTTCGCGCTGCTGGCCTACGGCGAGGTGGCCGCGTTCTACCGGCTCACCGACGAGGCTCGGATGGCACCCGATCTGCGCGGGCGGATCTCGATGGCGGCTATGGCCGCCGCCGAGATGGGTCACTTCGAGGTGCTGCGCGAAGCCTTGGACCGCCGCGGTGTCGACGCGGTGGCGGCGATGTCGAAATATGCCACCGCCCTGGACAACTACCACCGGTTGACGATGCCCAGCACCTGGCTGGAGGCACTGGTCAAGACCTACGTCGGTGACGCGATGGCCGCTGACTTCTACCTGGAGATCGCCGACGGGCTGCCGGACGAGGCGGCCGACGTGGTGCGCGCGGTGCTGGCCGAGACCAAGCACTCCCAGTTCGTCGTCGACGAGGTGCGCGGTGCGGTCACGGCCAGCGCCAAACAGCACAGTCGGCTGGCGCTGTGGTCGCGCCGGCTGCTCGGCGAGGCGATCACCCAGGCCCAGTACGTGTTGGCCGACCACGACGAACTGGTCGATCTGGTGGTGTCCGGCGCCGCCGGACTGTCGCAGCTGGCTGCGTTCTTCGACCGGATCCAACGCACCCACGACGAGCGCATGCGCGAGCTGGGGCTGGCGTGACGGGATCCGTCCACTAGCCTGCATCCAGGGTCCGGCGAACCGGCTCAACCGTGCATAACGAAAGGGGCTGGCGTGGAGGTCAAGATCGGGGTCACCGACAGCGCACGCGAACTAGTCATCACCAGCGCGCAGACGCCGGAAGAAGTTGAGAAACTGGTCAGTGCGGCGCTCGGCAAGGGTGCAGAGAACTCAGCGCTGCTCTCCTTGACCGACCAGAAGGGCCGTCGCTACCTGGTGCCGGCAGCCAAGATCGCCTATGTGGAGATCGGTATCGCCGACAGTCGGCGGGTCGGGTTCGGGATCGGTGCCGGTGCCGAGGCTGCTGCCGGGGCCAGTTCCTCTTAGCGGGTGAGGGGCACGTGTGACAGCCCGCCCCAGGCGAACGCCACCGTGCCATCGATGGCGTCGTCCTTGGAGATCGGGCGGTCACTGTCCAGCCAGTACCGGGCGCAATCGACGCTGACCGCGACCAGCCCCACCGCGATCATCCGGGCGCGGTGCGGGTCCAGGCCGGAGTCATGGCTGACCAGGTCGAAGATCGCGTCGATACACGATTCGGTTGCGACGCGCACCTGGACCGCCACCTGGGGCTCGGCGGTGTTGTCGTTCTCGAAGATCAGCCGGTAGCCCTGGCCGTCGTGTTCGATGAAATCGAAGAACGCCTGAACCGCCGACCGCAGCCGTTGGCGGTTGTCGGTGGTGGTCCGCAGGGCTTGGCGCACACCGGAGACCAGGTTCTCCACGTGCCGGCCCAGCACCGCCAGGTACAACTCCAGTTTCGACGCGAAGTGCTGGTACAGAATGGGTTTGCTGACACCGGCCCGGTCGGCGATCTCATCCATGCCGGCAGCGTGGTAACCGCGGTCGACGAATACGTCACTGGCTGCCTTGAGCAGCTGGCCACGGCGCTCGTCGCGGGGTAGTCGGCTACCTCGACGGCCGCCGGTCGCCGGCGCCTTGGCGCCGGCGGAACCGCGCCCGGCCGCCTTGGCGGAACCCCGTTCGGCCGTGTCGATCGGTTTGCTCATCGACTCCTCAATCCGGATTCGGCCGACCGCCGGACATGGTCATTCGGCGGCCGGTGCGTGACAGCGAGACTACGCGCCGCGCCCGTCACGCCCGCCAGCGACATCCGCCAATCCGGTGCCCGGCTATTTCGGGTCGGCCCGCGGGACCCTCACGGGCGCGGCGAAGAGTTCCAGCTCGCAGTGGTTGTGCCATCCTGGGACGGTGACCTACGACCCGGGGCAGCGCGGTGGTCGAACCCCGGTGCTTCGGGACCAGTTCCGCGAACCGCTGCGCGCCCAGCGCGACCCGCTTGCGACGGGCGCCGGGCGACTGCGATCCGACCGCGACATCCACCGCCAGTGGCGTAGGCAGACCAGGCTGGGCAGGTTCATCTCCACCTACGGCTGGCGCGCCTACGCGCTCCCGGTGCTGATGGCGCTGACCGTCATGGTGGTCTACCAGACCGTGTCCGGCACTGGGGTGAGCCGGACCCCCGACGGGTCGGTCCAGGGTCCGCCGACGATCGGATCGGCCGGCACCTCGATCATCGGCGCGCCACCACGGGGCCTCACCGAATTCGACGTCAACCTGCCGACCGGGGTGCTGCCCGACGGCGGGCCGTTCACCGAGGCCGGCGACATGGTGTGGCACATCATTGCCGGAACGGTGCCGGAGTTCGGTCAGGGCACCGAGAAGGTCTTCGCTTACACCATCGAGGTGGAGAACGGCATCGACACGACCGCGTTCGGCGGCGATGAGGCATTCGCCCGGATGGTCGACCAGACGCTGCGCAACCCCAAGGGATGGACGCACACACCGCAGATCGGTTTCGTCCGGGTGGATGGAACGAGCCCCACGACCCCCGACTTTCGTATCTCGCTGACGTCGCCGATGACGGTCCGGGAGGGCTGCGGCTACGAGATTCCGCTGGAAGCGTCCTGCTACAACCCGTCGTACGGGGCGAGTTCAGCGCCGCGGGTGTTCATCAACGAGGCGCGCTGGGTTCGCGGTGCGGTGCCCTTCCAGGGGGATATCGGGTCCTACCGGCAGTACCTGATCAACCATGAGGTCGGTCACGCGATCGGCTATCAGCACCACGAACCGTGCGACAAGCAGGACGGCTTGGCGCCGGTGATGATGCAACAGACGTTCGGCACCTCCAATGACGACGCGGCGAAGTTCGACCCCGACTGGGTCAAGCCCGACGGCAAGACCTGCCGGTTCAACCCGTGGCCGGCGCCGATCGCGTGACCCGACCGACCGCGTGACAGTCTCGGGCCCGGCGGCCTGCGGGAAGTTTCACGGGCCGTTTGTCGTTGACCTCAGCAGCTGCTGTGATGGTGGGCGGAAGCGACTTTGAGGAGATTATTCGGTGTCGATAACACTGCCGCCGCTGGTTGAACCGGCCGGCGAGCTGACCAGGGATGAAGTTGCGCGCTACAGCCGCCACCTGATCATCCCGGACGTGGGCGTCGATGGGCAGAAGCGGCTCAAGAACGCCCGGGTGCTGGTGATCGGCGCCGGCGGGTTGGGCGCGCCGACTCTGCTGTATCTGGCGGCCGCCGGTGTCGGCACCATCGGGATCGTCGACTTCGACGTCGTCGACGAATCCAACCTGCAGCGCCAGGTCATCCACGGCGTCTCCGACATCGGCCGGTCCAAGGCGGAAAGCGCCCGTGACTCGATCAACGAGATCAACCCGTTGGTACAGGTCCGGCTGCACCAGGTGCGGCTGGAGCCGTCGAACGCCGTCGAACTATTCGAGCAGTACGACTTGATCCTGGACGGCACCGACAACTTCGCCACCCGCTACCTGGTCAACGATGCCGCGGTGCTGGCGCACAAGCCGTACGTGTGGGGGTCGATCTTCCGTTTCGAGGGTCAGGTCTCGGTGTTCTGGGAGGACGCACCGGATGGTCTGGGCCTGAACTACCGCGACCTGTACCCGGAGCCCCCGCCGCCGGGGATGGTGCCGTCATGCGCCGAGGGTGGCGTGCTGGGAATCCTTTGCGCGTCGATCGGGTCGGTGATGGGGACCGAAGCGATCAAGCTGATCACCGGCATCGGGGAGACGCTGCTGGGCCGGCTGATGGTCTACGACGCCCTGGAGATGAGCTACCGCACCATTGGGATCCGCAAGGATCCGGCCACACCCAAGATCACCGAATTGATCGATTACGACGTGTTCTGCGGGGTGGTTTCCGACGAGGCTTCCGAAGCGGCCGCCGGCTCCACCATCACCCCGCGGGAACTGCGTGAACTGCTGGACTCCGGGCAGGAATTGGCGCTGATCGACGTTCGTGAGCCGGTGGAATGGCAGATCAACCGCATCGAAGGCGCCCGGCTGATCCCGCAGTCCACGATCGACAGCGGTGCGGGGCTGGCGAACCTGCCGCAGGACCGGATGTCGGTGCTGTACTGCAAGACCGGTATCCGCTCGGCGGAGGCGCTGGCCACCCTGAAGAAGGCCGGCTTCGCCAACGCTGTCCACCTGCAGGGTGGAATTGTGGCGTGGGCCAAGCAGATGCAGCCCGACATGGTCATGTACTAAAGCGTGTCGAGGCGGGTCACGTTGCCCTTGCACATAATCAGCGGCGAGGCTCCCGGACGCGCTTGGGACTACCGCATAGTCTGGCGGGGTGACTGTCGTTCCGCCGCCTGACCACGTGCTGGCGACGTTCGGCCTGCGCAGCGTCGAAGCCGTGCCGCTCGGCGCCGGCTGGGAAGACGGCTGGAAGTGCGGGGAAGTGGTGCTGTCGATAGCCGCCGACCATGCCAGGGCTGCGTGGTCGGCCAAGGTGCGCGAGACACTGTTCGCCGACGGCATCCGGCTGGCCCGCCCGGTGCGCTCCACCGACGGACGTTATGTGGTGTCGGGGTGGCGGGCGGACACCTTCGTTGCCGGCAGCCCGGAGCCCCGTCATGACGAGGTGGTCTCGGCGGCGGTTCGGCTGCACGAAGCGACCTCCAAAATGGAACGCCCCCGGTTCCTCACCCAGGCGCCGGTGGCGCCGTGGGCCGACGTCGACGTGTTCATCGCCGCGGATCGGGCAGCGTGGGAGGACCGGCCATTCGCCTCACTACAGGCCGGCGCCCGGTTGGCCCCGGGTTCGGTGGACGGCCAGCGGTCGATCGACTTGATCAACCAGCTCGCGACCCTGCGCAAAGCCACCAAGAGTGCCAGTCAGCTGGTGCACGGGGACCTCTACGGCACGGTTTTGTTCTCCGGCGCCGCAGCGCCCGGTATCACCGACATCACGCCGTACTGGCGGCCGGCGTCCTGGGCTGCCGGCGTGGTGGTGGTGGACGCCCTGTCGTGGGGCGACGCCGACGACGGGCTGATCGAGCGCTGGGAGACACTGCCGGAATGGCCGCAGATGTTGTTGCGCGCGTTAATCTTCCGACTCGCGGTACACGCTTTGCATCCACGCTCGACGGCCGAGGCGTTCCCCGGGCTGGCGCGCACGGCGGCACTGGTGAGGTTGGCGCTGTAACAGTCCGCCTCCTGCGCCGAGCGTGCACTGAGTGCGAGATTCCCCCGTTTTTCCGCACTGAATACACGTTCGGTGGCGGTTCGGTAGCCGTGCACTCCTTAGAACCGGTGACGCGAGGTGCGCAGGTCCACCCGCCCGTCGACCGCCAGCACCCCTTCGGCGCGAAGCCGTTCCAGCTGCTCGGTCAGCAGGTGTGCCGCCGGCCGCCCGGACGCCCTGATCACCCGGTGCCACGGTAGGTCGGAGCCGTCGATCCGCAGAATCCAGCCGACGATGCGGGCGCTGGAAAGCCCTGCCGCGGAGGCGACGTCACCGTAGCTGGCAACCCGGCCGGCCGGGATATCGGCGATCAGCGCGCGCACCAGCTCGACCTGCTCGTCGGTGACGACTGCCACGGATCCGCTCCTAGCGCCGGGCCAGCTGCGCGCGGATCGCGGCTGCCACCTCGGCCGGGCGGGCCTGGGCGACCATGTGGTCGCAGTCCAAGTCCACCAGGTGCAAGTTCGTCCCCAGCCGGGCCCGCAGCGCGTCGGTGAAGGCCGCCGTCACATAGGGCGGCGAGGTACGGGTGGCCCGCACCAGCGTCGTCGCCGTGGCGCTGGGCAGCACGATGTGGCGAGCCAGTTCACTCCAGTACGACATCATCGCGGGCACACTGATTCGCCAGCCGAAGCGCCCGCCGGGCAGGGTGACCAGGTGCTCGTCGAGTTCGATGTCGAGAAGTTCGGGATCGACGTCGCACCATGCGCCGTTCTGCTTCTCGGTACGCGCCTGCGCCGGGTCGGGGTAGTCCGGGGAGGACAGCATCGCGTCGGCGATCTCGGCCATCCAACCGCCGTCCAGCCCGATCGCCGGATCAAGCAGTACCAGGGCGTCGACAAGATCGGGGCGCGCCGCGGCCAGATGCAGCGCGATCGCACCGCCGAAGGAGTGCCCGACGGCCAGGACCGGGCCGTCGGCGGATCGCTCGATCAGCGCGACCAATGCCGTCACGTTGGCGTCGATGGTCCACGGGGCTGCCCACGAGGAACGTCCGTGGCCGATCAAGTCCGGAGCGGCAACAGCGATCTCGGGGAGGTATCCGGCCAGGTGTCGCCACCGCGCCCCGTGACCGGTCAGCCCATGCACCGCCAACAGCTGCACCGGCCCGTCCGGGCCAAAACGGTGCACATGAAGTTCGCCATGATCGGAAGCCACCCGTCGATGGTGCCAGTCGCAGCCGGTCTTGTCAGAGGGCAGTGCTGTTATAACCGGTATGGCGCAGAACTGGGGATCGCACACCGCCGCCCCCTGCGTCCCGGCGGCGGCACTCGACCCCCGGGCGCGTGGGGTACTGCAGGTCCGCGGTGGCCCTGGTACCGGCAAGACCAGCCTGCTGGTCGAGGTGGCTGGGGCTCACGTCGCCGCTGGTGGCGACGCCGATTCGGTGCTGCTGTTGACGGGATCGGGCCGGCTTCCGGCGGCGGCCCGCGGCGCGCTGACCGCGACCGTGCTGGCGGCGCGCGGCCCGGCGGCGGGCCAGGTGATCAGGGAGCCGCTGGTTCGCACCGTGCACGGCTACGCCTTCGCGGTGCTCCAGCGCGCCGCGCGACGGATCGAGGCCGCACC
Source organism: Mycobacterium sp. (assembly GCA_039922455.1). GTDB lineage: Bacteria > Actinomycetota > Actinomycetes > Mycobacteriales > Mycobacteriaceae > Mycobacterium. The sequence continues at coordinate 2,853 of JBDTEP010000178.1, read as the reverse complement.
ACCTCGGTTGGTCACCGGGGCCGAGCAGGACAGTGTCATCCGCGAGCTCCTTGCCGGTGACGGCGCCGGCGCGTGGCCGTCGTCGCTGCACGCCGCGCTGGCCACCGACGGCTTCGTCACCGAACTGCGGGACTTGATGGCGCGCTGTGCCGAACGCGGTGTCGACCCGGCGCAGCTGGTCAGGCTGGGCAAGCGGCACCGACGCCCGGAGTGGACGGCCGCGGGCCGGTTCGCCCAGCAATACGAGCAGGTGATGTTGCTTCGTGCTGCGGTCGGCACCGCGGCACCCCAGGCGACCACGCCGGCGCTGGGTGCCGCCGAGTTGGTCGGGGCCGCACTGGAGGCCTTCGCGGTCGACCCCGAACTGCTGGTTGATGAACGCAACCGGATCCGGCTATTGCTGGTTGACGACGCGCAGCAGCTCGACCCGCAGGCGGCACTGTTGGTGCGGGTGCTCGCCGACGGTGTGCAGCGCACCGTGATCGCCGGCGATCCCGATCAGGCGGTGTTCGGGTTCCGCGGCGCCGAACCTGCCGCCCTGCTGGCCGACTACGAGCAGGCCGGTGGGGCCGCCGCCGCGGTGGTGACCCTGACGACGTCGCACCGGTGCGCACCGGCGGTGGCCCGGGCCGTCAGTGCCATCGCCGGACGACTGCCCGGTGTCAGTGCCACTCGCCGGCTCGAGGGAACCGGGCCCGAAGCCGGGTCGGTGACCGTGCGCACTGCAGCATCCGGGCACGCCGAGGCCGCCTTGATCGCCGACACACTGCGGCGCGCCCACCTGATTTCTCGCGTGCCCTGGTCGCAGATGGCGGTGATTGTCCGGTCGGTGCCGCGGGTGGCGTCCCGGCTGCCCCGGGCCCTAGCCGCCGCCGGCATCCCGGTGACGCTTCCCGTCGCCGGTGGGCTGCTGTCCGAGCAGCCGGCGGTGGCCGCCCTGCTGACGGTGCTGGAGTGCGCCGCCGACGGAGTGGACGGACCTCGGGCGCTGAGTCTGCTCACCGGGCCGATCGGGCGGGTGGACCCGATCTCGCTGCGGCAGCTGCAGCGCACGCTGCGCCGCGGCACGGCCCGCGCGCAAGCCCCGGTCGGTCCCGGCGAGGAGCTGGCAGCGGTGTTGTCCGGGGAGCCCGGCCGGCTGTCGGCCGTTCACAGCCGCCCGCTGCGCAGGGTGCGTGCGGTGTTGCAGGCCGCGGCCCGCAGCCACGCCGCGGACCGGGACCCGCATTACACGCTATGGCAGGCCTGGAATCGGTCCGGGCTGCAACACCGCTGGCTGTCGGCCACCGAGCGCGGCGGCCCGGCTGGCGCCCAGGCCGGTCGGGATCTGGACGCGGTGACCGCGCTGTTCGACCTCGCCGAGCAGTACGTGGCGCGCACGTCGGGTGCCACCCTGGTCGGGCTGGTCGAGCACGTCACCGCCATGCAACTGGTGGCCCCGCGCAGCGAACCCACAGCGGGTACCGAGGCGGTCGGTATGCTGAGCCCGCACGCCGCACTCGGGCACGAGTGGGATTTGGTGGTCATCGCCGGCGTTCAGGAAGGACTGTGGCCCAACACCGTCCCGCGCGGCGGCGTGCTGGGAACCCACCGGTTGCTGGACACCCTGCAGAATTTGGGTGAAGAGGTCTCGGCCCGGGCCCCGTTGCTGGCCGAGGAGCGGCGATTGTTGGTGGCGGCGATGGGCCGGGCCCGGCACCGGCTGGTGATCACCGCCGTGGACGGCACGGGGGAGGCCGGCGACGATGATCAGACCCCGTCCGAATTCCTGCCCGAACTCATGGCCTGCGCTACCGACGAGGGTGGCCGGGTGCCGGTGCCACCGGTGGTGGCCCCGCCGGTGCTGTCGGCGGCAGGGCTGGTCGGGCGGATGCGTGCCGTGGTCTGCGCCCCGGACGGCGACGTCAGTGATTCCGAACGGTCTGAAGCCGCAACACAATTGGCGAGACTGGCCCGGGCCGGGGTGCCCGGCGCCGACCCGGCCGACTGGTACGGCACGACCCTGGTGAGCACCGAGGAGCCGCTGTGGCACACCGGCACCGGGCAGGTCGTCACGTTGTCACCTTCGGCGCTACAGAGCCTGCTGGACTGCCCGCTGCGCTGGTTGGCCGAACGGCACGGTGGAAGCGATGCCCGCGACCTGCGCTCGACGATCGGATCGGTGATCCACGCCCTGGTCGCCGAATCGTCGGGTAGCCGAGAAGAGCTGCTGGCCGAGTTGGACCGGGCGTGGCAGCAACTGCCGTTCGAATCGCAGTGGTATTCGGCCAACGAGCACGACCGGCACCGCACCATGATCGAAACGTTCCTGGAGTGGCGAGCACGGACTCGAGGCCGGTTCACCGAGGTCGGGGTCGAAGTCGCTTTCGACGGGGTGATCGAGGCCGGTGACGGGGTTCGGCTGCGCGGCCGGATCGACCGGATCGAACGCGACGCAGCCGGACGGCTGGTGGTCGTCGACGTCAAGACCGCAAAGACCCCGGCCGGCAAGGACGACGCGCAACAGCACGCGCAACTGGCAGTGTACCAGCTGGCGGTGGAGGCCGGATTGGTCGGGAGCGATGAGCAGCCCGGTGGGGCCCGGCTGGTCTACCCGGCCAAGCCCGGAGCGGCCGGGGCCACCGAACGTGAACAGGACCCGCTCACGGCCGAAACCGGCCGCCAGTGGCGGGACCGGATTGCGCAGGCGGCCGCGGCCACCGCCGGGCCCACCTTCACCGCCCGGGTCAACGACGGTTGCCGGCACTGCCCGATCCGCCCGATCTGTCCGGCCCACACCGGGAGCGGCGCATGAAAAGCCGCTACGATCCTGCCGAATTGGCGACCGCGCTCGGGCTGCACCAGCCCACCGAG
>JBDTEP010000177.1:0-4554 GCA_039922455.1 Mycobacterium sp. | reverse complement strand
CGCAGCAGCGGCGCCAGGATGAGCAACGTGAGCCCCAGTGCATAGCTCGGAGCGATCCAGCGCCCGACTCGCACCACCGCAGGGCTACGGCTGGTCGGGACCGGGATCCTGGGTACCGCGATCCGGTGGGCTGGACTCGGCTGGTGGGGTCGGGCGATCCAGCTGAGGGCGCTGTGACGGCAGCTTCTCGGTCTCGGCCTCGGCGCCAGGAGCGTGTCCGGCCACCGGCGCCTCGGGGGCGAACCCGCCGAAGAACCCGCCGTCGCGCCCGTCCCGCCAGCGCCGGCCCAGCGCGGCCTCGGCGGGCAGGCTGAACCAGCCGGCCAGGAGGCCCCCGATCAACGAGATCAGGCCCGCCGCGGTGAAAGCGATCGGCAGCACCCGGGACCACAGGGCCACCCGGTCCCGTTCGTTGCGGGCCGCGTTGACCTGCGCCTCGATGGTCTCCTCGGCACTGCTGACCGTGTAGTCGGCGACCGCCACCTCGGGCTTGAGCGGGTCGCGTGCGTAGTAGTGATTGGCGTGCAGAGTCGACTTGACGATGGTGCCCGAGACCGGATCCACCCACATCGTCCGCTGAGCGGCGTAGTACCGCGTCATCGTGACGTCTTCTTCGGGGTCGGCGTCGTCGAGGTGCCAGAGCCGGGCCGGCGCGGTGATCTCGCCGTCTTCGTCGTGGCCGTAGAGCGACGGGTAGCGCACCGGCTTGTTCAGGCCGCCGTCCGCGTCATAGCCGACGTTCTGGGTGAACCGGTAGGTGGTCAGCCCGTTGACGTCGGACTCGCCGTCATAGGTGGCCTCGTAAGCCTTCTGCGCGATCGGGTCGAAGAACTGGTACGACTGCTTCTTGGTGTCGAACGGGAACCGGTAGCACAGTCCCTCGTGCGGCAGCGCGATGTTGGTGGCCGGGTTCTCGTCGTCGTAATTACGCGGCCGCTGCACCGAACCGCCGGGGTGAGTGTCGTCGGAGACCGCTTCGGCGGTGGTGCGATTAAGCGTCACGGTGTCGATGATGGCCAGCAGCAGTCCGGTGTCCTTCTGCCGGTCGGCGCGCCGCAGCGACGATCCGGCCTGCAGCGTCACGACGTCGGCATTGGCGGGCGCCTCGACACCGATCTGTTCCTGGGACACCAGGGGTACGTCCTGGTCGACGACGGCGTGTTCCCGACCGAGGGACTCCGGGTCCAGTGCGGCCCCACTGCCAGTGCTGATCAAGGTGACGTCGAGGTCGAGCGGGATCTTGGCGATCTTGCCCGCCGTGTAGGTCGACAGGAGTAATGCCGCCGCGAGCAGCGCGGCGCCGAGGCCCATGACTGCGCATGCCGCGATACGCATCATGACTGCTCGGTTCACGTCGTCGTATCCTCCATATTTCGACCGCACCTAAATCTGTTCGACCCTAACAGCAGAAGTTGAAACAGCTACTGTGTGTCCATCAATACTTCGACCCCAAAACAGGTGAACCAGCAGGTCGGCGGCGTGCGAAGCTTTCTGCCAGCCGTTGAGGGGATGCGCGCATGCGCGGCCATCGGTGTGGTTATCACGCACGTGGCGTTTCAGACCGGGCACTCGTCGGGGATCAGTGGTCGGCTGTGGGGGCGCTTCGACATGGCCGTGGCGGTGTTCTTCGCGTTGAGTGGGTTCCTGCTGTGGCGTGGTCATGCGGCGGCCGCTCGCGGACTGCGGCCGGTACCCGCCACCGGGCATTACCTGCGGTCGCGGGTCGTGCGGATCATGCCGGCCTACCTGGTGTCGGTGGTGGTGATCTTGGCGCTGCTTCCCGACGCCGGCGGCACCAGCCTGACCGTGTGGGTGGCCAACCTGACGATGACGCAGATCTACGTGCCGCTGACACTGACGCCGGGACTCACCCAGATGTGGAGCCTGGCGGTTGAGGTCAGCTTTTACATCGCCCTGCCGCTGCTGGCGCTGGGGGCGCGGTGGCTGCCGGTGCGCGCCCGGGTGCCGGTGGTCGCGGTGGTGTCACTGCTCAGCCTGTGCTGGGGGTTCCTGGCGATCCACACCCCCTCCGGGGTGAATCCGCTGAACTGGGCGCCGGCCTACGGCTGTTGGTTCGGCGCGGGCATGCTGCTGGCCGAGTGGGCATTCAGCCCGGTCACCCGGGTACACCGGCTGGCCCGCCGACGGCTGCCGATGGTGGCGCTGACCTTGGCCGCGTTTCTGGTGGCCGCTTCACCGCTGGCCGGCCCCGAAGGGTTGACCTCGGCTACCGTCGGCCAATTCATCGTCCGCACCGCGATGGGCGGCGTGCTGGCCTGGGCGCTGCTGGCGCCGCTGGTGCTCGACCGCCCCGACACACCGCACCGGTTTCTGGCCAGCGCGCCGATGGTGACGCTGGGCCGCTGGTCCTATGGGATCTTCATCTGGCACTTGGCCGCCCTGGACATGGTGTTCCCGGTGATCGGCCGGTTCGCGTTCACCGGGGACATGGCGGTGGTGCTGGTGCTGACGATGGTGTTCACCGTCGCGATCGCCGCGGTGAGCTATGCGCTGGTGGAGCAGCCGTGCCGGGAGAAGCTGCGCGGCTGGGAGACCCGCCATCCCCTGCATCTGTCGCACCCCGAGGCTGCGTCCGACCGGGTGGCTCCGGACGGAGTGCCGGGGGACACACCCGAACCTGAGCCCGCGGTCGCGCGATGACTGCCGACAGCGAGGCGGTTCACCCATGCCGAACGGCCAGGAGTCGGTCGGGGCGGGTGTAGACGTTCATCGATTCGCCGCGCAGGAACGCCACCAGGGTCAGACCGGACTGGCTTGCCAGGTCAACGGCTAAAGACGACGGCGCGGACACCGCGGCCAATACCGGGATACCGGCCATGACGGCCTTCTGGGTCAGCTCGAACGAGGCACGGCCGCTGACCAGCAGCACGGTGCCGATCAGCGGTATCCGGCGGTGTTCGAGCGCCCAGCCGATGACCTTGTCGACTGCGTTGTGTCGGCCGATGTCCTCGCGCGCGACCAGCAGGGTGCCATCGGTGGTGATCAGCGCTGCGGCGTGCAGGCCGCCGGTGCTGGCGAACACCTTCTGCGCGTCGCGGAGTTGGGCGGGCATCGCCGACAGTGTCTCGACGGCCACCCCGGACGGGTCGTCACCGGGGCGGAACCTGCTGGTCAGCCGTACCGCCTCCAGCGAGGCTTTGCCGCACACCCCGCACGACGACGTGGTGTAGAAGTTCCGGGTCACATCAAGGTCGGGGATGGCGACGCCCGACGCCAAGGTCACGTCGAGCACGTTGTAGGTGTTGACGCCGTCGTCGGTGGCGCCGGCGCAGTACTGGATCGTGACGATGTCGTCGCGGCCGCCGATGACGCCCTCGGTCAGCAGAAAGCCCTGCACCAGTTCGATGTCGGAGCCGGGGGTGCGCATGGTGACGGTGATCGGGGCGGCGTTGACCCGGATCTCCAGCGGTTCCTCGACGGCGAGCGTCTCGGGCCGTGTCACGCTGTGCTCGCCGGTCACATGCTGGACCCGCCACCGTGCCGTCACCCGCCCCATCAGCGGGGCTCGAGCCTGATGACGATCGCCTTGGACACCGGGGTGTTCGATCTCGCGGCGACGTGATCTAGTGCCACCAGGGTGTTGGTTTCCGGATAGTAGGCGGCGGCGTTGCCGACCGGGGTCTGGTACTCCACCACCATGAAGTCCGGCGCGCGACGTTCCTGCAGTTGGCCGTCCCTGGTGGTGAACTCCGACACCAGGTCCACCCGGTCGCCGGCTTTGAACCCGAACCGCTCGATATCGTCCGGGTTGACAAACACCACTCGGCGCCCGCCCTTCACCCCGCGGTAGCGATCATCCAGGCCGTAGATGGTGGTGTTGAACTGGTCGTGGCTGCGCAGTGTCTGCAGCACCAGTCGGCCTTCGGGCACCGGCACCCACTGCAGCGGGTTGACCGCGAAATTCGCTTTGCCGGTGACGGTGGGGAATTCACGGGAGTCACGCGGCGGGTTCGGCAGTTGGAAGCCATCGCGTGCGCGGACCCTGGTGTTGTAGTCGGTGCAGCCGGGCACCACCGCCGCGATGGCGTCGCGGATAGTGTCGTAGTCTGCGGCGAACTGCGCCCAGGGCACCGGGTGATCGGGGCCGAACAGGGCGCGGGCCAGACCGCAGACGATCGCGACCTCACTGCGCACCTGCTCCCCCGGCGGGTCCAGGCGCCCCCGCGAAAGATGCACCATCGACATCGAGTCCTCCACGGAAACCAGCTGTTTGACCCCGTTCTGGATGTCTCGGTCGGTGCGTCCCAGCGACGGCAGGATCAGTGCCGTCCGTCCGTGAACCAGATGGCTGCGGTTGAGCTTGGTCGAAACCTGCACGGTCAGTGCACAGTTACGCAGCGCCGCCTCGGTGACCTCGGTGTCCGGGGTGGCCGAGGCGAAGTTGCCGCCCATGCCCATGAACACGCCGGCCCGCCCGTCGCGCATCGCGCGGATTGCGCCGACGGTATCGAGTCCGTGTTCGCGGGGAGTGACGATACCGAACCGGGCATCGAGCGACGCGTGGAATTTTTCGGGCATCTGCTCCCAGATACC
>JBDTEP010000176.1:0-25515 GCA_039922455.1 Mycobacterium sp. | reverse complement strand
CGAACCGCTGCTCCTCGTCGACGACCACCAGGCCAAGGTTCTTCCACGTCACCCCGGTCTGCAGTAGTCGGTGGGTGCCGATCACCACGTCGACGCCGCCGTCGGCCAGCCCCGCGATCACCGCCTTAGACTCACCGGGGTCGGTGAACCGGGACAGGCCCTTGACGGTGACCGGGAATCCGGCCATCCGGGTGCTGAACGTCTGCAGGTGCTGATCGGCCAGCAGCGTGGTGGGCACCAGCACCGCCACCTGCCTGCCGTCCTGGACGGCTTTGAACGCGGCGCGCACCGCGATCTCGGTCTTGCCGTAGCCGACGTCGCCGCAGATCACCCGGTCCATCGGGACGGGTTTCTCCATATCGGCCTTGACCTCGCTGATCGCGGTGAGCTGGTCGACGGTCTCGGTGAACCCGAACGCGTCCTCCATCTCGGCCTGCCACGGGGTGTCCGGGGCGAATGCGTGGCCGGGCGCGGCTTGGCGCTTGGCGTAGAGCGCGACAAGTTCGTCGGCGATCTCGCGCACTGCCTTGCGGGCCTTGGTCTTAGTTTGGCTCCAGTCGCTGCCGCCGAGTCTGCTCAGCGCCGGGGCCTGCCCACCCACGTAGCGAGACAGCTGGTCCAGGGAGTCCATCGGCACGTACAGCTTGTCGGTGCCAGCTGAGCCGCCGCGCTTGCCCGACGCGTATTCCAGCACCAGGTATTCGCGCCGCGCCCCGCCCACGGTGCGCTCGGTCATCTCGACGAACTTCCCGATGCCGTGCTGGTCATGCACCACCAGATCGCCGGCGGTCAGGGCCAGCGGGTCCACCGCGTTGCGGCGCTTGGCCGCCAGCCGCTTGCCCTCCGGTCCGGCGACCCGGTTGCCGGTCAGATCGGTCTCGGTAACGACCACCAGGTTGGCACCCGGAATCACCAGACCGTCATGCAAGGGGCCGGCCAGTACCCCGACCACACCGGGCTGCGGCGCCGCACCGGGTTCCAAAAGATTTGCCGCGGTGTCGGATTCGGCCAGTTGCTCCACGAGTCGGCGGGCGGTGCCGACCCCGGGGGCCACGATCGCCGCGCAGCCACCCGTTGCGGTGTGCGCCCGCAGCATGGCGAAGATCGCCTCAACTCCGGCGATGTTTCCCTGCAGTCCGCGCGCCGACGGCGACGCCCGCACGTCGAGTTCGGTGGCCGACTCGTCGGACAGTTGGCTCAGCGTCCACCACGGATGCCCGGTGTCGCGGGCCACGGCTCGCACCTCGTCGAACTGACGGAACCCCGACCCGCCCAATTGCTCGATGTCGATCGGCGCGTCCCCGCCGATCGCCGCGACCGACCAGGACGCCTCCAGGAACTCGCGGCCGGTCTTGATCAAGTCGGCGGCGCGGGCGCGAACCTTCTCCGGATCGCAGACCAGCACCGGGGTGCCGGCACCGAGTTGGTCGGTCAGCAGGGCCTGCGGGCCGGGCCGCAACACCGAGCCCAGCGCCTCCATCCCGTCGACCGGGATGCCTTCGGCGAGCTTGGCCAGCATGTCGCCGACGGCGCCGATGACCGTGTTGTCGGTGCGCGGCTGGTCACCGGCCAGTTGAGCCGCCCGGTCACGGACATCGTCGGTGAGCAGCAGTTCTCGGCAGGCCACCGCCACCATGGTGCCCACCTCGATCTCGAGGATAGAGCGTTGATCGGCCACCGAGAACGGGCGCAACTCGGTGACCTCGTCGCCCCAGAATTCGATGCGCAGCGGGTGTTCGGCGGTCGGCGGGAAGACATCGAGGATCCCGCCGCGCACCGCGAACTCGCCGCGTCTGCCGACCAGGTCGACCCGGGTATAGGCCAGCTCGACCAGTCGGGCGATCACCGATTCGAAGGGTGTCTGGTCGCCGACGGCCAGGATGACCGGTTCGACCCGGTCCAGAAGCGGGGTCATCGGCTGCAGCAATGAACGGGCGGTGGTCACCACCACCCGGAGCGGCGGCCCCAGCCTGGTGTCGTCGGGATGGGACAACCGGCGCAGCAGCAGCATCCGGGCGCCGACGGTGTCCACCCCGGGTGAGAGTCGTTCGTGCGGCAGCGTCTCCCAGGACGGGAACAGCGCCACCGTGTCGCCATAGACGCCGCGCAGTTCAGCGGTCAGGTCGTCGGCATCGTGGCCGGTGGCGGTGACCACCAGCAGGGGGGCCTGACGGGCCAGCGCCGCCGCCACGAACAGCCGCGTCGCGACCGGACCGACCAATGTCAGCTCGGCCGGCCGGTCCGCGGCGCGCTCGATGAGTTCGGTGAAGGTCGGTGCCGTCAGCGCCAATTCGACGAGCCCCGCGATCGGGGTAACTGGGCTGGCGTGCCCCGGTGCGGTCATGATTCGGCAATTCTAGGCGGTGACGCTCGAAGCGCCGAATCACGTTGCGCTGCCGGTCAAACACCGGCACCAAGCAGCACCGTCCCGCCAACCGCCCGCCTCAAACGTCGTGCAGGGTCGGATCGGACTCCAGGTGTGTCAGTCCGTTCCAGCACAAGTTCACCAGGTGGGCAGCCACCACTTCCTTCTTGGGTTCGCGCACGTCCAGCCACCATTGGGCCGTCATCGACACCGAGCCGACCAGTGCCTGGGCGTACAGCGGCGCGGTCTCCGGGTCCAGGCCGCGCCGGGAGAAGTCGCCGGCCAGAATCGATGACACCTGGCCGATCGCGTCGTTCAGCAGCGTGGAATAGGTACCCGAACTGATCGATGCCGGGGAGTCGCGGATCAGGATACGGAAGCCGTCGGTGTGCTCGTCGACGTAGGTCAGCAGCGCCAGCGCGACGCGTTCGACCCGCAGCCGGGACTGATTGTCGGTCGACTTGGTCAGCGACGTGGTGATGCCATCCAGCAATGCCGACATCTCCCGGTCGACCACCACGGCGTAAAGCCCCTCCTTGCCGCCGAAATGCTCGTACACCACCGGCTTGGACACGTTGGCGCGCTGCGCGATCTCCTCGATCGAGGTGCCTTCGTAGCCGCGCTCGGCGAACAGTGACCGGGCCACGTTGATGAGTTGGTGGCGGCGCTCGCTACCGGTCATCCGGGCCCGCGGCGCCCGGCCATCCTTCTCCAGACCAGCCACGCGACCAGCCTAGTCCTTTGGACTAGAGTCTCTGCCGAGCAACGATCCGTCGTGGTGTAATCGGCAGCACCTCTGATTTTGGTTCAGATAGTTCAGGTTCGAGTCCTGGCGACGGAGCTCAGGGCGCCCGGTGTGGCCGCGAGCGTGCGCATGCCCGGCAATTCCCCCGCTCAGGAGAAAGGGGCTCGGTGACAGGGCAAGACGAGACCGCGGTGGTGCTCCTGGCGGCAGGGGCCGGAACCCGGATGGTCTCCGACACCCCCAAGGTGCTGCACCAACTGGGTGGGCGCAGCATGCTGTCGCACTGCCTGCGAGCGGCCGCCGAGGTCACCCCCCAGCACCTGATCGTGGTGCTCGGCCACGACCATGACCGCATCGTCCCGACCGTCACCGAGCTGGCCGAGGCGCTGGGACGCGACATCGGCGTCGCATTCCAGGAGCAGCAGCTAGGCACCGGGCACGCCGTGCTCTGTGGGCTGGCGGCGCTGCCGGACGACTTCGCCGGCACCGTCGTGGTCACCTCCGGCGACATCCCACTGTTGGACGCCGCCACGCTGCAGGCCCTGGTCGACACCCACCGCACCGCCCCGGCCGAGGTCACCGTGCTGACCACCACACTGCCCGACCCGACCGGCTACGGACGCATCCTGCACACCCAGGACGGTCAGGTCACCGCGATCGTGGAACAGGCCGATGCCACCGCATCGCAGCGGGAGATCCGCGAGGTCAACTCCGGGGTATACGCCTTCGACATCGCCCCGCTGCGCTCAGCACTCGGCCGACTCGGCTCGGACAACGCGCAGCACGAGCTGTATCTGACCGACGTGATCGGCATCGTCCGCAGCGACGGTCAGGTAGTGCACGCCCGCCACGTCGACGATGCCGCTCTGGTGGCCGGCGTCAACGACCGCGTGCAACTGGCCGAACTGGCCGCCGTACTGAACCGCCGCCTGGTGCTCGCCCACCAACGTGCCGGCGTCACGATCGTCGACCCCGCTACCACCTGGATCGACGTGGACGTGACCATCGGGCGCGACAGCACCGTCGCACCCGGAACCCAGCTGCTCGGCCACACCGCCGTCGGCGCGCACTGCACGATCGGACCGGACAGCACCCTGACCGACGTCACGGTTGGTGACGGCGCAGCGGTGATTCGCAGCCACGCCACATCGTCGTCGATCGGTGCCGGCGCGACCGTCGGTCCGTTCACGTACTTGCGTCCCGGCACCGTGCTGGGCGCCGACGGCAAACTGGGGGCGTTCGTCGAGACCAAGAACTCCACCATCGGTACCGGGACCAAGGTTCCGCACCTGACCTACGTCGGCGACGCCGATATCGGCGAGCATTCCAACATCGGCGCGTCGAGCGTGTTCGTCAACTACGACGGCCAGACCAAGCGGCGGACCAAGGTCGGCTCACACGTACGCACCGGCTCGGACACCATGTTCGTCGCGCCGGTCACGATCGGCGACGGCGCCTACACCGGCGCCGGGACCGTGGTGCGCGATGACGTGCCGCCGGGCGCGTTGGCGGTCTCGGCCGGCCCGCAGCGCAACATCGAGAACTGGGTGCAGCACAAGCGGCCCGGCAGCCCGGCCGCAGCGGCTGCCGACAAAGCCGAGGCGTCCGGCGCTGAACCCGAGCGGCCATCGTGAGCTTGGTCGCGTTGAGGCAGCCTGGGGCGCAATTGCGGGCCGGGCTACGTACCATAGGGCCCGAATTAACTCGATCAATTCCTCAGATCTCCAACGGCGGGGGCAGCACGTGAGCCACGAGTGGACAGATAACCGCAAGAACCTGATGCTCTTCGCAGGTCGCGCGCACCCGGAGCTGGCCGATCAGGTCGCCAAAGAGCTGGATGTCTCGGTCACCGCGCAGACCGCCCGCGACTTTGCCAACGGCGAGATCTTCGTGCGTTTCGATGAGTCGGTGCGTGGCTGCGACGCCTTCGTGCTGCAGGCCCACGCCGCGCCGGTGAATCAGTGGCTGATGGAACAGTTGATCATGATCGACGCGCTCAAGCGGGGCAGCGCCAAACGGATCACCGCGATCCTGCCGTTCTATCCGTATGCCCGCCAGGATAAGAAGCACCGCGGCCGCGAACCCATTTCGGCGCGCCTGGTCGCCGACCTGTTCAAAACGGCCGGTGCCGACCGGATTGTGACGGTCGATCTGCACACCGACCAGATCCAGGGCTTCTTCGACGGGCCGGTCGACCACATGCGGGCCCAGCCGCTGCTGTGCGGATACATCCGGGATAACTACCTCAACAACGGCGACGACGTCGTCGTGGTCTCCCCCGACTCCGGCCGGGTGCGGGTCGCCGAGAAATGGGCCGACTCGCTGGGTGGTGTGCCGCTGGCCTTCATCCACAAGACCCGCGATCCGCGGGTGCCCAACCAGGTCAAAGCCAACCGGGTGGTCGGCGAGGTCGCCGACAAGACCTGCGTGATCACCGACGACATGATCGACACCGGCGGCACCATCGCCGGGGCCGTCGGCCTGCTGCGTGAAGCGGGGGCCAAAGACGTGGTGATCGCCGCCACCCACGGGGTGTTGTCCGCCCCGGCGTCGGAGCGGTTGGCCGCCTGCGGTGCTCGCGAAGTGATCGTCACCAACACGCTGCCGATCGCCGAGGAAAAGCGCTTCCCGCAGCTGACGGTGTTGTCGATCGCGCCGCTGCTGGCCAGCACCATCCGGGCGGTCTTCGAAAATGGCTCGGTCACCGGACTTTTCGACGGGGACGCCTGAGATGGCCGACGCTGAAGCCCGCCCCACGGCTATCTACCACAACCCGCGCTGCTCCACCTCGCGCAAGACGCTGGAGTTGCTGCGCGACAACGGTATCGAGCCGTTGGTCGTGGAGTATCTGAAGACCCCGCCGTCCCGCGCGGAGCTGGCGGAGATGATCCGCGCCGCGGGAATCGGGGTGCGCGATGCAGTGCGTAGCGGCGAGGCCGAGTACGCCGAGCTGAAGCTGGCCGACGCCTCCGACGACGAACTGCTCGACGCGATGGCCGCACATCCCATCCTGATCCAGCGGCCGTTCGTCGTCACCGGCAACGGCACCCGGCTGGCCCGTCCGATTGATGCGGTTCGCGAGATCCTGTGACCGCACTGCGCTCGGCGGCCGCCGCGCTGGCGTGCACGACACTGGCGGGTGCGCTATTGGCCGCCGGATGCGGCACCAAATCTCCTGATTACCAGTCGATTTGGACCAACGGCACGACGACCACCACGGCGGCGCCGCAAGCCCCGGTGACGGTCGGGCGATTCCTGGAAGACCAGGGAGTTGTCGCCCAGGCGGTGGCCCCGAGCGCCCTGACCGACCTCACCGTGTCGATCCCGACGCCGCCGGGCTGGACCAAGAAAGAAAACGCGATGCTGCCGGCGACCACCCTGGTCATCGGCAAGGGCGAGAAGTTCCCGCGGGCGATCCTGAGCGTGGTCAAACTCAACGGGGACTTCGATTCGCACGAGGCCATCAAGCACGGCGTGGTCGACGCCCAGCTCTCCCGGAATTTCAAGCTGTTGGACGCTTCCAACGAGGATTTCCACGACTTCCCATCGTCAATGGTCCAAGGCACCTATGATTTGGACAGTCAGCGCCTGCACAGCTGGTTCCGGATGGTGATCGCCACCGGTTCGGGCCCGGCGAATCAGCGTTACCTGGTGCAGTTGGCGGTCACCGGCGTGGCCGACCAGGCCCCCAAGCAGGCCGCCGACGTCGAGGCGATCATGAACGGGTTCACCGTCGCCGCGAAGTGACTCGCCTATGAAGGGAGAACCACCCATGGCCCTCACTCCCGTCCGCTGGTCACTACCGCGCTGTCTAGGCCTTGGTGTCGCCGCACTCACCGCGGGTTTGCTGGCACCGTCGGCGGCGCTGGCCGAGCCGCCGCCGCCCGGCTGCACCGCCGCCGACCTCGCCAACGTGGCCGCCGGCGTCGCCGCATCGACCTCTGGTTACCTGTTCGGCCATCCCGACGTCAACGAGTTCTACACCGGTCTGCACAACCGGCCCGACGGCGAAGTGCCCGAAGCGGTTCGGAGCTATTTCGACACCAACCCGCAGGCCCACGCCGACCTGCTCGGTATTCGCCGGCCCCTCGTCGACTTCCGCAGCCGTTGCGGACTGTCCGAGCCCGACCGACCACTGTTGGGGGAGTGATGTTGCGGCGGATCTGCGCCACCCCGACACTGGTACTGGCACTGGCACTGGTCACACTGCCGGGGTTCGTCGTCGTCATCACGCCGGCCGGTACCGCCGCCGCCGACGTCTGCGCCAGCGTGGGCCGCCGCATCAGTGTCAGCGGATGCAGAGACCTCACGCCACCGCCGGCCTACTACGCGCCACTGCCCGAGGACGTACCACCACCGCCGCCACCGCCACCCGTCCCCTGCATCGGCTACAACGGCCGCTGGGTCAGCGGCAACACCTGCAACTGAATCCAGCGGCGATCACTAATGTGTCAGCCATGACGTCTTGGACCGCCGCTGATCTGCCCTCGTTCTCCGGCCGCACCGTCATCGTCACCGGCGCCAACAGCGGGTTGGGCGCAGTGACAGCTCGCGAACTGGCCCGGGTGGGCGCCCGCGTCACCCTGGCGGTCCGCGACACCGCCAAGGGACAGTCCGCCGCGGCGGGCATGCCCGGCGACGTGACGGTCCGCGCCCTGGATTTGGCGGACCTGTCCTCGGTGCGGCGGTTCGCCGACGAGGTGGACGAGGTCGACGTGCTGATCAACAATGCCGGGATCATGGCGGTGCCGTACGCCACGACGGTCGACGGTTTCGAAAGTCAGATCGGCACCAACCATCTGGGCCATTTCGCACTGACCAACCTGCTGCTGCCCAAGCTCACCGATCGGGTGGTGACGGTGTCGTCGTTCATGCACCGGATGGGTTACGTGAGCCTCAAAGATCTGAACTGGGCGTCGCGGCGGTATTCGGGGTGGCTGGCCTACGGCCAGTCCAAGCTGGCCAACCTGCTGTTCACCAGCGAACTGCAGCGCCGGCTGGTGTCGGCCGATTCGCCGCTGCGCGCGCTGGCCGCTCACCCGGGCTATTCGAACACCAACCTGCAGGGCCACACCGGCAATCGGGTCGGCGACGTGCTGATGCGCACGGTCGGCAACCGGATGGCTACCAACGCCGCCTTCGGGGCGCGACAAACCCTGTACGCGGCATCGCAGGATCTGTCGGGCAACACCTACGTCGGGCCGCGGTTCGCGTTCGTCGGCCGCACCGGGTCGGTGGGCCGCAGCCTCCTGGCCAAACGCGGCTCCAGCGCCGTCGGGCTGTGGGAGCTGTCGGCCCAGCTCACCGGCGTCGAATTTCCGCTCTGACGTGCTGATGCGCTAGCCTGACCAGGCGTCACGGCGAGGGCGGCCAACAATTTCGGCCACCGTTATCGACGAGGACCTCCTAGGTGGTTGTCGCGATCTGGCCGTGCCTCATGCACAGGCATCAACCATAGGAGTACCGATGGCCAAGTCCACCACCACCAACAAGCTCACCGCCGCAGTGCGTTCCGAGACCGGCAAGGGCGCGTCGCGCCGGGCCCGCCGCGAGGGCAAGGTCCCCGCGGTCCTCTACGGCCACGGCGCCGACCCCCAGCACCTGGAGCTGACGGCCCGCGACTACGCGGCCGTGCTGCGGAACTACGGCACCAACGCGGTGCTCACCCTCGACATCGAGGGCAAGGAGCAACTGGCGCTGACCAAGGCGCTCGACATCCACCCGATCCGTCGCAACATCCAGCACGCAGACCTGATCGTGGTGCGGCGCGGTGAGAAGGTCGTCGTCGAGGTGAATATCCTGATCGAGGGCACCCCCATCTCCGGCACGCTGGTCACCCAGGACGCCACCTGGGTGGAGATCGAGGCCGAGGCGATGTCGATTCCCGAGCAGATCGTCGTCTCGATCGAGGGCGCCGAAGCCGGTACCCAGTTCACCGCCGGCGGCCTCGAACTGCCCGCTGGCGTGACCCTGGTGTCCGACCCGGAGACGCTGCTGATCAACGTGGTCGAGGCACAGGACGCCAACGAGCCGGAGGCCGAGACCGAGACCGAGTCCGAGTCCGTCGCTACCGAAGCCGAGTAGGCAGGTCGCGGCATGGCCGAGCCACCTCCGGTATTGGTGGTCGGCCTGGGTAACCCGGGGCCGAACTATGCCCGCACCCGACACAACGTGGGCTTCATGGTCGCCGACCTGCTCGCCGAGCGGATCGGGTCGGGGTTCAAGCTGCACAAGAAGTCGGGCGCCGATGTGGCGACCGGGCGGCTGGGCGGGTATCCGGTGGTGCTGGCTCGGCCGCGCTGCTTCATGAACGAGTCGGGCCGCCAAGTGGGGCCGCTGGCCAAGTTCTACTCAGTACCGCCGGCTGACGTGGTGGTGATTCACGACGATCTCGACTTGGACTTCGGCCGGATCCGGCTCAAGCAGGGTGGCGGCGAGGGTGGTCATAACGGGTTACGTTCCATCGCAACCGTTTTGGGCAGCAAGGATTTTCGGCGGATTCGTTTCGGGATCGGCCGACCGCCCGGACGCCAGGACCCGGCGGCGTTCGTGCTGCAGGCTTTCGGTTCGAATGAGAGCGACGAGTTGCCGACGATCTGCGAGCAGGCCGCCGACGCCACCGAGATGCTGATCGAGTTGGGGCTGGAACCAGCGCAGAACGTCGTCCACGCCTGGCCCTGATCCGCCAACCTACCGATCGAGCCGTGTTGACCTTAGGTGACCAGCGCGACCGAATTGGCCCGACGCAGCTTGCCCGAGGGCGTCTTGGGGATACTGCCGGGCCCGAGCACCACCACGTTGCGGGGCCGCATATCGACCTCGGTAACCACCTCGTGAGCCACCTGATGCTCGATCCGGCGCACCTCGACAGGGTCCTGCCAGGCGTTGGACTCCACCGCGACGGCGAACGTCTCGCGGGAATGTCCGGCGTCCAGGCGCACCGCCACCGCGCAGCCAGGCCGCACACCGTCGACCCGCCCGGCTGCCCGTTCGATGTCGGTCGGGTAGATGTTGCGACCGGCCATGATGATGACGTCCTTGACCCGGCCGCACACCACGACGTGACCGTCCTCCATTTGGTAGCCGAGGTCGCCGGAGTCGTACCAGCCATGCTCATCCTGGGCCGGCAGGAAGCCCGCCATCGTCAGATATCCCGGGGTCACCGGCTCACCGCGCAACTGGATCACGCCGACCCCGCGCGCCGGCAACGCGGTGCCGTTCTCGTCGACGATCCGGATCTCGATGCCCGCCAGCAGCGGCCCCAGCGAGGCCAGCCGCCGAATGTTGCCCTTGGTAGCCGGCACCGCCTGGCGCAGCGCCGCCAGCAGGTCGGCGTCGATACTGTCGACCACCAGGCCCGCGCCGCACTTGGAGAATGACACCGCCAGCACCGTCTCGGCCATGCCATAGGCGGGCAGGATAGCCGTCGGGTTGAGTCCGAACGGTTTACCGGCGTCGATCAGGTCCTCGACGTCGGCGGGTTCGACCGGTTCGGCACCCGAGAGCGCGAACCGCAGCGTGGACAAGTCGAACTGCCCCGGCGTGGCCTGCTTGCGCAGCCGCTTGGCGAACAGTGCGTAGGCGAAGTTCGGGGCCGCGGTCATGGTGCCCTTGTACTTGTCGATCAGCTTGGCCCACAGCAGCGTGTCGCGCAGGAAGTCCATCGGGGTGATCTTGACCAGTTCGGCGCCGAAATACATTGGCACCGTCAGGAACCCGATCATCCCCATGTCGTGAAAACAGGGCAGCCAGCTGACCATGACGTCCTTGTCGACGTCGTACTCGGCGCTGATAAACATCGCCTCGGCGTTGGAGTAGATGTTGCGGTGGGTGATCTGCACAGCCTTCGGCGACCCGGTCGACCCCGACGTCAACTGCATCAACGCCAGATCGTCCTCACCGGTCTCCACCGGGTCGATCGGTTCGTGGGCCAGCAGGTCCGCCACGGTCAGGACCTTCAACCCCTTCGCCTCAAGCACCGGTATCGCAGCCAGGAACGGATCGGAGATGATCACGGCCTTGGCGTCGATCATGTCGACGACGGTCATGGTGTCGTCGGCCCACACCACCAGGTCGGTGCGCGGGGTGGGCTGATGCAGCATGGTCAGGCTGGCACCACGCATCCACACACCTTGGGCGGTGGGGGCGATTTCGACCGGGGCTCCGGCCAGCACGCCGACCGCGTCGCCATGGGCGACGCCGGCCGCAGCCAACCCGCCGGCGATACGGCGCGCACGCTCATGGACCTCCGCCCAGGTGTGCCGGATCGGTTCGTGCGGCTCGCCGGTGACCATGCCTTTGGAGGATTCGCGGGCGCTGCGGAACATGTTGTCGGTAAACCTGCTCACGACGGCCTCCTAGCCGGCACCGCTAATTTCCACATGGGCTCACATTTCATGTTCCACCTGCTGGAGATCACTTCGCGAGAGGCGCGCATGCACAAATCGGCAGCGGTTGTGTCTCGATACCGCAAATGCGCGCCCACCAAGACGGCAAGCGCCTGGTTGGCAGGAACGTCCTGACCGCAACTAATCACCGGGCTGTATCTTAAACTCCTCTTAATCAGCGGGCAAATTTTCCCGCCGAATTGGGGGCGTTGTCACACCCTGGTAGCCGGCGGCGATACCACCCGGGCCCCGTAGACCGGCCCGCTGGCCACCCGCACCGCACGGCCCGCACCAGCTGCCGCCAACTCCACGGCGACATCGGTCGCCGAGGCCGCCGAGGTACACAGGAACGCACACGTCGGTCCGGACCCGGACACGATGCCGGCCAGCGCACCGGCCTCCACCCCGGCACGCAGCGTGCGTCGCAGCGCCGGCTTGAGGCTGACCGCCGCCGCCTGCAGGTCATTGCCGAGCAGCGGCGCCAATCCCTGCGGATCACCGGCGGCCAACGCCGCCAGCACCGGCTCCGACCCGCCCAGTTCCGGCATGGTGCGCCCGGTGTCGCGCAGTCGGTCCAATTCGGCGAAGACCGCGGGCGTGGACAGCCCGCCGTCGGCGAACGCCAGCACCCAGTGGAACGTCGCCCGGCTCAGCACCGTCGCCAGTTCCTCGCCACGTCCGGTGCCCAAGGCGGTACCACCGTGCAGGGCGAACGGCACGTCGCTACCCAACCGGGCGGCCAGGGCATGCAGGTCGCGTCGCGGCACGCCCAGCTCCCAGAGCACATTCATGCCGACCAGCACCGCCGCGGCGTCGGCACTGCCGCCTGCCATACCGCCGGCCACCGGAATGGACTTGTCGATCGTGATCGCGACGTCCGGGGCCCGGCCCACGTGCTCGGCCATCAATTCGGCGGCCCGCCAGGCCAGGTTGCGTTTGTCGGTGGGCAGTACGGCGGCGCCCTCGCCGGTGGTCCGCAACGACAGCACGTCGGCGTCGCGGACAGTCACCTCGTCGGCCAGCGAAACCGCGTGAAATACGGTCGCCAGCTCGTGGTAGCCGTCATCGCGGCGGTCGCCGACAGCCAGGTAGAGGTTGATCTTGCCGGGCGCTCGCACGGCAACCGAACCGTTCGGGGTCCACTCAGTGGCGGCACTTCCGTCGGATGCGGTCACCGGTCGAGGTTATCGCCTCGACGACCCTGATCAGAACGGGATGAGATCCCGCAGATCGCCGACGATCGCCTGAGTGGCATTCGCGATGACTTCCAGTTCGAAGCCGGCCCCCAGCACGGCCACGCCGGTACTACTGGCCGCCACCTCATCAGACGATGCTCTTCAGCAGCTTGACGTCAGCGATCAGGAGAACAGGTCGCTGAAGTCCGCCTGGATCGAGCTGAACGCACCCGTGAGCACCTCGAACTCGAAACCGGCCGCCATGGTGGTCAGCCCGACGCTGGCCGCGAGCGGCATGCCGAGCGCGTTCAACAGATCACCGGAGGCGAGTTCCTGGGCGAATATTGTCGCGGTGTAGGCCGGCAGCGTGGTGAACAGGGCATTGAGGATGTCGGCCGTGGGCAGCAACGTGCCGTACAGGGTCGCGCTGGCGCTGGTGAACGTGTTGACGATGTCGGTCAGGCTCGGCATGACGAATGCCGCACTGTTGCCGAGCACATCCGCCGCGCTGCTGGACGACAAGTTCTGCAGGTCGTCGGTGAACGCGGTCCAGCCTTGCTGAGCGCCGTTGACCAAGGCGGTGAACACGTCTTGGGCGTTGACGTCCGGGAAGAGCCCGAACGGGGTGGCTAGGTTCGCCGGCCCCTGATCCCAGCCGTGATCGATATCGCCGTAACCGAGGTTGATGAGCACCCGAAGGTCGGGCTGCAGCAAGTCGGCGATCGCGTTGCCGAATCCGCTGCCGCGCAACGGCGTCAGCAACGGCAGATCCTCGGTGGGGATCATGAAGAATTGGGTGTTACCGGTGTAGTCGTCGGAGACCGGCAACTCGATGGCCGAGGCCAGCTGGGCGTCGGTCAGCGTCGGGTAGGTGCCGTGGACGTACATGATGCCCAGGAAGGCGTTGATGTCCGCCAAGAAGTTGAGCGGATATTTGGGGAAGTCGGCGAAGCCGTCGTACTCCTGGGAGTACATCGCGGTGTCCCACGGCGTGTCGGTGGGGGTGGCGCCACTGAACGTGACCCCGAGACTCGGCAGGGTCAGCTCCGGCATGTTAGTGCCCACATTCGGCAGCGAGGTGAGGTCGAAGCGTGATAGCAGGCCGCCGTTGGGGGTGCTGGGGCTGCCCAGCATTACGAAGGACAGCTGGTCGGCGGTGGGTTGTTCGCTTGCCGGCAGGCTCAACAGGTGCTTGATCTCCATCGCGTTGATGGTGGCGCTCTGCGAATAGCCCAGCACGACGGCGTTGTTGCCGGCGGCGATCTGCTCGGTGATCTTCTGGTCGAGGATGGTGACGCCCTGCTGCAGCGAAGTGTCCAGCGGCAGCGTCTTCACGCCGGTGAGGGGATAGAGGCCTTCCGGCGTGAACAGCCCGTTGGTGACCTCTACCGGAAACACGGGCTGACCGTCGAACTTGGGTGTCGCCGGGTCGAGGAACCGGTCGGTGAGGGCGGTCAGATATTGCGGCGGCGGGATCGGCAGGCCGCTGCCGCCCATGATCCACGATTCGGTATCCAGCAGATTCGCCTGAGCCACCACGGTTTTCGCCGTCGCCACCAGCCCCGGCGCCACCACCGGCGCCACAGTCAGTGCGGCAATGCCAGCGATCGCCAACGGGACGGCGCCCAGCGAGCGCAGATTACGACTGAACAGAGTTGTCATGGCGACCTCCGCGGGATGAAGTTCGGTCGATTATCACCCCGCGCGAGTGAAAATGTCATTATTTTTTTGCTATCTGGACATCTATTTCTTAGTTTTCTGCGATGTGTTCACTCTGCGACGAAGTCTGCGCCGCCCCCATAACCTGGGAGCCATGGGCAAAGCCGGCTCGGACTTCGGCGGCTATCTGATCGATCGGGAGGTCGGGCGCGGCGGGTCGGCCATCGTGTATCAGGCCCATCACTCGCATCTCCAGGGCGGCGGGGCCCCGCCGGTGGCGTTGAAGGTGCTCGACGACTCGCATCGCACCCCGGTCTGGCAGGCCAGGTTGGATCGTGAATACGAGATCGCGGCTGCCCTCGACCACCCCAACATCGTTACGGTCTACCGGCACGGGCCGTTCTGGCTGGCGATGCAATTCGTCGACGGCGACAGGGCGACCCGGTTGCAGACGCTCGAGGATCAACTCGCCGCACTGACCCAGATCGCCGCCGCGCTCGACTACGCGCACCACAGCGGCATCGTGCACTGCGACGTCAAACCCGCCAATATCCTGGTGCCCGAGGACTTTCCCCGCGGCGGGGCGGTGCTGACCGACTTCGGCACGGCCCATGCCGTGGTCGAGGACGTCTGGCGACGGCAACACGATCCAGAGGTCTCCCTGCCCTACACGGCCCCGGAGATTCTGCGCGGCAAAGCCCCGTCCGCAGCCACCGACGAATATGCGCTGGCCTGCACCGCAGTGGAACTGCTCACCGGGGCGCCGCCGTTCCCCGCACACAATGCGGCCGAACTGGTGGATGCGCACCTGCGGCGACTGCCGCCGCCCATCTCGGAGTCGTTCGGTTCGGCAGCACGCGCCGTCGACGTGGTGGTGGAACGGGCCATGGCCAAGTTCCCGGCCCGACGCTACGAGTCCTGCACCGCGTTCGTCGAACAGCTGTCCCGGGTACTGACTGAGTCAGCGCATCCCGAAACCTGAAGTAGGCGAACAAAGTCCGTGATTGACAGCGTCTCACCGCGCCGCATCGGATCGATACCGGCCGCCTCCAAAATCTCGGCTGATTGCACACCCGATCCCGCCCAGTCGGCGAAGGCGTTTCGGGAGGTCTTGCGGCGCTGAGCGAACGCGATGTCCACCAGCGCGAAGAGCTGCCGGCGAAAGGCATCGTCGCGCGGCCACGGCGTGGCGACGTGCCGGTCGATACGCACCAGCCCGGAGTTCACCCGCGGCACGGGCCAGAACACACTCGGCGCCACCGTGCCGCAGCGGCGCACCTCACCGAAGAACCGCGCCTTGACGCTGGGCACCCCGTAGTCCTTGCCGCCCGGCTCAGCGGCCAAACGCTCGGCCACCTCCAACTGCACCATGACCGTCACGGTGCGGATGGAATCGAACTCGGCCAGCAGATGCAGCAGGGCTGGGACCGCGACGTTGTAGGGCAGGTTTGCGACCACCGCCGTCGGCTCGGTGGCCAGCTCGACGCGGCGCAGCGTCAGCACGTCCCGGTCAAGCACCACCAGCCGGTCTGCGTCGCCGGGTGCGTGCTCGGCGATGGTTTGCGGCAGCCGGGCAGCCAGTACCGGATCCTTCTCGACGGCGGTGACCGTCGGGCCGTGCTCGAGCAGCGCCAGGGTCAACGAGCCGAGTCCGGGGCCGACTTCCAGGATGTGGTCGGCGGCGGTTATCCCGGCACCGGCAACGATCCGTCGCACCGTGTTGGCGTCGTGAACGAAGTTCTGTCCCAGCGATTTCCGGGGCCGCAGGTCGAGCTCTTTGGCCAGGGCTCTGATGTCGCCGGCCCCGAGGAGCCCGATGGTCAGCGCCTCCCGCTGCACACCGGCCAGGCTCCCCAGCCCTGACGCGCCTGGGTGACCTCTGCGATCGCGATCTGCTCCTCGCGGGTGGCCAGGTCAGCACGCGGGGCGTAGCGAAGCCCACCGTTGGCCACCCAGGTGCCGTAGTCGAACTGCACACCGCCGTAGAAGCCGTTGCCGGTGTTGATCGCCCAGTTGTTATGTGACTCGCAACCGGCGATGCTGTCCCACGCGCTGCCGTAAATCGACGGCGGCACCTCGGTGCCCGGCTTGGCGCCGACCCGCAGCACCGAGTCGCGGGCCGGGACCACCACATCGTTGGAGACCGGCAGGCGGCCGGTCTCGGCGCCGTTGACGGTGGCCACCGAGTAGGTCACGTCCTGCGCGCCGGGGGTACCGGGGTCATCGACAACCTGCCGGCTGACGTTCATTGACGGGTCTTCGACGCGCTGCGGGGTGGGCGCAAGCGGCACCCGTTCGGTGACCTGCTTGACCCGGATCCGAGTCACCTGGATCTGCATGCCCTCGGTGACCGGCGCCCATGCCGCCGGACTGACCTTGTCGGCCTGCTCCAGCGGGGCACCGTCGGCGGCCAGCAGTTCGGCGACGTTCGGCGCGGCCAGCCGGACCGTGCGCACCACACCGCCGTCGTCGATCTGGACCTTCTTGGCACTGACGACCGGCAGCGCCATCCCCGCCAGGGGCACCCGGCTGCCACGGGACGCCGCGGCCGGGGCGGTGTCGGTCATCGACAGCTGAGCCAACGCCTCGTCGACGGACAGGGCCGTCGTCCACACCTGCTGGGGCTCGCGGCCGTCCAGGGACAGCTGCAGCGGTCGGCTGCGACGCACCACTATGGTGTCGGCGTCGTGCACCCTGGCGCCCCGCGCGGGGGTCACATCGTCACGCTCGCCGACGTCGAACCCGTTCTCGGCGACGACGTCGATCACCCGCGACCGCATGGTGGCCACCGTGATCGACATTCCGTCGACATCCAGCATGACGGTCTTGGTGCTGGCGACCGCGAAGCCGCCGGCAAAGGCCAGCACCAGCAGTAGCGCGCCGACCAGCATCCGCAGCATCGGCGACGGGGCCTGATGCAGCCTGGTCAAAGTGTTCAAGGCAAAAACCTCACGACACGGAAAAGGGGCCCTCGCGGTGCCCCGTGTTTGATAACGAGATGATAACGAGCCTACCTGCGGGCGGGCAACCGAATGTGACCTGCTCGACGTTCAGTGCAACCCGTACACCCGACGGGCGTTGCGGCTCGTGACCTGCGCCAGTTCGGCTGCCGACACCCCCAGCAGCTCCGCCAGTGCCCTGACAGTGTATGGCAGACAATAGGGTTCATTGGGCGCGCCGCGGTATGGGTGCGGAGTCAGAAACGGCGCATCGGTCTCCACCAGCAGCTGCTCCATTGGGATCAATGGCGCGGCTTCTCGCAGGTCACGCGCGTTTCGGAAGGTGACCGTACCGGACAGGCTCAGCATCCAGCCGGCGTCGGCGCAGGTGTGAGCCATCTCCGGGCCGGACGAAAAACAGTGGAAGATCACCGTCTCCGGGGAGCCTTCGGCGCGCAGAACGTCGAGCACCGCGGCGTCGGCGTCGCGGTTGTGGATCATCAGCGGTTTGCCGGTGCGTTTGGCCAGGTCAATGTGCCAGGCGAATGCCTCGCGTTGGGTGAGCGGGTCGGCGCAGCCCTCCAACCGGCCCGGCCAGTACAAATCCAGTCCGGTCTCCCCGATCGCCACCACCCGCGGGTGGGCGGCCAGCGCCTCGATCTCGCCGCGCGCGTCGTCGGTCAAGCTGTCGGCGCGGGTGGGGTGCAGTGCCACCGCCGCGTAGACCCGATCGTCGGCGTCTGCGGCGCGGGTCACCCAGCGCGCCGACGCCAGGTCGTCGGCGACCGTCACCACCGCCTGGACCCCGACTGCCGCGGCCCGGTCCACGATCGCACGCACCGTGTCTTTCGCGGCGTTGGCGCCTTTGGCGCCGCAGGCATCGAGGTGGGTGTGCGCGTCCACCAGCGGTGTCAGCGGTTCTGGCGCCGGCGGCGCGTCTCGTTCGGCTGACCGTTTGGAGCTCATCTGCACACCCTAGGGTGATTGGTGATGAAGCCCTTCTACGTCACCACCGCCATCACCTACCCCAACGGTGACCCGCACATCGGCCACGCCTACGAGTACATCGCCACCGACGCGATCGCCCGGTTCCGCCGGCTCGACGGATTCGATGTGCGGTATCTGACCGGCACCGACGAGCACGGGCTGAAGATGGCCGAGACCGCCGCCGCCGAGGGTATTGCGACCTCGGAGTTGGCGCGGCGCAATTCGGAGGTGTTCGAGCGCCTGCAGCGCAAGCTCAACATCTCCTTCGACCGGTTCATCCGCACCACCGACGCCGATCACCTGGAGGCCTCCAAGGCGATCTGGCAGAAGATGGCCGACGCCGGGGACGTCTATCTGGATGCCTACGCCGGCTGGTACTCGGTGCGCGACGAGCGGTTCTTCCTCGAATCCGAAACCCGGGTCACCGACAACGGTTCCCGGGTGGCCGTCGAAACCGGCACTCCGGTGACCTGGACCGAGGAGCAGACGTTCTTCTTCCGGCTGTCCGCGTACACCGACCGACTGCTGGCGCACTACCGGGAGAACCCGGATTTCATCGCCCCGGAGGTGCGCCGCAACGAAGTGGTCAGCTTCGTCTCCGGCGGGCTGCGGGATCTGTCGATCTCCCGCACCTCATTCGACTGGGGTGTGCCGGTACCCGACCACCCCGATCACGTCATGTACGTCTGGGTGGACGCCCTGACCAATTACCTGACCGGGGCCGGTTACCCCGACACCGACTCTGCGACGTTCCGCCGGTATTGGCCGGCCGATCTGCACATGATCGGCAAGGACATCATCCGGTTCCACACGGTGTACTGGCCGGCGTTTCTGATGTCGGCCGGAATCGAGTTGCCGCGCCGGGTTTTCGCGCACGGCTTCCTGCTCAACGCCGGCGAGAAGATGAGCAAGTCGGTGGGCAACGTCGTCGATCCGGGGGCGTTGGTCGACGAGTTCGGGGTGGACCAGGTGCGCTACTTCCTGCTCCGCGAGATCCCGTTCGGCCAGGACGGCAGCTACAGCCACGAGGCGATCGCCACCCGGGTCAACACCGACCTGGCCAACGAGCTAGGCAACCTGGCGCAGCGGTCGCTGTCGATGGTGGCCAAGAACCTCGGCGGGGTGGTGCCGTCGCCGGGTGCGCGCAGCACCGACGATGACGAGCTGCTGGCGCTGGCCGACGGGCTGCTGGAGCGGGTGCGGGGCCACTTCGACGTGCAAGCGATGCACCTGGGGTTGGAAGCGATCTGGCTAATGCTGGGCGCGGCCAACCGCTATTTCTCGGCCCACGAGCCGTGGAAGCTGACCAAGAGCGAGTCCGCGGACGATCAGGCCCGCTTCGGCGCCGTTTTGTATACCACGTGCGAGGTGGTGCGGATCGCGGCGCTGCTGGTGCAACCGGTGATGCCCGCATCGGCGGGCAAGCTGCTGGACCTGCTGGGCCAGACCGCCGAGCAGCGGATGTTCGCCGCGGTCTCGCAGCGGCTGACACCGGGCATCACGTTGCCGGCGCCGTCCGGGGTGTTCCCGCGCTACCAAGCGGGGTAACACGCACGCTCGCGCAAAAAGTGACCTCAGTCACGAACTGTCACGTTCGAGCGTGCCGCGGTGTCTTGAGGGCATGACCAACACATCGCACTCCCCCAACACACCCCGCACCCACGTCGTCGTCGTCGGCGGCGGCTACGCCGGCACCCTGGCGGCCAACCGGCTACAACAGCAGTCCGCCGTCGACGTCACGCTGCTCAACCCGCGCCCGATATTCGTCGAACGCATCCGGCTGCACCAGTACGCGGCCGGCACCGGGACGGCCACCATCGACTACCCGGACCTGCTCGGTGACCGGGTCCGACTGGTCGTCGACTCCGCCGACCGGATCGACGCCGCCGACCGCCGGATCCAGCTGGCCTCCGGCGCCGCGCTGGACTACGACTACCTCATCTACGCCGTGGGCAGCACCGGCGCGATCACCCCAACGGTTCCCGGGGCCACCGAATTCGCTTACTCCATAGCTGAATTGGAGCAGGCGCAGCAGCTTCTTGCGCGGCTCGACGAAGTCGCGCCGGACGCGCCGGTGGCAGTGGTCGGCGGCGGACTGACCGGAATCGAGGCGGCCGCCGAACTGGCTGGACAGGGCCGGACGGTCACGCTGGTCTGCGGCCAGAGGCTGGGGCCGTCACTTCAAGCGGCCGGCCGCCGCTCGGTGGCGAAGGCGCTGCATCGACTTGGCGTCGACGTGCGCGAGGCGGCGGTCGTCGAGCAGGTGCGCGCCGATGCACTGGTGCTCCGCGACGGCAGCGTGCTGCCCAGCGAGTTGACCGTGTGGACGGCGGGTTTCGGCGTCCCCGACCTGGCCGCCTCCAGTGGGCTGGCCACCGACGCACTGGGACGACTGCTCACCGACGAAACCCTGACCAGCATCGACAACCCGTGGATCGTGGCGGCCGGGGATGCGGTCGCGCCGTCGGGCCGGCCGTTGCGGATGAGCTGTCAAGCAGCCATGCCAATGGGCGCCCAAGCCGCCGACACGGTACTGGCCCGTATCGCCGGCACCCCACCGGCCGCACTGAACCAGGCGTTCCTGTCCCAGTGCATCAGTGTGGGCCGGCACGCGGCCACCATTCAGCTCACCCGCTTGGACGACACCCCGGTCAAGGCGGTCATCGGCGGTCGGCTCGCCACGGCGGTCAAGGAGGGGATCTGCCGGGGCACGGTGTGGTTAATTCGCCGCGAGGCTGCCAAATCCGGCTCGTACCGTTGGGTCAAGGGCGGCTCCCGGGCGGCCTCCCTCGAACAGGAGACGGTGGTGTGATGACCGGACACGTCGAACGGTTCACCGAGCTTCGGCCGCTGCTGTTCACCATCGCCTACGAAATCCTGGGCTCGGCAACCGAATCCGACGACGTCCTGCAGGACAGCTACCTGCGTTGGGCCGACGTTGATGCGTCCACCGTGCAGGACGTCAAGTCCTATCTGGCCCAACTGGTCACCCGGCAGGCGCTTAACGCGCTGCGGGCGGGTGCCCGGCGCCGCGAGGAGTACGTCGGCCCGTGGCTGCCTGAGCCACTGCTGCTCACCAATCAGGACCCGTCGGCCGACGTCGTGCTCGCCGAATCGGTCTCGATGGCGATGCTGGTGGTGCTCGAGACGCTCAGCCCCGACGAACGCGCGGTGTTCGTGCTACGCGAGGTGTTCGAGTTCGACTACGACGAGATCGCCGCCGCGGTGGGCAAGTCGCCGTCGGCGGCCCGTCAGGTCGCGCACCGGGCCCGCGGACACGTCCAGGCCCGGCGGCCGCGCTTCACCCCGGTGGACCCGGCGCAGACCGCCCGGATCACCACGGAGTTCATGACCGCGGCGGCCGGCGGAGACATCGCGACCGTGCTGTCGATGCTGGCGCCGGACGTGGTGTGGACCGCCGACAGCGGCGGCAAGGCCAGCGCGGCACGGCGCCCGATCGTCGGGGCCGACAAGGTCGCCCGGTCGGTCATCGGGTTGCTGCGCCTGGGCGCGCACCAACCCGACATCCGGATGGACTTGGTGGTCTGCAACTCCGCGCCGGCGCTGATGCTCTACACCGCCGACCAGCTGGAGGGCGTGTTCACCGTCGAGATCGTCAACGGCCTGATCACCAACTTCTATGCGATGCGCAACCCGGACAAGCTGGCGGCGCTGGCGGCTGCCCGCGAGATAACCCGCAACTGAAACTTCTGACAAGCTAGTGCGGTGCGGATCGAGCGGCTCGGCGACCTGGGGGCGGCGCCATCGGTGCTGCGCGCGATCGGCGACGCCACCATCCACCACGACCTACCGCCGCCGGCCGCGCTGACCGGCGAATGGTTCGGGGCCCGAGCGGTGATCGCCCCGAGCGTGGCAGTCGAGCCGGTGCGCCCCGGCGAGGTCTTCGACGTCAAAGGTTTGTCAGCCCCGGATGCGCGGTCCGGTGTGGTGGGCGGCGGCTGGATCGGATATCTGTCCTACCCCGATCCCGGCTCCGACGGCGGCGACTCCCGCATTCCGCCGGCCGCCGGCGGCTGGACCGACTGTGTGCTGCGTCAGGACGGCGACGGGCAGTGGTGGCACGAGAGCCTGTCCGGCGCACCGATGCCAGGCTGGCTGACCGATGCGTTGGCCACCCCCGTACCGGTGCGGTGCTGCCACATCGCCTGGGGTGTGGCCGACCGCGACCGGCACCGCGCCGGGGTGCTGGCCTGCCTGGAGGCCATCCGGGCCGGCGAGGTGTATCAGGCGTGCGTGTGCACCCGCTTCACCGGGACCGTCGCCGGGGACCCCCTGGACTTCTTCGCCGACGCGGTGGCGCGCACCGGGCCGACTCGCGCCGCCTACGTCGCCGGCGACTGGGGTGCGGTGGCCTCATTGTCGCCGGAATTGTTCCTGCGCCGCCGCGGTGACGAGGTGATTTCCAGCCCCATCAAAGGCACGCTGCCGCTGGACGCCCGCCCGTCGGCGCTGCGCGCCTCGGCCAAGGACGTCGCGGAGAACATCATGATCGTGGACCTGGTCCGCAACGACCTGGGCCGAGTGGCGATCACCGGCACCATCACCGTTCCCGAACTGCTGGCGGTGCGGCCCGCGCCGGGCGTGTGGCATCTGGTGTCGACGGTGTCGGCGCAGGTGCCGGCACAACTGGGCATGCCAACGTTGCTGGAGGCCGCGTTCCCACCCGCGTCGGTGACCGGAACACCTAAACACCGTGCCCGCCAGTTACTTTCCCAGTGGGAGCCGCATCGACGCGGAGTCTACTGCGGCACTGTGGGTTTGGCGTCACCGGTGGCCGGATGCGAACTCAACGTCGCGATCCGCACCGTGGAGTTCGACGCCTTTGGTGGCGCGGTGCTCGGGGTCGGCGGCGGCATCACCGCGGACTCCGACGTCGACGCCGAATGGCAGGAGTGCCTGCACAAGGCCGCCCCGATCGTCGCCGCCGATCAGTCCCGGGAACGCAGCACCGCGTCGTAGAGCTCGCGCCGCGACACCGCACCCGACACCCCGGCGAGCGCCTGCGCGCAGGCGTCCTTGACCCCCATGCCGTCGGCTGCCAGCCGGTTGACCTCGGCGACCAGCGTCGGCAGGTCGGCTCGCAGGGTCGCCCCGGCCAGCACCACGGTGATCTCCCCCAGCACGCCGTCGACGGCCCAGTCGGCCAACTCGGCCAGGGTCCCGCGCAACACCTCCTCGTGCACCTTGGTCAGCTCGCGGCAGACCACGGCCCGCCGCTCGCCGCCGAGTTCGGCGACCGCGTCGCGCAGGCAGTCGGCCAGCCGCCGCGGCGACTCGAAGAACACGCAGGTGCGCCGTTCGTCGGCCAGCGACGCCAGCCATGCCCGGCGCGCCGACTGCTTACGCGGCGCGAAGCCCTCGAAGCAGAACTTCTCCGAGGCCAACCCGGACACCGCCAGCGCGGTCGTCACCGCCGAAGGGCCGGGCAGACAACTGACCGGCAGCCCGGCCTCCACGCACGCGACCACCAGGCGATAACCCGGGTCGCTGATCAGCGGCATACCGGCGTCGCTCACCACCAGCACGGTGGCCCCGGCCGCGATGTCGGCGAGCAGCGTGGGCACCCGCGTCGCCTCATTGGCGTCGAAGAGGCTGACCACCCGCCCGGCGATGCGCACGTCGAGCGCCTTGGCCAGCGTCCGCACCCGCCGGGTGTCCTCGGCGGCCACCACGTCGGCGGTGCTCAGCGCGGCGACCAGCCGCGACGACGCGTCGGCGGGCTGACCCAGCGGGGTAGCACCCAGCAGCAATCGACCATCGGGCATGGCGCACAGCCTACGATCGTCTCTGTGACCGCTCCGACCATGACGGCCTTGCCGGAGCGCACCGCCCCCGTGATCAGCCCGGGCCTGCTGGTGCCAGTGGCCGATTTCGGACCGACCGACCGCGCCCGCGGTTGGGCGGTGACCGCGGCGGTCACCTCGCTGGCCGCGGTGACCCGGTTCATGAATCTCTACTCACCGACCGACGCCGGCACCCCGATCTTCGACGAGAAGCACTATGCGCCCCAGGCGTGGCAGATGCTGCACAACCACGGTGTCGAGGACAACCCCGGTTACGGCCTGGTGGTGCACCCGCCGGTCGGCAAGCACCTGATCGCGATCGGCGAGGCGCTGTTCGGCTACAACGGGTTGGGCTGGCGGTTCACCAGTGCCCTGCTCGGGGTGCTCGCGGTCGCGCTGCTGGTGCGGATTGTGCGCCGGATGACCCGCTCGACGCTGACCGGCGGAATCGCCGGGTTGCTGCTGGTCGGGGACGGGGTCAGCTTCGTGGCTGCGCGCACCGCGCTACTGGACGGCATTTTGACCTTCTTCGTGGTGGCGGCGTTCGGGGCGCTGATCGTCGACCGTGACCAGGTACGGATGCGAATGCACACCGTGCTGACCGACGGCCGTTGCGGCGCAACGCCGTGGGGCCCCCGGCTGGGGGTTCGCTGGTGGCGCTTCGGCGCCGGGGTGCTGCTCGGATTGGCGTGCGCGACCAAGTGGTCCGGCCTGTATTTCGTGGTGTTCTTTGGTGCTCTGTCACTCGCGTTCGACGTCGCCGCACGCCGGCAGTACCGGGTGCGCCGACCTTGGCTGGGAACACTGCGCCGCGACGTCGGCCCCACCGCCTACGCGCTGGCGCTGATTCCGTTCGGGGTCTATCTGGCGTCATATACGCCGTGGTTCGCCTCCGAGACCGGCGTGGACCGTCACGAGGCCGGCCAGTCGATCGGGCTGGACAGCCGGTTCCCGGTGCCCGACGCCCTGCGCTCGCTATGGCATTACACCTACCAGGCGTATCACTTTCACTCCGGCCTGACGAACGCCGCCGGCAACCACCACCCGTGGGAATCCAAACCGTGGGCCTGGCCGATGTCGTTGCGGCCGGTGCTCTACGCGATCGACCAACACGACGTTCCGGGCTGCGCCCCCCAGTCCTGCGTCAAGGCCGTGCTGCTGGTGGGGACCCCGGCGATGTGGTGGCTTGCCGTGCCGGTGCTGGGTTACGCCGTGTGGCGGACGCTGGTGCGTCATGACTGGCGCTACGCCGCGGCGCTGGTCGGGTACTGCGCCGGTTGGCTGCCGTGGTTCGCCGACATCGGGCGGCAGATGTACTTCTTCTACGCGGTGCCGATGGCGCCGTTCCTGGCGATACTGATCGCGTTGATCTGCGGCGACATCGTCCACGACGGCCTTGCGCGCGGCGACGAGCGGCGCACGCTCGGGCTGATCGCGGTGTGCTGTTACGTCGC
>JBDTEP010000175.1:0-23411 GCA_039922455.1 Mycobacterium sp. | reverse complement strand
CAGGATCTGCAGCCCCGCCCGCATCAGAAACATCATGAAGACGATGTTGAACAGGTGTTGCCAGCGCAGCCAGGACGGGAAGCCGGTGGCGATCACCGGCGTGACGCGCGTTGAGGTACCCGGGTAGGCGGCGATGAAGTCCTGCATCCAGCCGTACTGGCGCAGCTGCTGCGCCAGTGCGATCCCGACGACCAACCCGGCCGCACCGAGCGGGATCAGCCACAGCGACGACACCCAGCGCTTGCCCAGCCGCACGGCCGGCACCTGCGCCATCTCCTGGGGGATCGAGCCGGCCCAGTGTCCGATCTCCACCCGGCGATCCGGCGCCCGGCGGCGGGGGCCCTGATCGAGCAGCGAGGCTAAATCGTTTGAATGTGAAGCCATTTGACGCCTCCCACCCCATGCTTCACTGGACGTGGTAGAAGCTATCAGCCGGGGCGGCGGTTTATGGCGAGCTTCATCGCCGCCCTCAACTATAACCGCTGACTGAACGGTGTGCAGCTATGTTTTTCGGCTACCCGCGACCACCGTGCTCGGCGGCCTCGCGGGTGATCTGCTCGAACTGCGCCCCCATGGCCTCGGCCAGGGCCGTGGCCGCCGACAGCGGCCGCACCATCACCACGAAGTCGTCGATCTTGCCGTCGGCATCGAAATGCAGGAAGTCGCATCCGGTGAGCCGCTTGCCTGCCACCGAGGCCTCGAACACCAGGGCGTGGTCACGTCCCGATGGGTCGGCGATCTCACGGACGTACCGGAAGTCCTCGAAGACGCGCATCACGGCGCGCAGGATCGCCGCGGTGACCGGCTTGCCCGGGTAGGGCTTGAACGCCACCGGGCTGGTGAACACGACATCATCGGAGAGCAGCGCCTCGATGGCCGCGGCATCGCGGGCCTCCACGGCTTGCCGAAATGGGTGCACAGGACGCCTCCGCTGGTCAATTCGTATGGGTTGCCCATACCGTAGGCGCACCAACGGTCCGCGCGGCCTTGGCGCGGCAGGCTTGATCAGCCCGGCGGGAAGGGCGCGATCACACCTATACCGTCGACGACCCGCACATCCTGACCCTGCTGCGGCAGATCTACGCCCACATCGGACCGGACGGCAGCCTCGCGCCGGACCCCGCCGACCAGACCGTCAACACGTTCGGTGACCACGACCACATGCCCGGGCGAACATGGCGCCGCTCACGGACCCAAGTCTCTAAATACAGTGACGCCCAACACTTTTCAATTACTTACAACCAGTATTTGTATTATGTTTCCTGTCATGAAAGACCCCATACTCGTGCTCCCGGCACTCGCAGCCATCATCGGACTGTTCATTTTCGGATTCCTCGCCCTCGAGGTCGTGTTCCACCTGGGCTGAGCAGGTTAGCGGTCACGCCTGCGCCATCGGTTGGAACGTCAACAGGCGTGTATGAGTCTGCGTACCTGGATGTACCGGGTGTTCGAGTTGGGTCGAGCTGTGCCCGCGGGGTTTCGCGGCCGCGGCCTGCGGGTAGGAGACCGGGCATGGTTGCACTAGAGGTGTCTTCCTCGTCGGATGTGGCACCGGCGGACGCTTGGAAGTGCGCGTCGGACTTGCAGCACATCGGCGATTGGATGACGATCTTCGGCGGTTGGCGCAGCAGTGTGCCATCGCGGATCGAACGGGGCACCCGACTGTCATCGCTGATCAAAGTAAAGGGCTTTCGCAACGTCATTCACTGGTCCGTCACCGCCTACCGGGAACCCGAAGTGATCGAGTTGAAAGGCCACGGTCGCGGCGGAGTAGCCATTGCGCTCAAGGTAACGGTCGCCGACGAACACCCCGGGTCGAGATTCCATCTGTGCGCCGACCTCACCGGTGGACCGCTGCGCGGGCCGATCGGCCGATTCGTCGCTAGGGTGGTCAGGTCCGAAGCGCACAAGTCGATCGTCAACCTTGCCGAGCTGTGCTGAGACACAGGCGGCGAGGTGCCGTTATGCGCCACTGTCGTGGCGAACGTAGTCACGCTCGTCACCCGGGAGCAGAGCCTGGTTTCCCCTGGCAAAGCTGTGCTGGAAGCATTTCAAGCCCCCGAACCGGGGCGCCGCTGCTGATCACCCCCGAACACGTTGGAACTGCGTTGGTGGCTGCTCTCGCGGCGTATTACAAACACGAAACGTTGGCCCCGCTCGATGGCGACTACGTTGGGCGGTGTGCGGATTCTTGTAACTGGCTCCACCGGCTATATCGGATCACGCCTGGTAACCGAACTGCTCGCCGAGGGGCACCAGGTGTTGGCCGCCAGCCGGGACCCGGCACGCCTGGGGCGGCTAGGCTGGTGCGACGACGTCACCGCGGTCGCGCTTGACGCATCCGATCCCGCGTCGACCCGCGCGGCGTTCGCGGTCGCCGGCCCGGTGGATCTCGTCTATTACCTGGTACACGGCATCGGCCAACCGGGCTACCGCGACGCCGACAACGCCGCGGCCGCCAACGTCGCGGCGGCCGCCCAGGCCACCGACGTGCCGCGCATCGTCTACCTGGGTGGCTTTGTCCCCGAGGGCGACGGGACCCTCTCCGAACACTTGACCAGCCGCGCCGAGGTCGCTGCGGCACTAGACATCGACGGCGGCCCCGAGGTGGTGTGGTTGGGCGCGGCGATGATCCTGGGCGCCGGATCGACGTCGTTTGAGATGCTGCGCTACGTCGGTGACCGATTCCTGCTCGCCCCCCTACCGGCATGGATGGACAATCCGATCGACCCGATTTCCATCCGCGATGTGCTGTACTACCTGGTGGCCGCCGGTAACAACGATGCGGTGCCGGCGGGCGCCTACGACATCTGTGGGCCGGACACCACGACGTACCGGGGGCTGCTCACCGCGTATGCACAGGTATCGGGCAGATGGCGCGCACGTTTTCCGGTACCCGGGATCGGAACCGGGCTGGCGGCCTGGGTCTCGACGGTGGCGCTACCGGCGCCCGGCGAGCTAGCCGGCGAATTGGTGATGTCGCTAGACCACCCAATGTTGGCCTCCGACAGACGGTTACGTGACCTGATTCCGGATCCGACCGACGGCCTGATTTCCTCCGATGACGCAATCACCCGTGCCCTGGCCAGTCAGCCGCCCCGGCCGGTCAACGTGCTGACCGATCCGCATCACCTCGCCGACAGCGATCCCGGCTGGACCGGGGGTGATGCGCTGCGTATCAGAAGGCTGGCCAAACTGGTGGTACCACCGCTGGCTTGGCCCGCACTGGGACTGGTCGATGCCGTTCCGGGCCCGGTCGTCGGCCTGATCCGAACCGGCCTGGACACGTTGATCAACCTGACTCCGAGAGGACGCTCGGCATGACCCAGTCCACCCCGACTCGGCCCGGTCTCTTACACGGGTTCGTGGACATGTTCACCAATATCGCTGTGCCGAACAATGAGCCCCCCAAGGTGGTGCTGCGTCGCCGGATCGTGGTTGCTGTGGTGATAGTGGTCGGCGCGGCGGTGTTGGGGTTTTCGCTGACCAGGCAGCCGGGTGAATCAGCCTTCTACTGGTCGACTTTGACGCTGGCCGCCGTGTGGGTGGTCGGTGCGCTGGTGTCCGGGCCGATGCATCTGGGGTTCGTTCGGTTCCGCGGCCGCTACGCGCGGCCGGTGTTAATCGGAGCCGGGATCGGGTTGGCGCTTGGAGTCGTGTTCGTGCTGGGCGCGCTTATCGTCAGGGAGATTCCAGCCCTCTCGGATCTGGTCAGCCGAGTCTTGGCCTTTGCCAACGACGACAGCGCGCTGAGATTCATAGTGGTGATCACTTTGGTGAACGCCATCGCCGAGGAGATGTTCTTCCGTGGTGCGCTCTACACCGCGATCGGACGCCACCATCCGCTGGTGATCTCGACGGTGCTCTACATCGCCGCGACCATGGCCAGTGGTAACCCGATGCTGGGCTTCGCAGCGCTGATCCTCGGCGCCGTCTGCGCCACAGAACGTCGCGCCACCGGGGGGGTGCTCGCGCCGCTGCTGACCCACCTGGTGTGGGGCCTGATCATGGTGCTGGCGTTGCCGCCGCTGTTCGGCGTGTAGCCCCACGGCTACGCCGATGCGGGCCTTGCCGCCTCGGGTCGGAGAAGAGCGAAACGGAGGCCGCGTGGCAGATCGCGCTGCCCAAACCGCACGCGGCCTAGACGCTGCACGGGCTGATGCCGCCGTCGAGTCGCTGAATCCTCCGGCGTGTCCGGAGACTCTGATCCTTGGGATGGATGAAGTCATGTCAGGGAGTACGCCGCAGAGGTATCCGGCCGAGTTGCGTGGGCGGGCGCTCTGGATAGTTGGCGAGATCAGGGCCGATACGAGTCGGACTGGGCTGCGATCGGCAAGGTCGTGGAGCTACTCGGGATCGGGATACCGAAGACCGTGCGGAAGTGGTGCCGAAGGGCCGAGGTCGACGCCGGCCAGCGGGCCGGCGTCACCACTGGGGAGTCGGCAGAACTGAGGCCGGCCACTGCGCTGATCGTGCGCGGGGGGATTCAATCCGCCCCAGTCGACACATCAGGCCCACACGTAGCGTCAGCAACGTCCGATGCCAGTATCCGGCGCGCCCCTCCGACCGCGCACCAAGCATTCGCAGCAATCCACTAGAGTTTTCAATACCTATTCCTACTGGTCCCCCGCCCCCGTAGCTCAGGGGATAGAGCACGGCTCTCCTAAAGCCGGTGTCGCATGTTCGAATCATGCCGGGGGCACTAGTGTTTTTTTGCAGTTCAGGCTTCATCTTTGAAGCCGCCGCGGCGCTATTTGCAGCAGTTGGGGTCGAGCACCACACAGAGCGCACCCAGCGCATCGGCGGCCGGTCGATGAAAGACGTTCATTCCCCGCCGATCCGACAGCACAAAACCCGCTCGCCGCAGTTGAGCCAGATGGTGACTGACCGTGGACTCACTCAAACCGAGCGCCGTCGACAGCTCTCCGCTGTTCTCCTCGCCCGCCGGCGAAGCAAACAGCATCGACATGATTCTGACCCGCGCCGGGTCGGCGAGCGCCTTGAGCCGAAGTGCGACTTCGAGCGCGGCTTCGTCGTCCATCGGTCCGGCGGCGACGGGTGCGCAGCAGACGGGCGCGGACATGTCGATGGTCGGCAACGTCTTGGGCATCTGACCAATCTTCCTCGAGACATTGACATAAGTCAAAAAGGTAGGCAATCTGTCAGTACCACAACTTCGACATAAGTCACGATCATTAGGATGCCCACGATGTCCCGCATACAACTGGCCCTCAACGTCGACGACCTCGACGAGGCGATCACGTTCTACTCCAAGCTGTTCAACACGGCGCCGGCGAAAGTCAAGCAGGGCTACGCAAACTTCGCGGTCACCACGCCGCCCTTGAAGTTGGTACTCCTGGAGAACCCCGGCAAGGGAGGCACCATCAACCACCTCGGCGTCGAGGTCGAATCCAGCGAGATCGTGCACGCCGAGATCGGCCGACTCGCCGGCGAGGGCCTCTTCACGGACGAGGAGATCGGTACCACCTGTTGCTTCGCCACCCAGGACAAGGTCTGGGTCACCGGACCGGCCGGGGAGAAATGGGAGGTCTATACGGTGCTCGCCGACTCGGACTCCTTCGGCGCCAGCCCCGCGCACGCGTGACTACATCTGTCGAAACCGACGTCGAACCCGTTGTCGTCGGAAAGCTTTCGCCATTGGACCGATTTCTGCCGGTGTGGATCGGGATCGCGATGGCAGCCGGCCTGCTGCTGGGCCGTCTCGTGCCGGGGCTAGATACCGGGCTGGACAAGGTTCAGGTCGATGGCATCTCACTGCCGATCGCCCTGGGGCTACTGATCATGATGTATCCGGTCCTGGCCAAGGTCCGCTACGACCGGCTCCACACCGTCACCGGCGACCGCAAATTGCTGGTCAGTTCCCTGGCGTTGAACTGGATACTCGGTCCTGCCCTGATGTTCGCGCTGGCCTGGCTGTTGCTGCCGGACCTGCCCGAATATCGCACCGGCCTGATCATCGTCGGCCTCGCCCGCTGTATCGCGATGGTCATCATCTGGAACGACCTCGCCTGCGGCGACCGCGAAGCCGCCGCCGTCCTCGTCGCGCTCAACTCAATCTTCCAAGTGGTGATGTTCGCCGTGCTCGGCTGGTTCTACCTGTCGGTGCTGCCGGGCTGGCTCGGCCTGGAACAGGCCGCCATCAGCACCTCGCCCTGGCAGATCGCCAAGTCGGTGCTCGTCTTCCTTGGAATCCCGCTGCTCGCCGGATACCTCACCCGACGGTTTGGCGAGCAAGCAAAAGGCCGTGACTGGTACGAGACGAAGTTCCTGCCGAGGATTGGACCGTGGGCGCTCTACGGGCTGTTGTTCACCATCGTCATTCTCTTTGCGCTGCAAGGTGCTCAGATCACCAGTCGTCCGCTGGACGTCGCCCGCATCGCGCTGCCACTTCTGGCCTACTTCGCGATCATGTGGGGCGGTGGATACCTGTTGGGCGCCCTGCTGGGTCTGGGCTACGCACGCACCACCACATTGGCGTTCACCGCTGCGGGCAACAACTTTGAACTCGACATCGCCGTTGCCATCGCCACCTACGGGGCAACCTCGGGGCAGGCGCTGGCCGGAGTCGTCGGTCCGCTCATCGAGGTCCCCGTTCTGGTCGCCTTGGTCTACGTCTCGCTGGCCCTGCGCCGCCGATTCACCCACCATTACACCCCGGCCTGATCGGAGCGCACTTTGACCGAAAACCCCGGGCCCACACCAACGGTGCTCTTCGTGTGCACCCACAACGCCGGCCGCTCCCAGATGGCCTTCGGGTACTTCAACCACCTCGCCGGTGAGCGGGCCGTCGCCTGGTCCGGTGGATCGGAACCCGGCAACGAGATCAATCCCGCCGCCGTGGCCGTCATGGCCGAGGTCGACATTGACATCACAGACCAGTTCCCCAAGCCGTGGACCGACGAGATCGTTCATGCCGCCGACATCGTCGTCACGATGGGTTGCGGCGACGCGTGTCCGGTCTTTCCTGGAAAGCGTTACGAGAACTGGGAACTGCCCGACCCGGCCGGCCAAGGGATCGAAGCGGTCCGGCCGATCCGCGACGACATCGAGACGCGGGTGCGCCGACTACTAGCCGAACTCGGAATCGAGCCGGTCGCCTGAAGCCCGTACCGCGGTGATCACCCCCCGAACAAGTCCGACAAGCTAAAGCTCGGCGTCGTCGCGATCAGGTCCGCCATGTTCGCCCACTGCTGGGCCGCGTGCTCCCCCAGTTCCGTCGGCCAGGCGTTGGTGGCAGTCAAGATCACCGTTGCCAGGTCGTCGCGGGCGTTGAGCAACCCGGACAGGATGCTGGTGTTCGGGTCGAACAGCGCCCCGTCGATGGCCGGCATCAACAGCTGCGGCATCACCACCGACAGGGCGGTCTGGGCCAG
Organism: Mycobacterium sp.; assembly: GCA_039922455.1. GTDB lineage: Bacteria > Actinomycetota > Actinomycetes > Mycobacteriales > Mycobacteriaceae > Mycobacterium. The sequence goes on along the minus strand of JBDTEP010000175.1, from coordinate 16,017 downwards.
CGCCAACGTGATGGGCAGGTTGATGTCGCTGGCCAGCAGCGGCAGGGCGTTCCACGCCGCCGTCAGGCTCTCCGTCGGGTGCTCGAGGATGCTGTTCCACACGGCATCCCAGTTCGGGCTGAGCGCTTCGGTGAACCGCAGCGCGATCGGGGTGAAGGGCTCGATGCCGAACACCGCGTCGTAGTTCTCGTTGCCCATCAGGCCCTGCAGCCCGTTCATCAGCAGATGTTGAATCACCCAGTCGGGTTGGGCGCTCATCCGGGACACGTCCAAGCCGTAGTCGTAGGACATCACCCGCTGAGCCATATCGGCGGCGAATTCCTCGGGGCTGACGGTGGGCGTGTCGGTCGGCAAGTAGGCGGCCACGTCGCCGACCTGCACCACCTGCGCCGTCACTCCCTGGCCGATCGAACCGCCGGGGTCGGTGACGTTCTCGAAGCGGGCGAAGATCTCTCCCCGGGTGAGGCCGCCGGTGTCCAGCCAGTTCGCCACACCAGGATTCGTCGCGCTGACAACGTAATAGGTGTAGCCGTCCGCATCTTGGTAGGCGGTGGTGTGGTTGAGCGTGGTCTGCGCCATGACGTAGGGCAGCGCGCCGCCGTAGACATTCATCAACTCGATGCCGCTATAGGCCGAATCCACGTTCGGCACCTTGATGATCAGCGCCTGGCCGGGATCCAGCTCGAAATTGCCGCCGGTGACAACCGCGCTCGCCAGGCCGGCACCGTAGCTGGTCTCCGGGCCCAGGTCGTGCATGGTGTTGGCGGGAATGTTCATGCCCACCGACGCCCCGCCCTCGATAGCGCGCGCGTTGAACGGGCCGATGATCTGGGCAAAGGCACTGAACAGCGTGGTCAGCATCGAGTCGACCGACGTGATGCCTCCGGATCCGCCCACCGCCGCCGCGACCGGATCATCGCTGGGGAAGAAACCGCCCTCCGGGATGGCGAAGAACGGGGGGCAGTCGGACACGCACTGGAGGCTGACGCTGCCGGGTCCCTTCGCCCAGTCGCCGAGCATGTCCCGGATCAGCAGGGAAGCGGCGCCGCCGACGGTGGCGTCGGTGGAATCCATGAAGTTGAGGGCGCCGGCCGGTGCCTCCGGCCCGATGTAGACCGTGAAGGTGCCGTCGGGATTGAGAACCAGGCCGTGGCCGAGTTCCAGGTCCTCGACGGTCTGCGCCGAGCCGCCGGTGATGGCCTGGGTGCTGATCGAGAAATGCTCGGTCCCCCCGCCGAGGGTCCCGTGCAGCGCATAGGTCGCGCCGGGCGCCAGGCCGGCGGTCACGTGGTAATAGATATCGGGGGTGAAATAGTCGAAGTATTGCCGGGGGTCGGCGGCATTGCCCGCGATCGCCTCCGGCGATTGAAAAAAGACCCCGTTGAACAGTTCGGTGACTCGCGACAGCCCGGCGCTGAGCAATTGGTAGTTGGTGTTCTGCAGCATCGTCATCAGGTTGTCTTCGCTGCCGGGCATGGCATACGGCAGGGACATGTCGTACGCGACGGCCTGCTTCATCGCCTCGAGCAGCGCGTCCACTGCCGGCTGGAACCCGCTCGTTGACGTCAACGCCACCGCGGGTCCCGCACCGGCGGTCGCCAGCGGGGTGCCCATCACCATCGACAGCGCGCTGCCGAGTGCCGCCACGGCCATCCCGTACCGCCGGCCCTGAACCCAGGAGAAGACCCTGGCCTTGCGTTTCGTTGCGGCACTTCCGGTGATGTCCACGGCCGCTCCCCCGGGGTCGATTAACCATTTACTGGCCGTATTGACGGCCAATTCTCATTTGGACCATACGTCCGGACGAGGCGGGGTGCAACGGTCTCCGCGCAGACGCTCGGCATCCGTGTCGCAAAACCTTTTGCCGACATCGGCCGGTACCGACCGGTAGGTTGCGCTGCATGTCCAAGCGATGGCGTAATGCGGTCGGCGTGACGACTGCGGCGTTGCTGCTCTCCGGATGCGGGCTCACGGTCACCAAAGCCGGCCGGGACCCGCTGGCAGGCCAGGAACTGCGCAGCACCCCGAACGGCATGGTGTTGGTGTCACCGGACAACTTCGTGCGGGCGGTGACCGACGAGGAATTCACCAACGTCGTCAACGAGAACGGCTTCGGTCGCTTCTTCCACCTGCGCGAGGTCACCCCGATCGACCGGCAACTGGTGGTGCGGTCCAACCGGGACACCCTGTACTCGGCGGCGGTGTTCGATCTGCAGGCGAGCCCGGTGACCATCACGTTGCCGGATCCGGGTACCCGGTACATGTCTGCGCAGGTGATCAACCAGGACGAATTCGTCACCGATGTCTATTACCGCGGCGGCGAGCACACCCTCGACGAACAGCACGTCGGCACCCGCTACGTCATGGTCGTCGTCCGTATTCTGACCAACCCCAAAGATCCGGCCGATCTCACCGCGGCACGCCGGTTGCAGGACGGGATCGCGGTGGCCCAGGACAGCTCCGGCAGCTTCGACGTGCCCCGGTGGGATCCGGTCAGCCAGAAGAAGGTCAACGACGCCTTGCTGGTCCTGGCCGAGACCATCCCCGACACCCGCGGCATGTTCGGCACCCTGGCCGACACCGATCCGGTGCGTCATCTGATCGGAGCCGCCGCGGCCTGGGGCGGCAACCCCGAGAACGACGCGCTGTACCTCAACGTCACCCCGGACCGCAACGACGGCAACACGGTGTACCGGCTGACCGTCAATGACGTTCCGGTGAAGGCCTTCTGGTCGGTCAGCGTCTACAACAAGAACGGTTACTTCACCGAGAACCCGCAGCAGGCCTACTCGGTCAACGATGTCACCGCGACGAAGTCGCAAGACGGATCAGTCACCGTGCAGTTCGGCGGATGCTCGCCCAATGTCGACAACTGCCTGCCGATCACACCGGGCTGGAACTACCTGGTCCGGCTGTACCAGCCGCAACCGGAGATCCTGTCCGGGAAATGGGTCTTCCCGCTAGCCCGGCCGGATGAAACGCCTAGCGGCGACACCCGGCCGGCACCGGCGCGCCCGCCACGCTGACAGCCCCGATGGACAGCGCGCAGCGACCACCCGCGACCGTAGCGTCGGGCTCAGTGCCTGCGACGCGGCACGAGTACTTCGCGTACGGGTCCAACCTGTGCGCGCAGCAGATGGCGCGTCGGTGCCCGGGGGCCTCCGACCCGCGCCCGGCGACCCTGCCCGACCATGACTGGCTGATCAACCAGCGCGGGGTCGCCACGGTCGAGCCGTTCCCGGCGTCACGCGTACACGGGGTGCTGTGGCGGGTGTCCGATCACGACCTGGCCGCGTTGGACAGTGCCGAAGGCGTCCCGGTGCGCTATCGCCGGGATCAGCTGACCGTGCACACCATCGACGGGCCGTCACCGGCGTGGGTCTATATCGACCATCGGGTGCAGCCCGGTGCGCCGCGGCCCGGCTACCTGGAGCGCATCATCGGCGCGGCCATCGGGCACGGGCTGCCCCAGCCCTGGATCGAGTTCCTGCGCCGTTGGGATCCGGCCGGTTGGCCGCAACGCACACCACTGGCGAATAATGCCACGCTACAATCACTTTCGGAGTTGTTGGCCGATCCCGGCATCATCGAGCAGAGCCGCCTGCGGTCGCGGTTCGGCTTCTTGGCCATTCACGGAGGCGGCCTGGAGCAGATGACCGACGTGATCGCCGAACGCGCCGCCGACGCCGCCGACGCCTCGGTGTATCTGTTGCGCCATCCCGACGGATATCGGCAGCACCTGCCGTCGACGCGATATCTGGCCGAGGAGTCGGCGCAGCTTGCCCAATTTCTCGACCACGTCGACGTCGTGGTGTCGCTGCACGGGTACGGCCGGATCGGACGAAGCACTGAACTGCTGGCGGGTGGCGGCAACCGCAGCCTGGCCGCGCACCTCGCCCGCTGCCTTGATGTGCCCGGCTACCAGGTGGTCACCGATCTCGACGCGATCCCGGCGGGCTTACGGGGTCTGCACCCGGCGAACCCGGTCAATCAGGTGCGCGGTGGCGGGGCTCAGCTGGAACTGCCACCGCGGGTCCGGGGCATTAGCCCACGCAGCCAACCGCCCGGCGACGACGGCCTGTCGCCGGCCACGTCGACGCTGGTGCGCGGGCTGGCATGCGCCGCCCTGTCCTGGCAGCTTGATATTTAGCAGGTAGGCAAGCAGTTTCGCTTCGGGGTGGGTCTGCACAAGATCCGATCTGCCGCCGCGCTGGCCGAGACCGCGGCGGCCACCACGACGATCCGGCTGGGCACCTACGTGCTCAACGCCCGCTTCTAGGGAATACCGCCGACGGTATGGGTTGAGCTATTTCACCATCCAGCAGGGTCACGCTGCCTCGTTCGCCGAGGTCATCGCCGCACTGCGGTGACCAGCGCCCACACCGAACAGCCCAGCGCGCCCGCCACACTGACGGCACCGATGTACAGCCCGTAGCCGGCGGTGATCGGCGCGACGACGTTGAGCTGGTGGTACCAGATGCCCAGCGCGCCGATACCTAGTGAAATCACCAGCGCGGCACCCGCCGCCAACCGGCTGAACAGCCCCCGGCCGATCATCGCCCCGGCTACCAGCAGGACCGCGGCCAGCAGCACGATCAGCTGGCCGACACCGAAGCGCGGCGGCAGCGCGATGCTCCCGATGCTGCCACCGATCACACTGGCATGCCCCCCGCCGTTGGCCGCAGTGGTCAGCCACGGCAGCCATGCACTGACCGACAGGATCGCGGCGAACAGCGCGATGAGCCAGCCGGGACGTAAACGAGTCATGTTGTGACACTAGCCCGTATCGGCGAGTTCGCCGCTGCGCGGCGGAAACCGATCAACCGGGAGCGAAGACCGTGACGAACTTGCGCAGCGACTCGTTGATGTCACTCTTCAACGCCGCGGCCACCAGCATCCCGATTGGGCCGAACAACGCCGGCCCACCCAGGTGGACGTCGAAGCCGACAGTTGCGCCGTCGCCGGCCGGGGTGACCTTGGCGAGCAGCTTGATCTTGACCCCACCCTTACCGTCGCCGTTGAGGGTCATGCCGGTCGGTGGCTTGTAGTTCACGATCGTCCACTGGATCCGGTTGGGCATGCCCTTGACCTCAACGATCGACTCGAGTTTCGTGCCTTTGTCGAGGGTCTCGGGCAGCACGCTGCGCCACACCCGGTGGATGGTCAGCCAGTCTTTGTAGCGTGACAGGTCCGAAGCGTGCGCCCAGGCCTCCTCGGGAGGCAGCGGGACGTCGATGGATCCGGAGAGCTTGGCCATGTTCCTCTTCCCCTCATACCCCGTTATCGCTGGGCCATTGTGGTCGCTGTCGGCTCCCGCCACAACTTGGGCCGCTCACCGAGGATGGCCCCCTGGACCCACCACATCGCCTCGATGACGGCGGCACCCAATGCGCCGATACCGAGCGCCAGCGATGTCAGCGCGACATTAGAGGGGTCCAGCAGGAACTTCTCCCGGGCCAGTGGGATCGCGAAGATCCCCACATAGGCCAGACCGCAACCAATCACCAGTGCCAGCCGCCACCACTGATAAGGCCGCGCCACGACGGCCAGCACCCACCCCGCGGTGACCAGCAGGGTGATCAGGGCGGTGCTGGATGCCTGGATCTGCTGCACCGGCGTGGCTGCGCTGCCGCGATAGGCCAGCAGGTAGGACGTGAACGTGGCAATGCCGACCACCAGCCCGGCCGGCAGCGCCCCAAGCATCACCCGCCGCACGAACCCGGGGTGCGCCCGTTCGTTGTTCGGCGCGAAAGACAGGATGAACGACGGGATGCCGATGGTGAACCAGGCGGCGACCGTGACGTGGATCGGCTGGAACGGATACAGCAGCGGCTCGGTCCCGAACAGCACCGAACTCAACCCGACCAGGCCGACCAGCAGGGCGAGCAGCACCGAATACACCGTCTTGGTCAAGAACAGATTCGCCACTCGTTCGATATTGCCGATCACCCGGCGTCCCTCACCCACCACGTAGGGCAGGGTGGCGAACTTGTTGTCCAGCAGCACGATCTGCGCCACCGCGCGCGCCGCCGGGCTCCCCGCGCCCATCGCGACCCCGATGTCGGCGTCCTTGAGCGCCAGCACGTCGTTGACGCCGTCACCGGTCATCGCCACAATGTGGTCACGCGACTGCAGGGCGTGCACCATGGCCCGCTTCTGGTCGGGTCGCACCCGGCCGAACACGGTGTGTTCCTCCAGTGCAGCAGCCAGTCGTTCCGGCTCGTCCGGCAGCTGACGAGCATCCACCGCGTCCCCTGACAGTCCCAGCTTCGCGGCCACCGCACCCACCGAGACGGCGTTGTCCCCGGAGATCACCTTCACCGAAACATTCTGTGCAGCAAAATAATCCAAGGTGACGCGGGCGTCGTCCCGCAGTTTCTGCTCCAACACCACCAGCGCCACCGGCGTGACCCGCCCGGGCGCGTCTGCGGCGTCGACAGACCGGTCACAGGCACCCAACAGCAGCACCCGCAGGCCCTGCGCCCCAATCCGCTCGGCCTGTTCGGCGGCCCCCGATGACGGTTCGAGCAGCACATCGGGAGCCCCGATCACCCAGTTACCGTGCTCGCCGTAGGAGACGCCACTCCACTTGGTGGCCGACTTGAACGGCGCGGCGGCGGTCGAGGTCCAGCCCGGCGGCGTGGGGAACTCCTCGCCGATGGCCGCGATGCTGGCATTGGGCCGGGCGTCGTCGGCCGCCAACGCAGCGAGGACCTCGCGTATCGGAATATCTTCAGCATCAGCGAATTTCACAACCTGCGACACCCGCATACCGTTCTCGGTGAGGGTGCCGGTCTTGTCCGCGCAGACCACGTCGACTCGGGCCAGCCCCTCGATCGCGGGGAGTTCTTGCACCAGGCACTGCCGCCGCCCGAGCCGCACCACACCGACCGCGAACGCCAGCGACGTCATCAACACCAGGCCCTCGGGAACCATCGGCACCAGGGCCCCGACCATCGCCAGCACCGACGCCCGCCAACCCACGTCGGTGGTGAACAGCTGGGTGTAGATGATCAGCAGACCGGCCGGGATCAACAGGTAGGTGATGAACTTCAGGATGGAGTTGATGCCGTTGCGCAGTTCGGATTTCACCAGGGTGAACTTGCTGGCTTCCTCGGCCAGCTTGGCCGCGTACGCTTCGCGGCCCACCCTCGCAGCCCGGTAGGCACCGCTCCCGGAGACCACGAAACTGCCCGACATCACCTGGTCCCCGACGTCTTTGCCGATCGGGTCCGCTTCACCGGTCAGCAGGGATTCGTCGACCTCCAGGTCGGACATCTCGACGACGTCGCCGTCGACGACGATCTGGTCGCCGGGGCCGAGCTCGATGATGTCGCCAAGCACCACCTCGCCGGGCCGCAGCGACTGTGTCCCGGATTGCCTGCGCACCAACGGCTTGGCCTGCCCGACGATGGCGAGCTGGTCCAGGGTCTGCTTTGCCCGGATCTCCTGCACCATGCCGATGACGCTGTTGAAGATGATGAGCAGTCCGAACAGCCCGTTGATCAGCGATCCGGTGGTGAGCACGATGGCCAGCAGCACACCCAGGATCGCGTTGATCCGGGTGAAGACGTTGGCCCGGATGATCTCCCGCACGCTGCGCGCCGCTCGGACCGGGATGTCGTTGGTCTGGCCTTCGGCGACCCGCCGGGCGACTTCGACGTCGGTGAGCCCTGCGGTCAGTGCGACCGTCATCGGGTGAATGTCCCCAGCTTGTCGTGGTCGTAATACTCCAGCGTCAACGTGTTCCCCGCGAACACCGCCTTAGAAATTGTTCCCGGATCGGCGTTTTCGTTCCGCAACGTGAAGGTGAAGGTGTCACCGTTCCAGTGCGTCAGGCCGAACGTCTGGTGGCCCGGCCCCAGCGTCAACTCCAGCTCGCCGTCACGTTCGGCGACCCGCGCCGCACCCCAGTAGTCGTTGGCGTAGGTGCCGACATACCAACTCGGTGGTCTGGCCGGGGCAGGGTCGGCCGGCGGCTGTTTGCCCACCAGCGCGCCCTGCGGCTGGCCCATCGAGGCGAACACCTGCCGGTACAACTGAGCCCAGTCCTCCCGGATTTCGCCGTACTGCACCAGATCGATGAATTCAGCGGCCAGCGTCTCAGGAAGACCGATGGGTGCGGCGTTGGTCAGCGCGATAATCCCGACCTCCTCGGACGGCAGCACGGTGAACGCGGTTGCCGCCCCCAGCCCGAATGCGCCGGAATGGCTGTACTGGGTGCGCCCCGACGATGTCACCGACACATTGAAGCCGTGACCGTAGAAGGATGCGCGGGCGTTCGGCGTGCCCGCCGGCATCGAAACCACCTGCGGGGTGAGCGCGGGCAGCAGAGCTTGCGGGGCAGCGATCCGCCTGCCGTCGTAGCTACCGTCGCCCAGCAGCATCGCCAGCCAGCGGGACATGTCCCGCACCGACGAGCTGACCCCGCCGGCCGGCGACTGGGCATCGGGGTCGCGTTGGTAGCGCGGCTCGTACCGGTCCCCGGCCTTGACGTGGCCGACCGCGTGGTTGGGCCGGGCGATGAAATCGGCGTACCGCGAACTGGTTGACGCCATGCCCAACGGCCCATAGAGCACCTCTTCGGAGAGGTCCTCCCAGGACTTCCCGGCAGCACCGGCCACTGCTTCAGCTGCGGCGGTCACTCCGAAGTTGGTGTAGTCGTAGTTGATTCGGAACGGCGACAGCGGCAGATACCGCATCCGTTCCAGCACCTGCCGCCGGTCGTAGCCGAGGTCCTCCAGTTTGTCACCGGCGTGATCGGGCAGCCCGGAGCGGTGCGAGTACAAGTCGGCGATGGTGACATGACCGGTGGCGTAGGGATCGGACAGGCGCAGCCACGGCAGCTTCGACACGACCGGGGTATCCCAACCGACGAGACCGCCGCTGACTTGGTGTGCGACCACCGTCGCGCCGACCGGCTTCGACAACGATGCCAGCTGGAAAACCGTGTCGGCGTTGACGTTGTCTCCGGTACGCACATCCTTGACACCGAAACCCTTGGCGTACAACGTCTTCCCGCGGTGGACCACCGCCACCGCCATGCCGGGGATACCGGTGTCGGCCATCAGCTCGTCAACTAAGCCGTCGAGTTTCGATACCGCCTCGCCGACTCGGCCGTCTGGGATCGCCAGACCCGAGACCTCATTTGGCGCAGTGTCGGAGAGTCGGCCGGCCGTCGTGTTGCTCGTTCCGCACCCGGCCAGGGCCAACAGCACCACCAAGGTTGCGGCCGTCGCCGTCCGTCTCGTCATGCCCGCCGATGCTAACCGTTCACGACCGCCACCACGGGTTGAACTCCGGCGTTGCCTCCGGGCACACCCGCTCGCCGGGCCGAGGAACCGCCGTCTGCACCCCGGCGGCGTCGGCGGCGGCCAGTAATCGTTCCACCGGCTCGTCCCACTGGTGCGGCGCCAGCCGGAAGGTGCACCAGTGGATCGGCACCAGTGTCCCCGAACCGGCACCGTTGACGTCCAGGTGGGTCCGGACCGCCTCCTCGGGGTTCATGTGGACGTCCGGCCAAGCGGTGTTGTAGGCGCCGATCGGCAGCAGGGTCACGTTAAACGGGCCGTAGTCGGCGCCGATCCGGCGGAAGTCGGCGGTGTATCCGCTGTCGCCGCCGAAGTACACCCGGTGGCCGGGCCCGGCGATCACCCACGACGCCCACAGGGTCAGGTTGCGGGTCAGGAACCGGCCGGAGAAGTGCCGAGCCGGGGTGCAGGTCAGCGTGAGTTCGCCGAGCGCGGCGTGCTCGTCCCAGTCGAGTTCGATCACCCGGTCCGCGGGAACACCCCACGCCCGCAGGTGCGCACCGACGCCCAGCGGGACGACGAACGGTGCCCGCTGGCTGCGGGCCAGCGAGGTGATGGTGTCGATGTCGAGGTGGTCGTAGTGGTCGTGGCTGATGACGATCGCGTCCACCGCGGGCAGTGCCGATAATTCCACCGGCGGCGGATGCAGCCGCTTGGGACCGACCGCATCCGACGGCGAGCAGCGTTCGCTCCACACCGGGTCGGTCAGCACGCGGTAACCGTCGACCTCGATCAGTACCGTCGCGTGGCCCAGCCAGGTGATCGCCAGCGGCTCAGCAGCGCCGCTGAAGTCCGGCTCCACCAGCGGGACCGGCGTCGAGGGCCGTCCGGCGCCACCGTCCGCGAACAGCTCCCGCAGCATCAGACGCCGTTGCTCGTTGTCCATATTGACTATCGCGGCGCGCTCGAGGTTGTGGAAGATCCCGTCGTGGTAGTGCTTCGACCGGGCTGCCACCGCGTGGATCGCCCCTGGGGCGGCACCGAGTGCGCCGGGCGTGCCGCGCAACGCGCGCAGCGTCCAGCCGCCGGCGGCCAGGGTGGCCGTCCCCACCCCCAGCCGAAGTGCTCCGCGCAGCATGGCCCCCAGCCTAGGGCGGCGACCCGCTGCACCCGGCTCCGCCGCGTTTGCGATCACCGCGCCAGCCTAGGGCTAAGCGCCCAGGAACTTCGGCGGCCGCTTCTCCATGCGCGCCATCTGAGCCTCGACGACGTCCTGGCTGGCCCAGGCCCGGTCGAAGAGTTCCTTGTGCGCCGGCTGTTGCTCCTGGTACGCACCGTCGTCGTTGAGCACCCGCTTGGCGTGCTGCAGCGCCAGCGGCGCCAGCCCGGCGATCTCGCGCGCCCAGGCCTGCGCGTCAGCCACAGTGCCGATCCGGTTGGCCATGCCGGTCTGCAGCGCCGCGTCGGCGGTCAGCTTCTCGGCGGTCAGCAGCATCGCCCGGGCCCGCCCGTAGCCGGCCAGCGTCGACAGCCGGCGGATGCTCCAGTTATCCAGCGCCAGGCCGTACTTGGCCACCGGGAACTGGAAGTACGCCTCGGGGGCCGCCACCCGCAGGTCGCAGACCACCGCCAGTTGCAGGCCGGCGCCGATCGCGGCCCCGTTGATCGCGCCGATCACCGGTACCGGGACGTCGGCGATGCTGTGGTGCAGGGCGATCAGCTTGTCGGGATAGTCGGCGGCGAATGCGTCACCGGACAGGTCGGCGCCGGCGCAGAACACGGTGCCCTGCCCGGTCAGCACGATCGCCCGGACGTCGTGGGTGGCGGCGTCCTCGATGGCCGCCTGCAGTTCGGCGACGAGCTGGGAGTTCAGTGCGTTGCGCCGCTCTGGGCGCTGCAACTCGATAGTGGTGACGGCTTCGTCTCGGGTAACACCAATCATGAGATACCAGCCTATTAGCCTCGTGTTGTGAGCCGGACCGGGGCCGACGAACTGCGCGACGCAGTGCTCGATCGCGGCTCGTTCATCAGCTGGGATGTCGAGCCGCTGGCAGTGCCGGTCAGCGCCGGCTACGCGGCCGAGCTGGCTGCCGCCCGCGCCGCCACCGGCCGCGACGAGGCGGTCAGCACCGGTGAGGGTCGGATCAACGGCAGGCGGGTCGCGGTGATCGTCAGCGACTTCGACTTCCTGGCCGGCTCGATCGGGGTGGCGGCCGCCGAGCGGATCACCGCCGCGGTGCGGCGGGCGACCGTCGAACGACTGCCGCTGCTGGCCTCACCCAGCTCCGGCGGCACCCGGATGCAGGAGGGCACCGTCGCGTTCCTGCAGATGGTGAAGATCGCCGCCGCTGTCGAGTTGCACAAGCGCGCCCACCTGCCTTACCTGGTCTACCTGCGCCATCCGACCACCGGCGGGGTGTTCGCCTCCTGGGGTTCGCTGGGGCATGTCACGCTGGCCGAGCCGGGGGCGCTGATCGGTTTTCTGGGGCCGCGGGTCTATGAGCAGCTCTACGGCGCGCCGTTCCCGCCGGGCGTTCAGACCGCCGAGAACCTACTGGCCCACGGCGTGATCGACGGCGTGATTCCGGTGAAGTGGTTGCGGCGTATCTGCGCGCGGGCACTGAAGGTGCTGGCCGACGGGCCGGGGCCGGCTCCCCGGGTGTCGCCTGCCGAACCGATCCCGGCGGTTCAGCGAGGCTCGACGGAGGAGAGCCGAAGCTGGGACCGCCGCATGATCCCCGACCTGCCCGCGTGGGATTCGGTGTGCGCGTCGCGGCGCCCGGATCGGCCGGGCGTGGGATTTCTGCTGCGGCACGGCACCACCGAGCGGGTGCCGCTGTCCGGCACCGGTAGCGGTGAGTCCGCGACCACCCTGTTGGCGCTGGCCCGTTTCCACGGCCAGCCGGCGGTGGTGCTGGGCCAGCAGCGGCGCGGCGGCGGGATCGTTGGCCCCGCCGAGCTGCGAGAGGCCCGTCGCGGCATGGCGCTGGCCGCCGGCCTGCAGCTGCCGCTGGTACTGGTGATCGACACCGCCGGGCCGGCGCTGTCCGCCGAGGCCGAGCAGGGTGGGCTGGCGGCGCAGATTGCGGGTTGCTTGGCGGAGCTGGTCACGTTGGCGGTGCCGACGGTGTCGGTGCTGCTCGGCCAGGGCAGCGGCGGTCCCGCGCTGGCGATGGTGCCGGCGGATCGGGTGCTGGCCGCGCAGCACGGCTGGCTGGCGCCGTTGCCGCCGGAGGGCGCCAGCGCGATCGTGTTCCGCGACACGCAGCACGCCCCGGAACTCTCCGCCGCACAGGGCATCCGGTCGGTGGATCTGCTCAGCAGCGGGATCGTCGACATGATCGTGGCAGAGCACCCGGACGCCGCTGATGAACCGATCGACTTCGTCAAGCGGATGTCGCTGGCCATCGCGGTCGAGTTGCACACCCTGCGCTTCGTGCCCCCGGAGATACGGATGGCGGCCCGCTTGGAGCGCTACCGCATGATCGGGCTTCCCACTTAGGTCAGCGAGCGCAGCCAGGCGTCATGCAGAGCGGCGTAGTGCCCTTCGGAGCGGATCAACTCGGCCGGCGACCCGTCTTCGACGACGACCCCGCCCTCGATTACCAAAACCCGGTCGGCGATCTCGACCGTCGAGAGCCGGTGGGCGATCACCACAGCGGTCCGCCCGGCCAACACGCCGCGCAGCGCGCGGTGCACCATCCGCTCACCGGGAATGTCCAGCGATGAAGTGGCCTCGTCGAGGATCAGCACCGCCGGGTCGGCGAGGAACGCCCGAGCGAAGGCGACCAGCTGACGCTGGCCCGCCGAGAGCCGGCCGCCGCGCTTGGCGACGTCGGTGGCATCGCCTTGCGGCAACGCGGCGATGAACGCCTCGGCGCCCACGCTCGCTGCGGCGGCGGCCACCTGCGCATCCGTCGCCTCGGGGCGGCCGAAACGGATGTTGTCGGCGACCGTCCCGGAGAACAAGAAGTTCTCCTGGGTGACCATCACCACGTGCCGGCGCAGCTGCGCCTGGGTGAGGTGGCGCACGTCGACGCCGTCGAGCGTCACCGATCCCGACGCCGGGTCGTAGAACCGGGCGATCAGTTTGGCGATGGTGGTTTTGCCGGCTCCGGTGGTGCCGACCAGCGCCACCGTCTGGCCGGCCGGGATGTTCAATGACAACCCGGCCAGCACCGGCTGGTCGGGTCGGTAGCCGAAATGTACGTCGTGAAGGGCGATCTCGCCGCGCACCGCACCGGGGGCGACGGCCGGGTCCGCTGGATCGTTGACGGCGGGTATTTCGGCGAGCACCCCGGCTAGCTTCTCCAGCGCCGAGGTCGCCGAGGAGAAGGTGTTGAGGAACTGGGTGATGTCCTGCATCGGTTCAAAGAACATCCGCAGATAGAGCAGGAACGCGGTGAACGTCCCGATTGTCATGTTCCCGTGCAGAGCCAGCCAACCCCCGTAGAGCAGCACCACCCCGGTGGTGAGGTTGCCAACCAGGTTGACGCCGGGGCTGAAGACGGCGACCAGTTTGAACGCCTTCTCGTTGACGGCGCGGTAGCGGTCGGCGATGTCGGCGAAGATCTCCTGGTTGCGCGCTTCGCTGCGGTAGGCCTGCACCGCCTTGATTCCGGTCATAGTCTCGACGAACTGGACGATCACCAGTGCGGCGTGCTCCCGGACCGCGGTGTAGGTCTTGGACGACTGGGCCCGAAACCAGCGCACCAACATCACCAGCACCGGGAAGGCGCCCAGGCACATCAGACCCAGCCGCCAGTCCAGCACGATCAGCAGCACCGCCGTGCCGGCCAGCGTGAGTGCGGCGCTGACCAGGCTGTCGAACCCGCTCGTCAGCATCTCCTGGATCGCGTCGACGTCGTTGGTCAGCCGGCTCACCACCCGGCCGGAGGTGTAGCGGTCGTGAAACCCGACGTCGAGCCGCTGGAAATGCCGGAACACCCGTCGGCGCAGCTCCAGCAACACCCGCTGCCCAATCCGCCCCGACCACTGCAGGAACAGCAACCGGCTGCTGGCCTGGGTGAGCACCACGGCCGCCAGCGCGACCACCACCACTGCCAGCGGCCGCATCGACCCGTCGGCGGCGATCGGCGGGATTCCGCGGTCGATACCGCGCTGGGCCAGCATCGGAACCGCAAGGCGGGCAGCGTTTTCCACCACGATGACCACCGTCATCAGCACGACCGCGACGCGGTAGGGGCGCAGCAGTGACCACAGCAGGGCGCGCGCGGCGGCCCGGCCCGGGGCGGCCGTCACCGCAGCACCTGGCCGGCTACGTGTTCGGCGCCGTCGTCGAGCTCGTCGTCGGCGGCCAGCAGGTAGCGGTAGCGCGGCACCCGGGCCAGCAGCTCACTGTGGGTACCGACCGCGGTGATGGTCCCGTCCTCGAGCAGCGCCACCCGGTCGGCCAGCGCCACGGTGGACGCCCGGTTGGCCACCACGATCGCCGTGATCGGCTGGGGGCCAGCTCGCAATACCCGTCGCAACGAGTCGGTCACGACGGCTTCGGTGTGCACGTCCAGCGCCGACAGCGTGTCGTCGAGCACCAGGATCGTCGGGGCCGCCACGATCGCGCGGGCCAGCGACAACCGCTGGCGCTGACCACCGGACAGGCTCATCCCCTGTTCACCGATGCGGGTGTCGAGCCCGGACGGCAGGTCGTACACGAAGCCCGCCGCAGCCACCTCAAGTGCGCGGGCCAGCTCGGCGTCGCTCGCGTCCGGCCGGCCGAGCCGCAGATTCTCGGCCACCGACATCGAGAACAGGGTGGGGTCGTCGAACGCGGTGACCACCGCCGAACGCAACGCCGCCAGCGTCAGCCCGCGGATATCGCGCCCGCCGATGAGGATCTGCCCCTCGCCGACGTCGTAGAGCCGTGACAGCAGCATCGCCAGCACCGACTTCCCGGATCCGGTGGCGCCCACCAGTGCGACGGTCTCGCCGGCTTCGACGGTCAGGTTGACCCCGCGCAGCACCCACGGGCCATCCGGGCCGGAAGCGCCGAAGCGGTAGCCGACGTCGCGCAATTCCAGCCGCCCCGACGGCGGTTGCGGATCGGCTCCGTCGGTGATCTCGGCGGGCGCGTTGAAGATCTCGGTGATCCGGTCGGCGGCGGTCATCGCCTCCTGAGAGGCCGACAGCAGAAAACCCAGCGACGACACCGGCCAGACCAGCGACAGCATCAAGGTGATGAACGCGACCAGGGTGCCCAGCGTGATCAGGTGGTGGCCGGCCGCGTACGCGCCGAACGCCAGCACCATGATCAGCGTGAGGTTGGGGATCACCTCCAGCAGCGTCCAGAACCTCGACGACACCACCACTTTGTCGATGCCGAGGTCGCGCAGGGACTTGGCCTGCGCGTCGAACCTTGCGAACACGTAGTCCTCGCGACCGAACGCCTTGACTGTGCGCAGTCCCAGCGCGGACTCCTCGACCTGGGTGGCCACCTGGCCGGCTTGATCCTGGGCCCGCCGCGACAATCGGGTGTACTGGCGCCGGAAGTGCTGCACGACCAGCATCACCGGCACGATCGACGCGCAGACCATCACACCCAGCGGCCAGTACAACACCAGCAGAATGATCGTCACCGCGATGATCTGCAACGTGTTGAGCAGCAAGAACACCAGCACAAAAGACAGGAAGCGGCGAATGGTGGCCAGGTCGTTCATGATCCGCGACAGCAGCTGACCGGACTGCCAGCGCTGGTGAAACGTCATCGGCAGCAACTGCAGCCGGGCGTACAGATCTTTGCGGATGTCGG
>JBDTEP010000174.1:0-37564 GCA_039922455.1 Mycobacterium sp. | reverse complement strand
GCCCTCAAGGAGGACATCACCCCCGCCGGTGTCGACCGGGTGATCTACGTGATGGCCCCGATCATCTCTACGGTGCCGGCGATCACGGCCTTCGCGGTGATCCCGCTCGGCCCGCAGGTGAGCGTCTTCGGCCATCAAACCACGCTGCAGCTGGCCGACCTGCCGATCGCGGTGCTGTTCATCTTGGCGATGTCGTCTATCGGGGTGTACGGGATCATCCTGGCCGGCTGGTCGTCCGGCTCGGTCTACCCACTGCTGGGCGGAATCCGCTCCACCGCCCAGGTGATCTCCTACGAAGTCGCGATGGGCCTGGCGTTCGCGTCGGTGTTCCTCTACGCCGGGACCATGTCGACCTCCGGCATCGTGGCCGCCCAAGACCGGGTGTGGTTCGCGTTCCTGTTGATGCCGGCGTTCATGGTCTACCTGACCGCGATGGTCGGTGAAACCAACCGGGCGCCGTTTGACCTGCCCGAAGCCGAGGGCGAACTCGTCGGCGGGTTCCACACCGAGTATTCGTCGTTGAAGTTCGCCCTGTTCTTCTTGGCCGAATACATCAACATCACAACGGTTTCGGCACTGGCCGTCACGTTGTTCTTCGGCGGCTGGCACGCGCCGTTCCCGCTCAACCTGTGGGCCGGCGCCGACCAGGGCTGGTGGCCGGTGCTGTGGTTCACCGCCAAGGTGTGGGGTTTCATCTTCATCTACATCTGGCTGCGTGCCACCCTGCCCCGGCTGCGCTACGACCAGTTCATGGCGCTGGGCTGGAAGGTGTTGATCCCGGCGGCGCTGGCCTGGGTGCTGTTCGCCGCGGGGATACGCAGCCTGCGCAATGACGGCTACCCGCACTGGGAGATCCTGCTGGCCGGCACCAGCACGCTGGCCACACTGGTGACGCTGGTGGTTCTGCATCGGCGCTTCAGTGCGGTGAACACCCGCCCCGCCGAACCCGTGCCGGCACCGGCTGTTCCATCCGAGGGCGGATTCCCGACGCCACCACTGCCGCAGCGCAATTCACCTGCGTCGCGGGTCAAGGAGGATGTCAATGGCTAGATTGAGAGACGCCCTGGCCGGGTTCGGCGTCACCTGGAAGACGATGTTCAAAAAGCCGATCAACGACGGCTACCCCGAACACAAGAAGCCGACGGCGAAGCGCTACCACGGACGTCACCAACTCAACCGTCACGAGGACGGGTTGGAGAAGTGCATTGGCTGCGAACTGTGCGCGTGGGCCTGCCCGGCCGACGCCATCTACGTGGAAGCCGCCGACAACACCGACGAGGAACGCTTCTCTCCCGGCGAACGCTACGGCCGCGTCTACCAGATCAACTATCTGCGCTGCATCGGCTGCGGACTGTGCATCGAGGCCTGCCCCACCCGAGCGCTGACCATGACCAACGAGTATGAGATGGCCGCCGACAACCGTGCCGACATGATCTGGGAACGCGACCAATTGCTTGCACCGCTGCAACCGGGCATGACCGCACCGCCGCACCCGATGCCGCCCGGCGCGACCGACAAGGACTACTACCTGGGCAACGTCACCGCTGACGGGCTCGGTGAGAACCCGGACCTGTTCGCGATGCTGGACCGGAAGAAGCAGGGTAAGGCCTGATGAACACCGCGATACTTGCCGCCGACGTCGTCGTCCGCACCTCCACCGGAGAGGCGGTGACGTTCTGGCTGCTCGGCGCTTGCGCGCTCATCGGTGCGGTCGGGGTCGTCACAGCCGCCAAGGCGGTGTATTCGGCAATGTTCCTGGCGATGACGATGCTGGTCCTGGCAGTTTTCTATTTCGTCCAGGACGCGATGTTCCTCGGGGTGGTGCAGATCGTCGTCTACACCGGCGCGGTGATGATGTTGTTCCTGTTCGTGATGATGCTGATCGGGGTCGACTCCGCCGAGTCGCTGGTGGAGACCCTGCGCGGCCAGCGGATCGCTTCGACGCTCGCCGGTATCGGCTTCGGGATTCTGTTGATCTTCGGGATCGGTGGCGCGACGATGCACCTGCGCCGAATCGGCGCTCCCGCGGTGGCCACCGGGGAATCCACGGGCCTCGCCCAGGGCAACGTCGAGGGGTTGGCGGTGCTGATCTTCACCCGTTATCTGTGGGCGTTCGAGCTCACCAGTGCGTTGCTGATCACCGCGGTGGTCGCGGCCATGGTGCTCACGCACCGTGAGCGGCTGGCACCGCGGATGACGCAGCGGGAGCTGTCCATCCGGCGTTTCCAGGCCGGCCATCACCCGACGCCGCTGCCGACGCCGGGCGTCTACGCCCGCCACAACGCCGTCGACATCGCCGCCCGGCTACCCGACGGGTCCTACTCGGCACTGTCGGTGTCGGACACCCTGACGCACCGCTGGGTCGGCGCTACCGGGAATGCGGCACACGCCGACGGGGAGGAATCAGGCCAGTGAATCCGGAAAACTACCTGTACCTGTCGGTGATGCTGTTCACCATCGGCGCCACCGGAGTGATGTTGCGGCGCAACGCGTTGGTGATGTTCATGTGCGTCGAGCTGATGCTCAACGCCGCCAATCTGGCTTTCGTCACCTTCGCCCGGCTGCACTCCCAGCTCGACGGCCAGATGGTGGCGTTCTTCACGATGGTCGTCGCCGCCTGCGAGGTAGTGATCGGCCTGGCCATCATCATGACGATCTTCCGGGCCCGGCGATCTGTCTCAGTCGACGACGCGAACCTACTGCGCGGCTAGGAGTTGGGGAGCTCTATGACGAATCTGAGCCAGCTGAGCTGGCTTCTGGTAGCCCTGCCGGCGGCGGGCGCGCTGATCCTGTTGGTCGGCGGACGGCGGACCGACCGGTGGGGGCACCTGCTGGCCTGCGCCACCGTGCTCGGGTCGTTCGGGATCGGGTTGGCGCTGCTGGTCGAGATGCTGGGCCGGCCGGGCGAGGACCGGACGATTCACACCCACCTGTTCAGCTGGGTTCCGGTCGGTGCCCTGCAAGTCGACTTCGGGGTGCTGCTCGACCAGCTGTCGATCTGCTTCGTGCTGTTGATCAGCGGGGTCGGCGCGCTGATCCACATCTACTCGATCGGCTACATGAAAGACGACGAGGACCGTCGCCGCTTCTTTGCCTACCTGAACCTGTTCGTCGCAGCCATGCTGCTGTTGGTGGTCGCCGACAACTATCTCGGCCTCTACGTGGGTTGGGAAGGCGTCGGCCTGGCGTCCTACCTGCTGATCGGCTTCTGGTATGCCCGGCCGGTCGCGGCCGCGGCCGGCAAGAAGGCGTTCGTGTCCAACCGGGTCGGCGACATTGGGCTGTCCCTGGCGATGTTCGCCATGTTCGCCGCGTTTGGCACCCTGTCCTTCGACGGGCTGTTCGACGCGGCCGCGGCCGACGGTCCCAGTGGGATGACGACCGCCATCGGGTTGCTGCTGCTGCTGGGGGCGTGTGCCAAGTCGGCGCAGGTGCCACTGCAGGCCTGGTTGTTCGACGCGATGGAGGGCCCGACCCCGGTGTCGGCGCTGATCCACGCCGCCACCATGGTGACCGCCGGGGTGTACCTGATCGTTCGGTCCGGCCCGATCTATGACCTGTCGGCCGACGCCCGCCTGGCGGTGGTGGTGGTCGGCGCACTGACCCTGCTCTTCGGGGCGATCATCGGCTGCGCCAAGGACGACATCAAGCGGGCACTGGCCGCCTCCACGGTCAGCCAGATCGGCTACATGGTGCTGGCCGCGGGTCTCGGGCCGGCCGGCTATGCGGTCGCGATCCTGCACCTGCTCACCCACGGCTTCTTCAAGGCCGGCCTGTTCCTGGGCTCTGGCGCGGTGATGCACGGAATGAACGATGAACAGGACATGCGTCGCTACGGTGCGTTGCGGACCTTCATGCCGGTGACGTTCGTGACGTTCGGGCTCTGTTACCTGGCGATTATCGGGGTACCGCCGTTCGCCGGTTACTGGTCCAAGGACGCCATCATCGAGGCCGCGCTGGCCTCCGGCGGAACGCGCGGCTGGATTTTGGGTGCGGTCACCATCCTGGGCGCCGGCATCACCGCGTTCTACATGACCCGGGTGATGCTGATGACTTTCGGCGGCGAGCGCCGCTGGGCGGCCGACGAGAGCGAAGTGACCCCGCAGCGGGCCCTGCAGCATCCCCACGAAGCCCCGCGGGTGATGACCTGGCCGATGATCGTGCTGGCCATCGGCGCGGTGTTCTCCGGGGGACTGTTGGCCATCGGCGGGCGACTCGAGCACTGGCTGGAACCGGTAGTGACCCGGGTGGCCACCGCGGCCGGTCACGAGGCGGCACACGCCATCCCGGCCTGGGTCACCGGTGCCGTCACCTTGGGCGTCGTGCTGCTCGGGTGCGCAGTGGCCTACCGGATGTACGGCCGCAAGCCGATACCGATCACCGCACCCACCGACGTATCGGCCCTGACGGTGGCCGCCCGCGAGTATCTCTACGGCGATACCTTCAACGAGGGGGTGTTCATGCGTCCGGGTAACCAATTGGCGCAAGGCCTGGTCAGCGTCGACGACCGGGTGGTGGACGGTTCGGTCAACGCATTGGCCGGCCTGGTTGCCGGCGGATCGAACCGGGTGCGCCGCCTGCAGACCGGCTTCGTACGTTCCTACGCGCTGACCATGCTCGCCGGCGCGGTCCTGGTCGTGACGGTAGTCCTGGCGGTGCAGCTGTGAACATGAACTTGCCCTGGCTGAGCCTGCTGTGGCTGGTGCCGCTGGCCGGCGCGGCGCTGGTCATCGTGCTACCCGGCGGCCGGACGCAGCTGGCGAAATGGACCGGCCTACTGGTGAGCCTGGCAACGCTCGCGGTGGCCATCGTCGTCACCGTCGGCTTCGACACCACGCCCGTCGCTGCGCCATACCAGTTCGTCGAATCCCATTCCTGGATACCGGCCTTCGGGGCCGGCTACACCCTCGGCGTGGACGGTATCGCCGTGGTGCTGGCACTGCTGACCGCCGGGCTGATACCGCTGCTGATGCTGGCCGGCTGGAACGACGGTGGCCAGCGCAGTCGCGGTGCGCACGCCTACACAGCACTGACCCTGACCGTCGAATCGATGGTGCTGATCTCGCTGGTATCGCTGGACGTACTGCTGTTCTACGTGTTCTTCGAGGCGATGCTGATCCCGATGTACTTCATGATCGGCGGCTTCGGCAACGGCGCCAAGCGTTCTCAAGCCGCATTGAAATTCCTGCTGTATAACCTGTTCGGCGGCCTGATCATGCTGGCCGCGGTCATCGGGGTGTACGTGGTGAGCGCCGGGGAAGGTTCGTCCGGGGGCACCTTCGACTTCCGCGAACTGGTCTCGGTGTTCTCGCCGGGGACCACCACCGTTGACCCCGGGGTGCTCAAACTGTTGTTCGCCGGCTTCATGTTCGCGTTCGCGGTCAAAGCCCCGCTGTGGCCGCTGCATCGCTGGCTGCCCGACGCCGCCGTGGAATCCACCCCGGCGACCGCGGTGCTGATGATGGCCGTCATGGACAAGGTGGGCACCTTCGGGATGCTGCGCTACTGCCTGCAACTGTTCCCGGACGCCTCAACGTATTTCCGACCCGCGATCATCACGCTTGCAGTGATCGGGGTGGTCTACGGCGCAATGGTGGCGATCGGCCAGCGCGACATCATGCGGTTGATCGCGTACACGTCGATCTCCCACTTCGGCTTCATCATCCTGGGCATCTTCGTGATGACCAGCCAGGGCCAGAGCGGTTCGACGCTGTACATGCTCAACCATGGGCTGTCCACCGCCGCGGTGTTCCTGATCGCCGGGTTCCTGATCTCGCGACGTAACGGGGCCCGCTCGATCGCCGACTACGGCGGCGTGCAGAAGGTGGCACCGGTCATGGCCGGCACCTTCCTGGTGGCGGCGATGGCCACCCTGTCGCTGCCCGGACTGGCGCCGTTCATCAGCGAATTCCTGGTGTTGATAGGTACTTTCAACCGGTACTGGCTAGCCGCGACGGTTGGCACCACCGCATTGGTGCTGTCGTCGATCTACATGCTGTGGCTATACCAGCGGGTGATGACCGGCCCGGTCACGGCGGGCAACGAACGCATCCGAGATCTGGTGCCCCGCGAACTCGTCGTGGTCGCACCGTTGCTCGCGCTACTGCTGTTCCTGGGCTTCTACCCGAAGCCGGTGCTGGACATCATCAACCCGGGTGTCGACCACACGTTGACCACCATCGGTCAAACCGACCCGGCACCGCTGACCGCCGAGGGAGCGCGATGAGTATTCCGACACCCCAGGTCGAATACGCCTTGGTGCTGCCGTTGCTGATCGTCTTCGGCACCGCGGTCACCGGCGTGCTCGTCGAGGCGTTCGTGGCGCGGCGGGCGCGCTATCTGACGCAAGTCCTGCTCGGCGTCGGCGGATTGACCGCCGCGTTCGTCGCCGTCGTCGCCGTGGGCCGAGATCTGCCGGCCGGCGGTCAGATCGCAGTGCTGGGCGCGGTGGCGGTCGACCGGCCCGCACTGGTGCTGCAAGGCACCGTGCTGCTGGTCGGGATGATGGCCGTCATATTCATCGCGGAACGCAACGTCGGCGCCACCCTCCCTGAGGGCCCCGGCGCTGCGAGGGCACCCCGGGGCCTGGACTCGTTCACCCCGCACGCCTCTGCGATCCCGGGCAGCACCACCGAACTCGACGCGACCCGTTCCGGGGTGACCCAGACCGAGGTGTTCCCGCTGACCGTGCTGGCGGTCGGCGGCATGATGGTGTTCCTCGCCGCCAACGACTTGGTGACCATGTTCGTGGCCCTGGAAGTGCTCTCACTGCCGCTGTATCTGCTGTGCGGGCTGGCCCGGTACCGTCGTCTGCTGTCGCAGGAATCTTCGCTGAAGTATTTTCTGCTGGGCGCGTTCTCTTCCGCATTGTTCCTGTTCGGCGCCGCGCTGATCTACGGCGCCACCGGATCCCTGAGCCTGACCGAGATCGGCGAGCAATTGTTCGCCCACAACACTGATCCGCTGGCACTGATCGGCGCCGCACTGCTGCTGGTGGGCCTGTTCTTCAAGGCCGGCGCAGTGCCGTTCCATTCCTGGATTCCCGACGTGTACGTCGGTGCACCGACACCGGTCACCGGTTTCATGGCGGCTGCCACCAAAGTCGCCGCGTTCGGGGCGATGCTGCGGATCATCTACGTCGCGTTGCCGGCGCTGCACGACCAGTGGCGCCCGCTGCTGTGGATGATCTCGGTGCTGACCATGGTGGTCGCCACCATCGCCGCGATCACCCAGACCGACGTGAAGCGGATGCTGGCCTACTCCTCGATCACCCATGTGGGTTTCGTGCTGACCGGCGTGCTGTCCGCGATCCCGGCGGGTGTCTCCTCAACGCTGTTCTACCTGGTCACCTACAGCTTCTCTACGGTGGGCGCGTTCGCCGTGGTGAACCTGATCCGCAGTTCGAGCGGCGCAGAGGAACTCGACATGTCCCGGTGGGCAGGTTTGGGCCGTCGGTATCCGGTTGTGGGCCTGCTGTTTTCGATGTTCCTGCTGGCGTTTGCGGGCATCCCGCTGACCAGCGGGTTCGTCAGCAAGTTCGCCGTGTTCAAGGCCGCCGCCGAAGGCGGCGCCGCCCCGCTGGTGGTGATCGGTGTGATCGCCAGCGGTGTCGCCGCGTACTTCTACGTCCGGGTGATCGTGTTGATGTTCTTCACCGACGGCCCCGACGTTCCGCCGGAGCTGGTGCAGCCCAGTGTGTGGAGCAAGGCGACGATCGCGCTGTGCGCCGCGGTCACCGTGGGGTTGGGGGTGTTTCCGCAGCCGCTGCTCGACCTGGTGGACGCCGCAACCGCATTTGCCCACTGAGCGTGGCGTGCCCGTCGTCGGCGGCGGGTACATCATGGACAGATGCACGACGAATCATTTCAGCGCCTCGTCGCGATGCTGGACTACACCATGTTCGTGGTGACGACTGCGGCCGACGGCCATCGCTCGGGTTGTCTGGTCGGGTTTGCCACCCAAACCAGCCTGCAGCCGCCGAGGTTCTTGGTCGGGATATCCAAGTCCAACCACACCTTCGGGGTGGCAGCCCAGTCCGGACATTTGGCCGTCCATATCCTGGCGCGCCGCGACATTGAGCTTGCCCAGCTTTTCGGCGGCCAAACCGGCGACGACATCGACAAATTCGAGCACTGCGCCTGGCACAGCGGCCCAGCGGGAATGCCGATCCTCGACGACGCGCCAGCCTGGTTCGTCGGCGAGACGCTGAATCGGATCGAGCTCGGCGACCATCTGGGCTACCTGTTGAAACCCGTCGCCGGCTACGCGCCCCTGCACGTCGATCACATGCTGACGTTTTCCGACGTCGACGACATCGAACCGGGCCACGGCGGCTGAGGCAGCCTGAACCGGCGGCCGGCCGACGCTCAACTCGGCCGACGCAGCGGGAGACCGGCAGCCTGGTAGATCGCGTCGATGACGGTCATGTTCTCGATCGCGGCCTCGGGCGTGGTGCGCACCGGTGCGCCGCGCAGCACGGCGTCGGCGAACGCGTCGAGCTGAAAGGCGTAGGAAGCCCGGTGGGTGAACCGCTCGACCCGCTTACCCCGCTGCGAGCGAACCCGGAGCCGGTGGAAGTACTGGGGCATCAGCGGGTTGAGCGCCCGCAGCTCACCGCGGTCACCGATCACGCGGGCACTGACCTGCAGCAGGTTCGACGACCACAGGGAGCAGCGAACCTCGCCACTGTGCCCGGCTGGGAACCACAACTGTGCCGTCATGGCCCGGTCAATTCGCGGGCCGCGCAGTTTCGCCTGGGCGGCAACGACTTCCGGTGTCGCCCCGCCGAAGGTACGGGCCATGTGCACCGCGTAGCAGCCGGCGTCCATCAGCGCGCCGCCGGCGAGCGAATAGTCGTAGCGGATGTCGGAGAACCTTGGCAGCGGGAAGCTCAAAGCCGCCTCTACCCGCTGGAGTTCTCCCAGTTCGCCCGAGGCGATGATGTCCTCGATGCGCACGGTCATCGGGTGGTAGCGGTAGTGGAACGCCTCCATGACCACCCGGTCGGTTTTCGCTGCCGCTTCGGCGATCTCACGGGCCTCGTCGGCGTTGGCGGTGAACGGCTTCTCACAGAGCACATGTTTGCCGGCGGCCAGCGCCGCCCGGGTCCATCGCCCGTGCAGGTTGTTCGGCAACGGGTTGTAGACGGCGTCGATGTCCGGGTCGGCGATCAACGCGTCGTAGCTGTCGTGGACGCGGCCGATGCCGTGCTTGGCGGCGAACGCGTGCGCACGTCCGGCGTCGCGTGCCGCGACCGCACTCACCGTGACCTCGCGGTTGTCGGCGGCGGGTTTGAGCAGCGACACCGGGGTGATCCGCGCGGCACCGAGCACGCCGATCCGCAGGGTGGAATGGGTCATCGGTCAGTGGTCCTTTGCAGGATGAACCCGGCCGCCCGGCCGCCGGCGTGCGCCGATGTCGTCATCTCGATCACCGCGCGGGCCTGATCGCGTACCGGGGTCTGCGGATCGAGCACCGACAGGTAGACCTCGTGCGCGGCCAGTGAATCGACTGCGGCGGCGAGGTAGCCGTCCACGGTCTCGACATGGGTGGGCTCCGGCCCGTTCTCGAACAGCCAGCGAGGTGGGTTCACCAGTGCGGCAAGTGAATTCCAGGCTTCGCCGACCGCCGCGGCGAACTCGATGTGATCTCGTTGGTTGGGTACGCCCGGCGCGAACTGCTCGCCACCGTAGATCGTGACCACCACATCGGGTTGGGTCTGCATGATCACCGCCGCGATCTTGGCGCGCAACGCCGGCGTGTTGCGGATGTTGCCGTCCGGAAAGTCCCAGAAATCGACCCCTTCAACCGGGTGTACCCCCACGATTGCTGCTGCCCGCCGTTGTTCGGCCTCCCGGATCGGTGCGGCTTCCTGCGGTGCCATCCCCGCGATGCCCGCTTCGCCGCGGCAGGCCAGGGCGTAGCGGACGGTTTTGCCGAGGGCGGTCCATTTGGCCACCGCGGCTGCGGTGCCGTATTCGGGATCGTCGGGGTGCGGCACCAATACCAGTAGCGACTCCCAGTCGATGGGAAACGGCAGCGGCTCAATCGATGCGGACATCGGACTATGCCACCACACCGTGAGTGATGATGGCGGCCGCCTGTTCCACCCAGTCAACGTCGAGCTCGGCGTTTGGCCGCAGCATCATACCGAAAAGCGTTGCGCCGCCGATCAATTCCAGTAGTCGACCGGGATCAACGTCCTCTCGCGCTTCGCCTCGACTCACGGCGTCGGTCACCCAGTGGCGCAGCACTTCGAACAGGCCCTCGAATCGGCTCAGAATGCGGGCAGTCAACTCTGCGTTACCGGCCATGTCGGCGATCAGGCCCGGCAGCACGGCCCGCACCACCGGACTGGTGAAAACATCGCGCGCACCGGCCATCATCGCCCGGATGTCACCGGCCACGTCACCCGCCGACTCGGCCACCGCGCTCGGGGGCACCGAGAACGCCGCCTCGTGCACCAGTTCGGCCTTGCTGGGCCACCGGCGATACAGCGCGGTCTTGGTCGTCCCGGCCCGTTCCGCGACGGCAGCCAGGCTCAGCTTCGAATATCCGACATCGACAACCAGTTCCGCGGCGGCGCGCAATATGGCAGCGTCGATGCGGGGATCACGGGGCCGGCCGGCGCCGGACCCCTTGTCAACCGATGTAGGCTCTACTTTCATAACGCTACCTGTCGTATCGTAATTATTTAACGGAGGACGAAACCGTGGTCGACCAACCGACTGTGGAAACAGACATCGACCGACTCCAGCGCTCCAGCCGCGACATCACCACCTTGCCCACCGTAATGGCCCGATGGCTGTCCACGGTGCTACCCGACGGGGTGACGCCCGAGGTGACGGTGGAAAGCGGTGTCGACACCAACGGCATGTCGTCGGAGACGATCATGCTGTCGGGTCGCTGGGACGAGGGCGGCGTACCGGTCCACGAACGCTGGGTGGCACGGGTGGCACCCACGGTCGAGGACGTCCGGGTGTTTCCGAGCTATCGACTGGATCACCAGTTCGACGTGATGAAGCGCGTCGGCGAGATCACCGACGTCCCGGTGCCGCGGGTGCGCTGGATGGAGCCCACCGGCGGTGTCCTGGGTACCCCGTTCTTCCTGATGGACCGCGTCGACGGTGTGGTACCGCCCGACGTCATGCCCTACACCTTCGGTAACAACTGGCTCGCCGACGCACCCGTCGAGCAGCAACGCCAATTGCAGGACAGCACCGTCGAAGTGCTGGCCAAACTGCATTCGATTCCAAACCCGGAGCAGGAATTCGCCTATTTGGACCAGGGCCGGCCGGGTGAGACCGCGTTGCACCGGCACTTCGACTGGGTGCGGTCCTGGTACGACTTCGCGGTGCCCGACATCGGGCGCTCGCCGCTGCTGGACCGGACCATCGCCTGGCTGGAGGCGCACTGGCCGGCCGACGTGGCCGCCGGCGAAACGGTGTTGTGCTGGGGCGACTCCCGGGTCGGCAACGTGCTCTACCGCGACTTCAGTCCGGTGGCCGTGCTGGACTGGGAGATGGTGACCCTGGGACCGCGCGAGCTCGACGTATCGTGGGCGATCTTCGCGCACCTGGTATTCGGGGAACTCTCCGGGCTGGCCGGACTGCCCGGGCTGCCCCAGGTGCTGCGCGAAGACGATGTGCGGGCTACCTACCAACAACTCACCGGTGTCGAGCTCGGTGACCTGCACTGGTTCTACGTCTACGCGGGCCTGATGTGGGCGATCGTGTTCATGCGCACCGGGACCCGTCGGGTGCACTTCGGGGAGATGCCCAAGCCCGATGACGTGGAATCCCTCTTCTACCACGCTGGATTGCTGAAAAGGCTGATCGGAGAATAGAACTGATGCTCGGACCACTTGACGAATTCCCGATTCATCAACTGCCGCAACCGATCGCCCAGCCGGGTTCCTCGGACCGCAACTTTTATGACCGCTCCTACCTCAACGCGCACGACCGCACCGGCGACATCTTCGTGATCACCGGGTTCGGGTACTACCCCAACCTCGGCGTCAAGGACGCGTTCGTGTTGATCAGGCGCGGCGACACCCAGACCGCGCTGCACCTGTCCGACGGCATCGACGCCGATCGGCTTCACCCGCACGTCGGCGCCTATCGCGTCGACATCACCGAACCGCTGAACCGGCTGCGGGTGACGTGCGAGGAGACCGAGGGCATCGCACTCGACCTGACCTGGCAGGGACTGTTCGGCGTGGTGCAGGAGCAGCCGCATGTCCTGCGGACCGGGAGCCGGGTGACCCTGGACGCACAGCGCTTCGCCCAACTCGGCTCCTGGAGCGGCCAGATCGTCATCGACGGCGAGGAGATCGCCGTCGACCCGGCGAGCTGGATCGGTTCACGCGACCGCTCCTGGGGTATCCGCCCGATCGGCGAACGCGAACCCGCCGGCCGGCCCGCCGACCCGCCTTTCGAGGGCATGTGGTGGCTATACGTGCCAATCGCATTCGCGGATTTCGCGATCGTGATGATCATTCAAGAAGAGCCCGACGGGTTCCGCTCCCTCAACGATTGCACCCGCATCTGGCGCGACGGCCGGATCGAGCAATTGGGCTGGCCGCGGATCTCCACCCGCTACCGCTCCGGCACCCGCATTGCCACCGGCGCCACCATCGAGGCCACCCGACCCGACGGCACCCCGGTGATTTTCGAGGTGGAATCCAAACTGCCGGTGCCGATTCACGTCGGCGGCGGCTACGGTGGCGACCCCGATTGGCTGCACGGCATGTGGAAGGGCGAGAAGTTCACCGAACGGCTGACCTACGACATGACCGATCCGGGCATCATCGCGCGCACCAGCTTCGGGATGATCGACCACGTGGGGCGTGCAGTGTGCCGCGACGGCGACGCCGCGCCGGTGGAGGGCTGGGGGCTCTACGAGCATGGGGTGCTGGGCAGGCACGACCCGACTGGCTTCCCCGACTGGGTCACCATGGCTCCTTAACCTCTGGCGGCGTCGGCGGCCTGCCGCACAGAGCGCGGTAGGGACTTTCAACGCCGCTACGAGATGATTTCGCGGTCGGCCGCCAGGCCGCCGGCGGATGCGGTGGCCAGTTCTACGAGGTCACGCAGCTCGCGGTTCACCGCACCGGGGTGTTCCAGGATCGAGCAGTGTCCCCCACTGAGCTCGACGAATCTAGCGAGATTAGGTGCGTCCGCGGCGATTCGCCGCGACGCGACGATCGGCAGCAACCGGTCGCGGGTGCTGCCGATGACCAGGGTGGGCACCGTCAGCCCCTCCAGGCTGATGTGCGACGGACCGAGCGCGTCGACGAGCACCCGCACCCAGTGCCCGCGGCCGGCCGCCGGGGTCTTGGCAAACAACTCGCAGATCAACGGCGCGACCGACGAATCAGCCTCACCGCCGACCGCAAGCAACTTCACGAACTGCCGGACCGCCAAGTTCGCCGGACCGACGATCGGGACATTGCCGAACGTCAGCAGCGCGCGGCGCGCTGTCTGCACCCGGACCTGATGCATCGGCGGCGACATCTGGAACAGATCGACATCGGCAAGCAGGTCGCCGGTGGTGGTGTTGATCAGCGCGACCGCGTCGGCGCGCTGCGCGACCCGGTGCCGGTACCGATCCGACCAGGCACTGATGGCGATGCCACCCATCGAATGCCCGGCGATGACGGCACGCTCCCCCGGCTTGAGGGTGGCTTCGAGCACCGAGTCCAGATCGGATGCCAGATGCGTGAGGCTGTACCCGCCACGCTTCGGCACCCCGCTGCGCCCGTGGCCGCGATGGTCGTAGGCGATCACCCGGTAGTCGGAAGTCAGATCGGCGATCTGATGTCCCCAGACCCGGATGGCGCAGGTGATGCCGTGCGCCAGCACGATCGGGTAGCCATCCGGTGGCCCAAAGACCTGGGTATGCAGTCGGGTTCCGTCGGCCGCCTGGACCGCCACGGTGCGACCGGACGGCAACGCCGCCGGGAATCTGCCAGCACTGCCCCGCCGACTGGACGGTTGAGAACTCATTGCCACCTCATCGACAGATGCGGCGACACTGCCGCACCGCGAGTGTACGCCGGGTGGTCTAAGTTTTCGGGTAGCCACTACTTACCAGCTGACGAAGGGGTCGCCCATGCGCGCGGTACAGATATCCCAGCTCGACGGACCGTCAAGTGCCCGGGTGGTCGACCTTGACGAGCCGACCGGCGACGGAGCCGTCGTGATCGAGGTCCACGCCGCTGGGGTGGCGTTTCCCGATGTGCTGCAGTCCCGTGGGCTCTACCAGTACAAGCCCGAGTTGCCGTTCGTTCCGGGTGGGGAGGCAGCCGGCGTGGTGCGCAGCGCCCCGCCCGGCGCCCATGTCCGCGCCGGCGACCGGGTGGCGGCGCTGACGATGCTCAACGGCGCGATGGCGCAGGTGATCGCACTGCCCGCCGAACAGGTGTTCAAGCTGCCGGACACCGTGTCGTTCGAGGCCGGCGCGGGACTGCTGTTCAACGACCTCACCGTGCTGTTCGCGCTGACCACACGGGGTGGGTTGTCGGAGGGCAAGACGGTGCTGGTGCACGGCGCCGCCGGAGGTATCGGCACTTCGACGTTGCGGCTGGCCGGTGCGCTGGGGGCTTCTCGAGTGATCGCGGTGGTCTCCACCCCGGCTAAGGCGGAGGTCGCCCGAGCCGCCGGCGCCACCGACACGGTGCTGGCCGACGGGTTCCGCGACGCGGTGTCCGAGCTGACCGGCGAGAAGGGCGTGGATCTGGTGCTCGACCCGGTCGGCGGCGATCGGTTCACCGATTCACTGCGATCGCTGGCGCCGGGCGGGCGACTTTTGGTGGTTGGCTTCACCGGCGGTGAGATTCCGACGGTGAAGGTGAACCGGCTGCTGCTCAACAACGTCGACGTGGTCGGGGTCGGCTGGGGGGCATGGGTGATGTCGCATCCCGGCGAGCTGGAGCAGCAGTGGTCGGTGTTGGAGCCGCTGTTGGCGTCCGGCGCGGTGGCCCCGCCGCATCCGGAGGTGTTCGACCTGGAGCAGGCCGCGGATGCGTTGGCGGCGCTGGAGAACCGCACCGCGGCCGGCAAAGTCGTGCTGCGGATGCGGGGCTGAGCAGTACCGTTTCCCGATGTACTTGACGGCTGTCAAGTACGCTCACGGGCATGTTGGCCAGCGATGTGTTGGATAGGGTTCCGGCGACGACCGCTGAGGCTCTGACGATCTTCGACGACGCCCCCGCAGTGGACTCGGAGTTCATGATCGGGACCTGGCGCGGCGCCGAAGTGCCCACCTCGCACCCGATGGATCGGATGCTGTCCGCCACCGGCTGGTGGGGCAAGCAGTTCATCGACGCCGAAACCGTGCACCCGCTGCTGTTTCCGACCCGGGACGGCGCGGCGCTGTGGGCGCTGAACCCGGCCTTGGCGTTCGGTATCCAGAAACCGGTGATGCGGCTGCCGATACCGTGGAACCGCTCCTACGGGGGGCTGATCGCAGCCCTGCGCGGGCCGCTGCAGACGAGCGAGCCGAAGGCTCGGCTACGCACCACCCGCTATCGCGGCGTCGACACCGCCACCATGATCTACGACCAGGCGCCGATCAACGACGTGTTCCGGCGTCTGTCCGACAACGCGGTCATCGGGCTGATGGACATGCGCGGGGCGAGCCAGCCGTATTTCTTTGTGCTGCGCCGCGATGATTCGCTGGCGCTGCGCTGAAAGGCCGTTGCCGGCTCGTTCGAAGCCACCCGGTTGCCCCCTGATCACGTCGGTCGGGTAACCGCCGCGGTCGGCCTAGCCACCGCCTAGATCGCTGATGCGTGCCTTGAACTCTGGGCACTCGACCAGCGGGGTGTGGGTGCAGGTCACGGCGTGGGTGAGGCTATCGCGCATTCGGGACAGGCGGGCGATCTCGTCATCGAGTTCGCAGGCTTTCTCGGCCATTCGCGCACGCAACTCGGTGTCGCTGGGTGTGCGCGATGCCGCTACATCCGCAGGTCCAAGCACACCTCGATCGACTTGCCGGCAGCAACTTTGCCGATCTGCACGACTTCGCCCCGGAGCAAGTCCGGCAGGGCATGAAACTCATGAAGCAAGCCCTGGGCCCGGGCGAAGCCGTCGCCAGCGTCCGCGATCGCGTCATTGCAACGGAAGCCGGCGACTTACCGTCCGGATCTATCACCCGCAGCCGGACGAGCAGCGTCCCGCGCTCGTCTTCTTCTACGGAGGCGGCTTCGTGCTCGGTGACCTCACCTCGACACCCACGATGGCCTGGCCCGGGCGCTCGCGAACCGTACCAGCCGGGTCGTCGTATCCGTCGACTATCCGCTGGCCCCCGAGCACAAATATCCGGCTGCGATCAGTGCCGGCTATACCGCAACGAAGGGGGTGGCCGAAAATGCCGCGGACTTCGGCGGCGACGAAACGAACATCGCGGTCGCCGGTGACAGCGCCGGCGGCAATCTCGCAGCCGTCGTCGCCCTGATGGCACGCGACGCCGGCGGGCCCGCCATCGCACGCCAGGTGCTGATCTACCCCGACTTGGATTTTCGGCGCTGCAACGTCTCTATCCAGGAGTTCGCCGGCAAGTACGGCAACATCACTCGGCCGACCCAGCAGTGGTTCATGAACCACTACCTCAACGGTGTGGACGAGAAGTTGGAGGCGCACGTCTCGCCGCCGTTGGCCCCGTGCCTTGAAGGGCTTCACCCCGCACTCATCGTCACCGCGGAATTCGATGTTTGCGCGACGAGGGCGAGGAGTACGGCGCCCGACTTCAGGCGGCGGGAGTTCGCTGCACCGTCAATCGCTATGACGGCATGATCCACGAGTTCATCCGCTGGCCGTTCGACGAAGCCGACCGGGCGCTGGACGATATCGCCGCCGCACTCGCGGAGGCTCACGCCCCGCGATGATCGGTGCTCCATGGAAAGTGGCCCCGGAGTCTCCTCCGAGGGCCACTTTCTTTAGTAGTCGGGGCAGGGTTCGAACCTGCGACCTCTCTCCACGGCCTACATCCCCCTCCCCCCGAATAGGTCTCCGGCGCCTCTCAGCCTGCACCGTGTCGAACCGACGCGCGCAGGTTTGCGCCGGTCAGTGGATGCCCTACGTGTGGCCCGTTTACCGAAGGGTTTGTCCGCAGGTTATGGGAGTCGAGTGATGAGGCCACGGTCGCCGTCCACCCTGATGCGATCGCCGGTCTTGAGCACCTGGGTGGCCACCAGGGTGTTGACCACACACGGAAGCCCGTACTCCCGTGCGACCACCGCACCGTGCGATACCGAGCTACCGATGTCGGTGACCAATGCGGCGATCACGGTGAAGTACGGTGTCCAGCCCACGTCGGTGACGGGCGCGACAAGAATCTCACCGCGCTGTACTTCGCGCGCATCCTGGATCGACTTCGCCACGCGCACTGTGCCTTCGGCGACCCCGCGGCTGGCCGGCCGACCCAGAATCTGGTCATCGGTGAAAGCGTTGCGCAGTCGAGCGATGATAGGTGCGGGCCGCCCGACTGAGACGTCCTCGAACTCCAGTACCTGTTGGAATGCCAGCGCATCACGGCGTTGCAGCGCCCGCTTCACGAGATCTGCGATGTCGAGGTCGCTCGCCACGCGGGTCAGTTCTTCGCGGTCGAAGAAGAAGACCAGGTCAGCATCAGGAAGGCGCCCGGAGTCGGCCAGCACCTCCCCCAGGTGGCGATATCCGAGTTTGAGGCGATGTGCCATCGACGCCATCTTCGACTTGGTCTCCTCACGTCCGCGGGCGCTGCCCTGGGCCAGGTGGGCGAGCAGCCGGACCGTCCGCGACGCAGGTCTTTCCACGGATTTGCGCGTAGGACCATGGTCAGCAGAATCACGTGCGGACTGCACCATGACTTGCATCATCGAGCCGAGCCCTTCGGCGTCCTCGGCCCAGGCGGGGTCACGCATGCACAGTTCGCGATACCCGCGGTGCCCGTGTCGAGACAGGAACTGCCGCAACGCCACCGCGCCAGGGGTGTCCGCGTTGCGCAAGCGGGTCACAGCATCCGCTGGCGTCGCAGCAAGAAACTCGGCGGAGCCGGTGTCGCCGGCGGCGATCTCCCGCACTACCGCATGCAGTTCGTCGACCATCACCGCACTCTCGACATCGGCGGCACCCGCCATCAGTCGGGCAGCCTGCGCTTGCCCCTGGTTCGCATCACGGCCGTTCTTGACGGCATCGCGCACCAGGTAGCTTTCGAGCACATTCGCGCACACCGCAGCTCGCGACGAAGACCGAACGTGGACCAGGGTCACATGGCAGTAAAGTTCGACGCCTGACTCCAGCTGCTGCAAAACATGTTCGGGATCGCCGCTGGTGGGGATCGAGAAAGCGGCGATCTGATCGCCGAGCCGCCGGATCGCCGGACCGGCAAACAGCGAGTAGGACGTAAGCCTCACGGTGTTGATCAGCTTGCGAAAAAATGGTTGTGGCGGTTTGGCCTCCAGTTCATCGATCACCCGACCGCAAATCGACATGGAGAACTGCTCCAACGAGTTTCCGAGAATGCCCGAACTCAGTGCCGTCCCTTCGGTCATGTTCAAGAACATGTGCCCGTAGAAGTAGCCCACTTGAAGCCACGGCTTGTCGTAGCTGTCCTGCGCCCGCGCCACCACCTGGGTCATCTGCATCGCATAGTCGATCGCATATCCCGATACCGATGCGGTGAGCGGGCAGAAGGCCCCTGGCATCATCTCGCCGATATTGCATCGGGTGTACACGTGTGAGGCGCCGGCCGCCGGAGTGTCCATCTCGTTGAGGTCGGCGGGCAGCGTGGTGATCGGCCGGGCCTGCAGCCACCGCAGCTGCCCGGACCTGTCGATCGCCCATTCCAGATCCATTGGCCTGCCCCAGTGCCGCGCAGCGCACAGCGCCCCGCCACGAATCTTGGCGACTTCCTCGTCACACAGGACGGGATCGTCACCAACCTCGCGCACCACTTCGGTTCCGTCTGCCGTCAGCACGAGATGGTCAGAGCTGGCAGACCCATCGACGAGTGCTTCACCGAGCCCAGCGATGGCGTCGATCACCATGAGATCCCTGCGGCCGGTGGTCGGGTCTGCGGTGAAGACCACACCGGCTGCACGCGCATCGACCATCTGTTGGACAACCACGTGCATGGTGACCGCAGCGGTGTCGGCATCGTGACTGCTGTAGGAAGATGCTCGATCGGACCCGACCGAGGCTAAGCATTGGAGCACGGCCGCGGTGAACCCATCAAACGAATCGACCCCGAGCACGGTGTCGTACTGTCCCGCAAACGAGTACTCGGCTCCGTCCTCACCGGTGGCCGATGATCGTACGGCCACCGGCGAGGCGCCCGTTGCCTGCATATGGGCGAAGCGGTCTCTCACCGCGTCCGAAAGGGGCAACGGCGAGGCGTGTGCGATGACGAAACCCGTTGGCACAGGTAGCCCAAGGCGGATCAGCTCGGCCAGCCCCAATGCCTTTCCGCCGTAGCGGTCGTCGGTGATCTCGTCAAACTCAACAGTTGTGGTGTGCATTCGTCAGCCCAACGAGTCGATGATCTCGGCCAATGCATCCACAGCGATAGGCCCGGGCTGATAAAGGCAAACCCGGTCCGACACCCCGTCCACGCGGTCTCGAATATGCGCGGACACCTCGGCCGGTGTACCACAAGCGGCGATCGTGTGCAGCACCTCGTCGTCGATCAGCGTGGCCATCTCCTGCCACCGGCCCTGCTTGGACATCGCGTTCAGTTCGGGCTGCAGGTCGCCCCAGCCGTGTGCATCCAGCACCGGACGGTAGGCCGGCGTCGAGCCGTAGAACGCCAGGAGCATCCGCGTGGAGGTGTGATCCTCGCCGACTGACACGATGATTTCGGGGACTATCGCCAAGGCAGCGACGTCGCGCCCCGCGGCCGCCAGTCCCTCGCGGACCGCCGGCATGGTCTTTTCGTGCAGGAACCGCTTCGACCCGAACGGCATCACGAGTAGGCCGTCGGCCACTTCGGCTGTCGCCCTGGTCATTCGCGGACCCAGCGCCCCGAGGTAGATCGGCGGAGGTCCGAACGGGTTCGGCCCAGGGTTGAACGTCGGGGTCATCAAGGTGTGCCGGAAGAACTCACCTCGGAAGTCAAGCCGCTCGCCGTCGTTCCAGGCGGCGAAAATCGCCCGCAGCGCGCCGACCATTTCTTTGATCCGGGCTACCGGATGGTCGAACTCTGTGCCGTAGCGTTTCTCGATCTGCGTGCGGATCTGGGTGCCCAACCCGAGGATGAAGCGCCCCTTGGAGATTTCTTGTAGGTCGTTTGCTTGATGCGCCAGTTGTATCGGGTTGCGCGGCAACGCAATGGCCACGTTGGTCATCAGGTCCAGTCCCGTGACTGTCGAAGCCAACACCAGCGGAGTGAAGACTTCGCGCGGCCCCTCAAAGGTGAAGACCCCGGAGGCTCCGGCTTCGCGCAGCAGTGCCGCACGTTCGATCGCGTCTGTCGGGCTGAACAGAGCTGTCATGACCTTCATGCCGGCTCCTCCGCGGGGACATCGGTCCAGTCGTGGAACCCCGACGGGTGGTGCGGGCCGATCATGGCGTGCTCGAACAATCCCGCGCCCTCGTGGGTGCTGCCGTCGGGTTCGGTGCAGACGGCCCGACCGACATGGTCGATCAAACTGAAAGGGGCACGTGCCATGATCTCGGGATCTTTCAAGTCGTAGGTGACCCGGTCCGCAAACGGTCCGCCCTTCCAGGTGCCGTGCGCCCAGGATGAGTCACCACCATAACCAGACCCAAACGCGATGGGTGCAAACAACTTCGACTCGACATCGAGCCGCAGTCGGGCTCCGGATCGGGTCAACATCTCGATGTGTGCCCCGTAAGGAATCCGGGTGCCGGGCGTGTAGTGGATCGTTGCGCGCACACCGTCGAGTTGTTCGACCCTGCCGTCGGGCCAGCGTCGGGTGCAGTCGTAGAGGCTGCGGTGGCCGTCGGGATCCTCCTGGATGATCAGAAAAATCTGATAGTCGTTGAATGCCAGTGGCAGATACAGCCACCACATGCCGCCGAATGTGGAGTCCGGCCGCCCGGTCGGCTCTGGTTCACCGATGGGCCGGATACCCCACGACCTGTCACGGCTGCCCACTGAGGTGGTCGAGTCGACCGTCAGGCGGTCGCCGTCAATATCGATCCACCCCTGCCAGCTGCCGAGCTGTGCGAAACGGCACGCCTGCAAAGTCACTCGGCGCTCCGAATGCATCTGATGCGGATGCTCCAACGCTGCGGGAAACAAACCGCGCCACCGCAGATCAGCCGCGATGCCCTCGGTTTCTGCGACGGTCAGATGCAATTCCTGCAGAGGCTCGACCACGTCGAGCCGGTAACCGTTGACGTTCTGATGGAGACGGTCGCCGTCGATCTCGTCACTGAACCGGACGGCGGTCTGAATGTCCCCGCGCCGGATAAGCACATAGGCATCCTTGACGCCCAGACGAGGGTAATAACCGATCCCGGTCAGCGCCATGAAACGGCCTTCGCGATCGAGCACGTTGAAATACGACCGGTCATAGAAGTTGCGATCCGACGTGGCCGGCGCACTGATCGGCGCCGGCGCCTGGTGGATCGGATACTCGTCAAGCGGACTGAGGAACATCACAACTCTCCAATAACGATACGATGCGAGTTATATTGCAATGATGAAAGCAGATCGTCGCACCGATGACAAGGGACCCATCCGGTCGTCTGCGGGTCGGCCGCGCGACGGCAAAATCGATGCCGCGATCATCCACGCCACCCGCGATCTCCTGCTCGAGACGGGCTACTTAGCGCTGTCCCTGTCAGCGATCGCGGCTCGCGCCGGGACGACAACCGCCTCCATTTACCGCCGCTGGTCCGGCAAGGCGCAGTTGGTTCACGAGGCGATTCTGCCGGCCGACGTCGTGGCTATGCCGAGTGCGTCCGGCGATGCCGAAGAAGACATCCGAGCGCTGGTCGAGGCCACGCGCACCATGTTCGACCGCCCGGAGGTCCGCCTTGCGCTTCCGGCGTTGATCGCCGATACCGTGGCCGATCCAGAGGTTCACCAGAAGATGATTTCGCGGTTCGCCGGCAGTCTCGCGACCTTCCGGACCAGAGTCGACCGCCAGACCGGTCGACCCAGCGATGACGGCGAGCTTCCGCTGCTCGCCGAAATCGTGGCCGGTACTGCGATTTTCCGCATTCTCGTACGGCACGACGCCCCGCTGGACACGGAGTGGGTCAACGACCTCACCTCCGTGGTCAGCGCGGGCTGGATCTCGATGTCGGGTAAGTCTGGGTCTCGGTAGACGTGCTGCTCGTTCGCACGGCCGACGCCGACGCTGGTTACCCAATGCGATGGCGCTGTGCCCGACCAGGTGACGGCCAAAGGGTCACATCCCAGTCGTTCGACTATTTGCCCAACCGGCTCACGTACCGATTCGACCGTGTCGGCTGAGATACCCGCAGCACCTAACGGCTCCATCCCCGTCCAACCGGCCAATCTCCCTGTGTGCTCCACCAACCGAGACTGTTGTCGCGTAATGACCCGGTACGAAGGCAATCTCAGCGTTCCCAAACTCGTTAGCTTTGCGAATATTCCCACGGGAATGAAAGTGGCCCCCGGAGCATTCTCCGAGGGCCACTCTCTTTTGTAGCGGGGACAGGATTCGAACCTGCGACCTCTGGGTTATGAGCCCAGCGAGCTACCGAGCTGCTCCACCCCGCGTCGGTATCTAAAGGCTACCTAACATGCGCCCCGAGTACCAAATCGCCTGGTACAGACGTCCATCCCCGTCCGCGAGCACACGAGAGTGTCCAGCTAGGGGGCTACTTGGTGTTGTTGAACTTCGCCATGGCGTCGTCGAGGCGCTGCAGCGCCGCCCCGTAGGCAGCGAAGTCCCCCTTGTGCTGGGTCTCGCGCACCGCGATGATCGCCGCTTCGATCTCGCGCAACGCCGCGGTCTTCGCCGGGGACAGCCCGGCGCTGCCCGCCGCCGGCAGCGGCACCGCCGCGGCCGGCGGGGTGACCGCCGCCGGACGTTCCTGGGCCGCTCCGCCGCCATCGGTGGGCGCGATGTCGGTAGCCGCCGCGCTGGCACCGGGCCCGAACAGACCTGTCAGCGCGTCGGCGACCGTTGGCCCGTAACCGATCTTGTCGTTGTACATCATCGCTACCCGGATCAGCCGGGGATACGACGACGAGGCGTCGCCGGCACCCGGAGAGGCGTAGACCGGCTCGACGTAGAGCAGCCCGCCCTGGGCCACCGGCAGCGTGAGCAGGTTGCCCCAGCGAATGCGGTTCTGGTTGTCGCGTCCGATCACACCGAGGTCCTGACTGACCGCGGTGTCGGTGGTGATCGCGTTGTTGGCCAGCTTGGGACCGTTGACCTGACCGGGAATGGTCAGCACGGTGATCTTGCCGTAGGTGTCCGGGTCGGAGCTGGCGCTGATGTAGGCGGCCAGGTAGTCACGCTTGAACCGGTTCATCGCACTGGTCAGCTGATATGACGCCGAATTATCGCCCTTGGCAAGGTTTTTCGCCACGATGTAGTAAGGCGGCTGGAAGCTGCTGGCGGTCGGGTTGGGGTCCAGTGGCACGTCCCAGAAATCTGATGTGGAGAAGAACGTCACCGGGTCGTTGACGTGGTACTTGGCCAACAGCATCCGCTGCCCCTTGAACAGGTCTTCGGGGTAGCGCAGATGCTCAGCGAGCTCAGGTGAGATGTCCGACTTGGGCTTTACCGTTCCGGGGAAAACCTTCATCCACGCCGCCAGCACCGGGTCCTGCTCGTCCTGGGCGTACAGGTTCACCGTCCCGTCGTAAGCGTCGACGGTGGCCTTCACCGAGTTGCGGATGTAGGACACCCGCCGGTCCGGCAGCAACCGGTTGAACTCCACATCTTTGGAGTCCATGGTCGCCGACGACAGCGATGTCAGCTCCGAATACGGGTAGTTGTCCAGCGTGGTGTAGCCGTCGATGATCCACACCATCCGCTTGTTCACGATCGCCGGGTACACCGTGGAATCGGTGGTCAGCCACGGCGCCACCGCGTGCACCCGGCCGGCCGGATCGCGGTTGAACAAAATCTTGCTGTCCGAGCCGATCACCGATGAGAATAAGAAGTTACGTTCGGCGAATTTTGCGGCGAAAACGCTGCGGGACAACCAGTTCCCGATATCGACACCGCCACTACCGGTGTAGGTGTAGTTCTTGGTCTCGGTGTTGGTCTCGTAGTCGTACTCGCGGTCGGCGCCGTTGCGCCCGACGATCGCGTAGTCCGCGACGGAGTCGGCGATCACCGGACCGTAGTAGACGCGCGGCTGGTCGAGTTGAGCCGGCCCATCGGAGACCACACTGCCGTTGGCGCCGACGACGTTCGCCAGGAATTCTGGGTAGCCACCGTTCTGGTTGGGGTCGTTGGCGATCCCGCGCACGGTGTTGGCCGGCGAGGCGATGAACCCGTTGCCGTGGGTGAAGACGGTGTGCCGGTTGATCCAGTCGCGCTGGTTGTCGATCAGCCGATCCGGGTTGAGTTCGCGGGCGGCCACGACGTAGTCGCGCAGTTGACCGTCGCCGTCGCGATAGCGGTCGATGGTGAGCTGGTCTGGGAAGAAGTAGAAGTTCTTACCCTGCTGGAACTGAGTGAACGCGGGACTGACGATGGTCGGGTCCAGCAGTCGGATGTTCGACGTGGTGGCCACATCGGCGCCCACCTGTGCGGCAGTCGCCCGCGCATCACCGC
Source organism: Mycobacterium sp. (assembly GCA_039922455.1). GTDB lineage: Bacteria > Actinomycetota > Actinomycetes > Mycobacteriales > Mycobacteriaceae > Mycobacterium. The sequence goes on along the minus strand of JBDTEP010000174.1, from coordinate 12,849 downwards.
TGTAGTTGCGATAGGTGACCACGTCCTCGGTCAGCCCGTAGGCCTGCCTGGTCGCCGCGATCGAGCGGGAGATGTACTCACTCTCCTTCTGCGCCGCGTTGGGCTTGACGCTGAACTGTTCCACGATCAGCGGCCAGCCCGCGCCGACGATCACCGACGACAGCAGCAGCAGCACCAGACCGATCGCCGGAATCTGCAAGTCACGCAGCACAATCGCCGAGAACACTGCGACCGCGCAGATCACCGCGATCGCGAGCAAGATCATCTTGGCCGGCAGCACCGCGTTGATGTCGGTGTAGCCGGCACCGGTGAAAGGCTTGCCGGCGCGGGTGTGGCTGAGCAGCTCGTAGCGGTCCAGCCAATAGGCCCCGGCCTTGAGGAGCACCAGGGTGCCGATCAAGCTGACCACCTGGATCCGCGCCGGACGGCTCAGGGCACCGGCCCGGCCGGACAACCGGATGCCGCCGAAGATGTAGTGCGTCGTCACGTTCGCGACGGCGGCGAGGAAGACCGTCACCAGCAGCAGCCCGATCACCAGCCGGTAGAACGGCAGGTCGAAGGCGTAGAAGCCGAGGTCCTTACCGAACTGCGGGTCGACGATCCCGAACTCACCGCTGTGCAGGAACAGCTGGATGCGCACCCAGTAGCTCTGCGCGACAATGCCGGCCAGCAACCCGACCCCCACCGGTATCCCGAAGCCGACCAACCGCAGCCGCGACAGCACCGCGGTGCGATAGCGCGCCACCGGATCGTTGGCGCCATTGCTGGGCACGAAGACCGGCCGGACGCGGAAGGCCATCGCCAGCCCGGCGAACACGATTCCGCCGACCGCCAGCCCCACCACCAGGAAAGCGACCAAGCGGGTCAGCAAAGTCGTGACGAACACCGACCGGTAGCCCAACTCCCCGAACCACAACCAGTCCACATAGCCGTCGATCAGCCGCGGCCCCACCAGCAGCAGCGCGATCACGGCGAAGGCACTGCCGACCATGATCCGGCTGCGCGGGGTCAATTTCGGCATCCTCGCGGTGGGTCGCATACCCACGTGCCACGCTCCCTAAGTCGGTTGTCCTGTCGGCCCCACTGTAGCCAACCGATCCTCAACAGGAGGGCGGCTGACCTCCGTCGGCGATGGTGTTCAACGCGTCCACCGCCAGGGCGAGAGTGTCGACCTTGACCAATTGCAACCCGGTGTTGTCCGATCGGGCCTCGTAACAGTTGTCGGCCGGCACCAGAAACACCGTCGCGCCGGCCTCCTTCGCCGCGATCATTTTGTGGGTGATCCCGCCGATCGCGTCGACCTGGCCGTTCGCCTTGATGACGCCGGTGCCGGCAACGAAGTTCGGCCCGGCCAGCCCACCGGTGGTGAGCTTGTCGATGACGGCCAGCGAGAACATCAGCCCCGCCGACGGCCCGCCGATATTGGCCAGGTTGAACTCGACGGTGAACGGCGCCCACGGCGCATCCAGGACTGATACGCCCAGAAATCCGTTGGCGCGGTCCTTGTTCTCTCCCAGCGCAATCCGCGCCGTTCCGGGTGCGGCGTTCTTGCGCCGGTAGTCGATGGTCACCGTCTCGCCGGGTTTGGTCTCCGCCAGCCGCGCGGTGAACTGCTCCACGGTGTTCACGGGTTCTCCGTTGACGGCGTCCACCGCATCACCACGTTGCAGCGCGCCGGCCGACGGCCCCGGTTCGTGCACATCGGCGAGGGTGACGGCCGCCGGGTATCGCAGGTAACCCAACGCGGCGTATTCGGCGCTCTGCTCGGACGCCCGGAAGTCGGCGTCGTTGTCGTCGTCGACTTCCTCGCGGGACTTCCCGGGCGGATAGACCAGGTCACGCGGCATCAGCTGTTCGCGTCCGGACAACCACAGGACCAGCGCCTCGCCCAGCGTCAGCCCGTCGCGCTGGGACACCGTGGTCATGTTGAGGTGACCGGTCGTGGGGTGCGTCGTGGTGCCCTGAATGTCGACCACCGCTTTGCCGTCGACCATGCCGAGGGTGTCGAAGGTGGGGCCCGGCCCCAGCGACACGAAGGGCACCGTCACCACCGCCAGCAGCGCGCCGAACACGACCATGGGCAGCAGGGCCGCCGACAGCGTCAGAATCCGCCTGTTCACCCCCGGAATGGTAAACGGCCCCGGTCCGGGACGTGGCGAGCCGGACCTTAGGCGACGTGTGTCGCACGCCGGCCGATACCGGTCGGTACCGTTGGGCATATGGCTGATCTGCCTTTCGGTTTCTCATCCGGGGACGACCCCGACCGCGAGCGACCCGGCGGGCGCGATCCCGGTTCAGGCTCGGGACCGACCGACCCGTTCGGTATGGGCGCCGGTTTCAACATCGGCGACCTGGGTCAGATCTTCACCCAGCTCGGGCAGATGTTCAGCGGCGCCGGCGGCGTGGCCACTGGCGGCCGATCGTCTGGGCCGGTCAATTACGACCTGGCCCGGCAGGTTGCCGCCCAGTCGATCGGCTCGGTGGCGCCCGTCACGGCATCGACCACCACCGCCATCGGGGATGCCGTGCACTTGGCCGAGACCTGGCTCAACGAGGCGACGTCGTTGCCGGCGGGCACCACCGGAACGGTCGCGTGGACACCCGTGGACTGGGTGGAGCACACGATGGCCACCTGGCAGCGGCTGTGCGACCCGATGGCAGAGGAGGTTTCCTCGGTGTGGGCCTCGGCGCTTCCGGACGAGGCCAAAAGCATGGCCGGCCCGCTGCTGTCGGTGATGTCGCAAATGGGCGGGTTGGCCTTCGGATCGCAACTCGGCCAGGCCCTGGGCAGGTTGTCCGGGGAAGTTTTGACCTCGACCGATATCGGACTGCCGCTGGGCCCCAAGGGGATTGCCGCACTGCTGCCCGGCGCGATCGAGGAACTGGCCGCCGGACTGGAGCAGCCGCGCAGCGAGATCGTCACGTTCCTGGCGGCGCGCGAAGCCGCCCACCACCGGCTGTTCACCCACGTGCCGTGGCTTGCGAATCAACTGTTGAGCACCGTCGAGGCCTACGCCCGAGGCATGAAGATCGACATCCGGGGAATCGAGGAATTGGCCCAGGGCTTCGACCCGATGTCGATGGCCGACCCCTCGGCCATGGCGGAACTGCTCAATCAGGGGGTGTTCGAGCCCAAGTCGACCCCCGAACAGCTGGCGGCACTGGAGCGTCTGGAGACCCTGCTGGCCCTGATCGAGGGCTGGGTGCGCACGGTGGTGACCGCGGCGCTGGGCGACCGTATCCCGGGCACCGCCGCGCTGTCGGAGATGCTGCGCCGCCGGCGCGCCACCGGTGGCCCGGCCGAGCAGACCTTCGCCACCCTGGTCGGCCTGGAGCTGCGTCCCCGCAAGTTGCGCGAGGCCGCGGCGCTGTGGGAGCGGCTTACCGCGGCCGTCGGGGTCGACGCCCGCGACACGGTGTGGCAGCACCCCGACCTGTTGCCTGAGGCCGTCGACCTCGATGACCCGGCCGCGTTCATCGACCGGATCATCGGCGGCGACACCAGCGGCATCGATTCCGAGATCGACCGGGCGATCGCTGAATTCCAGCGCGCCACCGAAGACACCGACGGCACCGACGGCACCGAGGACAAGTGACGGCTCGGCCTGTGGATAGCTGATCGCCCGGACACCCTCGTCGTGACAGGGTCGGGTGCGTGACCAGGGTTGAATCCGAGAACCCCGCCTACGCGCTGGACCCGGCGTTGCCGGTGCTGCTGCGACCGGACGGCGCAGTGCAGGTCGGCTGGGACCCACAGCGCGCGGTGCTGGTGCATCCACCCCATGGACTAACCCCGGCCGGGCTGGCCGCCGTACTGCGCTCGATGCAGACCCCGTCCACCGCCGCCGCGCTGCGGCGCGAAGCCGCTCAACACGGCCCGGTGGAGGCCGCCGACGTCGACAACCTGCTGGCCGCGCTGGTCGAAGCGCGCGTCGTCGTGCGGGACGCCGGTCCGCGCCGGCACCGCCGGACGGTATCGCTGCGGGTACACGGCCGCGGACCGCTATCGGATCTGCTGGTCGAATCGCTGCGCTGCTCGGGTGCGGTGGTCCGGCACAGCAGCCACCGGCACGCCGCGGTGAGCACCGCCGGTACCGATCTGGTGGTGCTCTCCGACTACCTGGTCGCCGACCCACGGTTGGTGCGTGAACTGCACGCCGAACGGGTGCCGCACCTGCCGGTGCGGGTGCGTGATGGCACCGGCGTCATCGGCCCGCTCGTTTTACCCGGCCTGACCAGTTGCCTGGGGTGCGCAGATCTGCACCGCCGAGACCGGGACGCCGCCTGGCCGGCGGTGGCCGCCCAGTTGCGCAACACCGTTGCCCACACCGACCGCGCCACGGTGCTGGCGACGGTGGCACTGGCGCTGAGCCAGGTCGACCAGGTGATCGCCGCGGTGCGCGGGATGGCCGGCGGCCGGAAACTCGCACCCCCGCCGACGCTGAACGCCACCCTGGAAGTGGATCTGTCCGCCGGGTCGATCATGACGCGGCACTGGGTCCGGCACCCGCTGTGCGATTGCTGACGTCGGCTCGGGCACCGACGATTGCCAACGCGGTGACCGACACCACAACACCGTCGTGGATGATGGGGACGTGTCAGAAATCAAACGCGGGCGCGCGGCGCGCAATGCGAAGCTGGCCACCCTGCCGGTCGGCTTTGCCGGCCGGGCAGCGCTCGGGCTCGGGAAGCGGCTGACCGGCAAGTCGAAAGACGCGGTCACCGCCGAGCTCATGGAGAAAGCGGCCAATCAGTTGTTCACCGTCCTCGGTGAGCTCAAGGGCGGCGCCATGAAGGTCGGGCAGGCCCTGTCCGTGATGGAAGCGGCCATCCCCGAGGAGTTCGGCGAGCCCTACCGGGAGGCACTGACCAAGCTCCAGAAGGACGCACCCCCGATGTCCGGGGACAAGGTGCATCGGATGCTCGACGCGCAGCTGGGCACCAAATGGCGGGAGCGGTTCACCTCGTTCGACGACAAGCCCTTCGCCTCAGCCAGCATCGGCCAGGTGCACCGGGCGGTGTGGTCCGACGGGCGCCCGGTCGCGGTCAAGATCCAGTACCCCGGCGCCGACGAGGCTCTGCGCGCCGACCTGAAGACCATCCGGCGGTTGACCGGCGTCTTCAAGCAGCTGGCCCCCGGGATTGACGTGCAGGGTGTCGTCGACGAGCTGATCGAACGTACCGAGATGGAACTCGACTACCGGCTCGAGGCCGACAACCAGCGAATCTTTGCCAAGGCCTACGCCGGCCACCCCCACTTCCTCATCCCGAACGTAGTGGCCAGCGCCCCCAAGGTGGTGATCCAGGAGTGGATCGAGGGCATCGGCATGGCTGAGATCATCCGCAACGGCACCGTAGAGCAGCGCGACCTGATGGGCACCCGGCTCTGCGAGTTCACCTGGGATGCGGCGCGCCGCCTGGAGCTGATCCACGGCGACGCCCACCCCGGCAACTTCATGCTGCTGCCGGACGGCCGAATGGGCGTTATCGACTTCGGTGCGGTGGCGCCGATGCCCGGCGGGTTTCCACCGGAACTGGGCGCTTCGGTCCGCTACGCCCGGGACAAGGACTACGAGCAGGTCATCGCCACGATGCGCCGGGGCGGCTTCATCCAGAAGGGCCAGGACGTCTCGGTGCGCGAGATCGACGAGATGCTGCGCCAGTACGTCGAGCCCGTCGAGCCCGAGATCTTCCACTACACCCGCAGGTGGCTGCAGCGGATGGCGGGCAAGCAGCTGGAACGCCCCGTCGAGCAACTCAAGACCGCTCGTCAGCTGGACCTGCCGCCGAAGCTGGCGATGCCGATGCGGGTGCTCGCCTCGACCACGGCGATCATGTGTCAGCTCGACGCCCACGTGCCGATCAAGCGGCTCTCCGAGGAACTGGTGCCGGGCTTCGCCGATCCCGACGTCGAAGCAGTCGGGCCGTCGGCCTAAACCTTCACGCCGCGACCGGCTCCTTGCGGGGCCGGCCGCGGGGCCGCTTGCGGCCGATCACGGTCCCGCGGTCGAGAATCTCGCCGCCCCACACCCCCCACGGTTCGGCGCGCTGTAATGCCACCGCGAGGCACTGCCGGCGGATCGGGCAGTCGGCGCACAGCGCCTTGGCTCGTTCCAAGTCGGCCGGGTTATCGGCAAACCACAGGTCGGGGTCGCGGTTGCACGCCAACTCCGGCAGTTTTCGGTTGCGCACTGTGGTGGTGGACATCGGGTTGGTCACCTGCTTTTCCGGTTCGGCGGGCTGGGTGATCCGGGCCGGGCGGCGAGGTGCCGGTGAAGAAAACAATGGCCACGGATCCTGGTCGGGTCCGTGGCCATCGGGTGGCTGAGGCTGCGAGCCTAAGGCGAACCCCGATGCACGGACGCGTCAACGGCGGCAGCAACTGCATGGCAAAGACGCAGCGCCACCGCCTCGGCAGCGGCATGGCGCGCGCCGGCCGGGCGTACCCGCAAGACACTGATCGTGGTCATGGCGTCCGAGGTTAGCCGGTCGGGGCCGGGCCCCACAACCGATTTACCGCCCGAGACGGGTCAGAGCCCATGGCCGGGCTCGGCTACCGGTTGCGGACCAGTTCGAGCACGTCAGAACCGAACTGTTCCAGCTTGCGTGCGCCGATGCCCGGGATGGTGACCAGGGCGGCCTCGTCCACCGGCAGCATCTCGGCGATCGCGGTGAGCGTGTTGTCGGAGAATACGATGTAGGCGGGCACTTTCAACTCGGTGGCGGTACGTAGCCGCCAGTCCTTGAGCGCGACTAACAGCTCGGTGTCGACGTCGGCCGCGCACGTCTCGCAGCGGCTCAACATGATGGCCGCCGGCGTGCCCAGGGTCTTGTTGCAGACCCGGCAGTACTTCGGGGCGCCGCGGGCCCGGCGCCGGGTGGGCGACCGAGAATCGGACTGCGGCACTGCGTCATCAATACCGATCAGGAATCTGGACGGCTTCCGGCCGGCCCGCCCGCCCGGGGCACGGGCCAGCGCCCAACTCAACGCCAGGTGGATGCGGGCACGGGTGACGCCGACGTAGAGCAGGCGGCGTTCCTCCTCGACGGCCTCGCTGTCCGCGCCGTGCGCCAAGGCATGCGAGATCGGCAACGTGCCGTCGGCGAGCCCCACCAGGAACACCGCGTCCCACTCCAGTCCCTTGGCGGCATGCAAGGACGCCAGCGTGACGCCCTGCACCGTCGGCGCATGCCGGGAGTCGGCGCGCACCCGCAGTTCGGCCATCAGGCCGGGCAGGTCCAGGTCCGGGCGCTGCGCCACTTCGTCGTCGGCCAGTTCGGCCAGCGCACCGAGCGCCTCCCAGCGTTCCCGCGCCTTGGCCCCGCTCGGTGGTTCAGCCGTCAACCCCAACGGTTCGAGCACCTGACGCACCGTGTCTGACAGCGGCGAGGGGCCGCCATCAGGCCCAGCGCCATCGGTGCCGCGTTCGGCAACCCTGCGCAACGCCACCATCGCCTGGCGAATCTCCTGGCGGGTGAAGAACCCCTCCCCGCCGCGGACCTGGTAGGCGATACCGGCTTCGGTAAGCGCCTCCTCGTACACCTCCGACTGCGCGTTGATCCGGTAGAGCACTGCGACCTCGGCCGGCGCCGTGCCGTCTTGGATCAGCCGGGCGATCGACTTGGCAACCGCGGCGGCCTCGGCGACCTCATCGGGATGCTCCCGAAAGGTCGGTACCGGGCCCGGATCGCGCTGACCGACCAACTTCAGTTTGCTACCGGCCACCCGCCCGCGGGCCGCGGCGATCACCCGATTGGCCAATGACACCACCTCCGGCGTGGACCGGTAGTCGCGCTCCAGGCGCACCAGGGCGGCGTCGGGGAACCGACGGGTGAAGTCGAGCAGGTAACGCGGGGAGGCGCCGGTGAACGAGTAGATGGTCTGGTTGGCGTCGCCGACCACGGTCAGGTAGTCGCGCTCCCCCAGCCAGGCCGACAGCACCCGCTGCTGCAGCGGGGTCACGTCCTGGTATTCGTCGACGACGAAACAGCGGTAGCGGTCCCGAAATTCGGCGGCCACCGCCGCATCGTTCTCGATGGCGGCGGCGGTGTGCAGTAGCAGGTCATCGAAGTCGAGCATCGCCACTTCGCCACGGGCCTTGAGCGCCTCGTAGCCGGCGTAGACGTCGGCCAGCTGCGCGGCGTCCACCGGAGTATCCCGGCCGGCCGCAGCCACCGCGGCCGGATACTGCTCCGGCCCGATCAGGGAGGCCTTCGCCCACTCGATCTCGCCGGCCACGTCGCGAACGTCGTCGTTGCTCAATCGCAGCCCGGCATGCCCGGCGGCACGGGCGACCACCCCGAACTTGCGGTCCAGCAGTTCCCAGCCGGTGTCACCGACCACCCGCGGCCAGAAGTAGCGCAGCTGCCGGCGCGCGGCGGCGTGGAACGTCAGCGCCTGAACCGCACCGACCCCGGCGGCCCCATTGGTGGCCGAGCCCAGGGCGCGCAGCCGGGACCGCATCTCGCCGGCGGCACGCTGGGTGAACGTCACCGCCAGCACCTGCCCGGGTGCGACGTGACCGCCCACAACCAGTTGGGCGATCCGGTGGGTGATGGTGCGGGTCTTGCCGGTGCCGGCCCCGGCCAGCACGCACACCGGCCCGCGCGGCGCGAGCACCGCGGCGCGCTGCTCGTCGTCCAGGGCAGCGATCAGCGGATCAGGCATGGTGTCCATCTTGACAGGAGCCCCTGACGCCGGTTCAGCTAGTTTGAACAGCTATGACCGTCAGCAATTCGCCGCTCGTGATGTACACCACCCGCTGGTGCGGCTACTGCAGCCAGCTCAAGACCGTGTTGAAGAAGTTCGACATCGCCTATGACGAGATCGACATCGAGAGCGACCCCACCGCCGCGGAGTTCGTCGGCTCGGTCAACGGCGGCAATCGGACCGTTCCGACGCTGCGTTTCGCCGACGGCTCGACCCTGACGAACCCGACCGGGCGTGAGGTAAAGGCGAAGCTGGCACAGCTGGCCCGCTGACCCGTCTCGCGCAGGGGTGGTGATCAGACGGCTTCGACCCAGGACTCGATGATCGTCCGGGCGATCGAGATCGACCCGGGCAGCAGCAGTTTCGCCTCCGCGGAGCCGGCGTCCCAGGCTCCGGCAGCGAGCGCCGCCCGGACCTCGTCGCGGGTGAACCATGCGGCCTCGGTGATCTCACCGTCACTGAAGATGAACTCTTGCCCCGGGTCGGCGACGGCATGGAAGCCGACCATCAACGACCTCGGGAACGGCCAGGGCTGACTGCCCAGGTAGCTCACGTCACGCACCGACAGCCCGACCTCTTCGTGGACCTCCCGGACTACGCAGGCCTCGAACGACTCGCCGGCTTCGACGAACCCCGCCAGCAGCGAGAACATCCGGACCGGCCAGTTGTGCTGTCGGGCCAGCACCACGCGGTCGGCGCCGTCGTGCACCAGACAGATCACCGCCGGGTCGATCCGCGGGAACTCCTCGGCGCCGGTAAGCGGGTTGGCCCGCGCCCACCCTGCCCGCACCGGCTTGGTGGGGGTGCCGTCGACGGCCGAAAACCTTGCGTTGTCATGCCAATTCAGCAGGGCAATCGCCGCGGACACCAGCTGGGCGCTGGCGTCGTCGAAGATATCGCCGGTCGCACGCAGGTCCAGCACCGAGACGTCCCGGCCGGCCGGTGCCTGCAAAGCGCCACGAATCGCCCAGACATGCCGGCCATCCTCGACGCAGCCCAGGAACACCGCATGCGGCGGCGGCGTGTCGCCCAGTTCGCCGGTGTCGTGCAGCACCACCCGGCCGTTGGCGACTAGCACCTGGTTGCGGGGATCGACCCGCAGCAGCGCCGCGGCCGACCAACCGGCGGTGGCCGCGTCGGTATCGGTGCGCAACTGGTCAGCCCGGTCGGCCCCGACCCTCGACAGCAGCGGCACCTGGCGTAGGTGGAAGTTCACCACTATGCCTCCCCGTGCCGACCCGCTGCGCCCGGCTTCGCCGCGCTTGCGATCGTCACCTCCCCGTGCCGACCCGCTGCGCCCGGCTTCGCCGCGCTTGCGATCGTCACTGGGTCGCCACGCTGCGCACGTAGAGCAGCCGGTCGCCGGCCTCGATCGCATCCACCTCGGGGGCGTCCACCCGCAATAGCTGACCGTCACGGACCACGCCGAGCACGATTTCGTTGAGATGTCGCGCCGATGCGCCGACTTCCTTGGGCTCCACCTCCCGCTCGGCGATGGCGAAGCCGGCGTCCGGGGTGAGCAGGTCCTCGATGATCTCCACCACGTTGGGCGTGGTGGTAGCGATACCGAGCAGCCGCCCGGCCGTCTCGGAGGACACCACCACCGAATTGGCGCCGGACTGATGCAGCAGGTGCTGATTCTCGGCTTCCCTAATGGCCGCCACGATGGTGGCGTTGGGGGCGATCTCGCGGGCGGTCAGCGTGACCAGCGCCGCGGTGTCGTCGCGGCCGGTGGCCACCACGATCGCCGCCGCGTTTTGGGCGCTGGCCAGCCGCAGCACATCGGACTTGGTGGCGTCACCGCGCAGCGTCACCAGCCCCTTGCCCTCGGCGCGATCGAGCACCGCCTGGTCGCTGTCCACCACCACGATGTCGTTCAGCGTCGTCGCTTTGTCGCCGAGGATGGCCGCAATCGCGGTCTTGCCCTTGGTGCCGTAACCGATGACGATGGTGTGGTCTCGCACTTTGCGCCTCCAACGCTGAATAAGGAACGCCTGCCGAGAATTCTCGGTGAACGCCTCCACGGTCGTTCCGACCAACAGGATCAGGAACGCGATCCGCAGCGGGGTGATGACCAGGACGTTAATCATCCGCGCGTGCTCGGTGATGGGAGTGATGTCGCCGTACCCGGTCGTCGACAGTGTCACCGCCGAGTAGTAGAGGCAATCCAGGAAGGTCAACCGGTCGCCCTGCACGTCCTGGTACCCGTCGCGGTCGACGTAGACGAAGAGGGTGGACACCAGCAGGGCCGCGAACGCGATGCCGATACGGCGATAGACGGTGCGGCCGGGGCCGACCTTCCCCTGGGGGATCCGCATGCGGTTCACGAGCGCATGGCTGGGCTGAGCGGTCAGTGATTCATCCAGGCCGCGCAGCCGCCGCCACCTAGCGGTCGCCACGACGAACAGTCATCGGTCAGCCTGACGCACGGACCCACTGTAACCACACGTGTTGTCAACAGTTGAGCAGTGCGGCGAGCTCGGCCAAATCGGGCAGTTCGTCGGGTACCACGGTGGTCCCGCTGCGCACGTAGTGGAAGGCGGCCCGCACCCGCGATTCCGGACAGTCGGTCAGCGCGGCCCACGCCAGCCGGTACACCCCGAGCTGGACGGCGGCGTGGCGTCGCGCTTCAGGCCCGTCCGGTACCGCGCCGGTCTTCCAGTCCACCACCGTGACGCCGCCGTCCGGCTCGGCGAACACCGCATCGATGCGGCCCCGCACCATGATCTGCCCGACAGCCATCTCGAAGGGCACCTCGACGGCGGTGGGGGTGCGGGCCGCCCACCGCGAATCCAGAAACGCAGCCTGCAGGTCGGCCAGCTCTTGCGCATTGGCCCGGGCCGTGTCGGCGTCGGCCGCACCGGGCAGGTCGTCGAGCTCGAACAGCCGCTCGGCGCCGTAGAGCCGCTGCACCCAGTCGTGAAACGCGGTGCCCAGTAACGCATGCGGGTCGGGTCGGGTCGGGAGCCGGCGGACCAGCCGCTGCGCCGCACCGGCGGGGTCGCGACTTAACTCGACCAGGTTGCTCACCGAGACCTGATTGGGCAGCGTCCGGGCCGGCGGCACGGCGGCCAGGGCCCGCTCGGCCAGCAACGCATCGACGTCGGCGGTCCACGGGCCGGTCGCCGGCGGGCCGTCTTGGTGTACGCCGTGGAGTTCATCGTTGCTCGCCGACGCGACTAGTGCTGCGCCGCGCTCGACATCGCCACGCCGCCCGACCAACGGGTCGGCCGGCCATACCCCTTCTTCGACGTTGTCGGACAATGGGTTCCGTTCTCCATCGGCCGGCGGCGCCGCCCACTGCTCGATCACTCCACAGTGGGGGTAGCACCCGCTTTCGGGGGTTTGCCCGGCCTCGGTCGAACTGTCGATCACCGCCTTGAGCTCGGTCAGGAATTCCGACGGACCGCGCGGCTTGGCCTCGCCGACACCCCAGTGGTAGCCGGAGACCAACAGGGTCTCCTCGGCGCGGGTGACCGCCACGTAGAGCAGCCGGCGCTCTTCGTCGACACGGCGCTGATCCAGCCGGCGTTGATGCCCGGAGATGACGTCGGACAGCTGCTTTCGGTCGGTGACCGCGGCGGTGTCGAGAACCGGCACGCCGTGAGAGCCCAGCTCAGCGCGGTCGCCGCGCAGCAGTGGCGGCAGTTCGGCGGCGTCGGTGAGCCAACTACGTCGCGACGCGGTCGACGGAAACACCCTGGCCACCAGGTGCGGTACCGCCACCACCTGCCACTCCAACCCCTTGGCAGCGTGCACCGTGAGGATCTGGACCCGATCGGCGGCGACCGCCGGTGCCGCCGGCGCCAACCCGTTCTCCACCACCGCGGCCGCGTCCAGGTAGCCCAGCAGGCCCGGCAGTGACGCCGAGGCGCCGATCCCGTCCACGTAGCCTGCGACCACGTCAGCGAACGCGTCGAGTTGTTCGGTGCCGCCCGCGCCCGCCGCCACCGGCTGCGCGGCGAGCACCTCGCAGTCCAGGCCGAGCATCCGCCGTACTTCCGCGACCAGGTCGGGCAGCGGATGCCACAGATGCCCGCGCAGCGCAGTCAGCTCCTCGGCCAGTGCGACCACGCGCCGGTATCCGGCAGCCGAATAACGCTCCGCGGGACCGGGATCGGCGAGCGCATCGGCCAAAC
>JBDTEP010000173.1:0-3529 GCA_039922455.1 Mycobacterium sp. | reverse complement strand
ACCACACTCGGGCCCACCGGCCAGGTGGAGTGGATTCCGCCACCGGCACTCGAACGCGGCCAACCCCGGGTGAATCCGTATCACTTCATCGACGATGTCATCAACCATCTTCGGGGCACCCAACCCGCTGATACACCCGACGTCGACGTCGATGAGCAACCGCCGCCCGACTCAGACTGGCCGTGGCCCGATGACTCCCTGCCCGGCGACCCCCTGCCCGGCGACCCTGAATACGACGCCGCCCTGCAAGGCTTACAGGACAGTTACGACGCCATGGACCTCGACGAACTCGTCAGGCGACACTTCCCCGCCGACGACGACCCGATGGCGGCTTAGAGTCAGCGGTCCAGGTAGCCGTTGGCGCGGTACCAGTCGTAGGCGCCGCGCAGCGCGGTGCGGAACGGTGTGAACGGCACACCCAATTCCTCGCGGGATTTGCTGGCATCGGCGAAGATCTCCGCCTTCGACAACCGCATCTGCCTGGCGTCGATCGGCAGCCGGGGTCCCACGACGGTGCGGGCTACGCTGACACCCGCCGCCGCCACCGGAATAAACCAGCGCGGCAACATGATCGAGGGACCACGCCGTCCGACGAGCTCGCAGGCGCCTGTGAACGCCTCGCGGAACGACAGGTTCTCGCCGCCCAGGATGTAGCGTTCGCCGACCCGGCCCCGTTCGGCGGCGGCAATGTGGCCCGCCACCACGTCGTCCACCGAGACGAAGTTGGTGCCACCGGGAGCGGCGAACCACAGCCGGCCGTGCTGCGCTTCGACGAGCATCGCGCTGGCGATGCGGTTGACGTCGCGGGGCCCGATGACCACCGACGGATTGACGATCACCGCGGGCAAGCCCGCCACGACGGCCTTGCGTAGTTCGGCCTCGGCGAGGTGCTTGCTGTGTCCGTAGGGGAACTGCCGGGGGCGGATGTTGAATTCGTCGGTCTCGACCAGCTGATGACCGCGCTCCGGGACACCCAAGGCGGCAAGCGAACTGGTGTACACGAAACGCTGCACCCCGGCGCGCTGAGCTGCGGCGGCCATGTCGCGGGTGCCGTCGATGTTGGTGCGGTACAGCCGCGTCTGGGTCCGGTGACGCCAGTAGTCCGAGACCGCCGCGGTGTGGAACACCCAGTCGCAGTCAGCCATCGCCTCGGCCAGCGCATCTACGCCATCGAGCACGTCACCGATCCGGCTCTCACAGTCCAAGCCGTCCAGGGCGGCCATCGACGACGTAGCGCGTCGCAACACCCGCACCTGCATGCCGCGGTCGAGCAACGCGGCCACCAGGTTCGAGCCGACGAATCCCGTTCCCCCGGTGACGAATGCACGCATCGGGTTCAGAACCGGTAGGTGGTGCAGCCAACCTCGACACCGGAGCCGACGGCCATGATCAGCGCGACGTCGCCCGGCTTGACCAGCCCGCGCTGCCGGGCATCGGCGATCTGATACGGCAGGGTCGAGCTGAACGGGTCACTGGTCCAGCCCTGCGCCTCGAGATCAACGAACCGTGACCGGTCCACACCGATGCGCGCGGCGAGGTCGTCGAGCGCGGCCCCGGGCAGATACGGGGGGAACACCAGCGCAATCTCTTCGGGCTTCAGCGTCTCCCGCGTCAGCAATTCCTTGACCGCCGACGGCAGGCAACTCACGTAGATCGCGGACAAGTTCGGATCGCGGTCGACCCGCAGCCACATCTGGCCGTCGCGGTCCTGGGTGTAGGTGGCCAGCGCCCCCCGGTACTCCGGGTGGTGCTCGAAGACGAACCGGCCGAAACCTTCCGGGCCGCTGCTCGGGCTCAGCATGATCGCGGAGCCGGTCTCCTTGATACCGGTACGCGGGTAGCCGCTTGCCGGGGTGTTGTTCTCCACTTCGGAGGCCAGCACCATGGCGTGACCGGTCCGTCCGGCGCCGATCATACCGGCGGCCACATGGCAGCCGTTGAGGAACCCGACCGCGCCGTTGAGGATGTCGAACGCGAAGGTCTTGGGCGCGTCCGCAGACTCCGGTTCGGCGTTGATCCCCACCTCCCCGGCGACCAGGGTGGCGACCGCCGGTTCGCTGAGGAATTCGTCGCGGTAGACACCAGCGTGGATTAGCAGGCCGACGTGGGACTTGTCGACACCGCTGTCGTCCAAGCAAGCGGTGGCGGCATCGACGGCGAACTGGATCGAGCTGGGCTGCGGGCCGCCGGGGCCAGCATTCGGCACAGCCATGCCGATGCCCTCGATGCGCACCCGCGGTGTCGCCGGCAGTTCCCGACGGCCGTCATCGGTCCGGCCGGACCTGCCCGCGCGGCCGGAATGTACGGCCTGGCCGTTGGCCGCCCGTCGCATCCGGTCCGGCAGGTCGTCGAAGGTGTACAGCCCCGTGCCGATGGTCTGTCCGGAGCCGGTGATGGACAGCACCACGTTGTCGCCGGAGTTGATCCGGCCCGAGTTGATGTAGTCATATAGCGCAACGAAATGCGTTGTGGTGGCGGTATTCCCGCGCTCCGCGAGGTTGCAGATGGTGTTGGCCCGACTGGCCGCACCGGCACCGAATACTCGGTTGATGGTCAGGATCGCATCGTTGATCGATGCCTCGGAGGTCTGGTGCATCAGCAGCTGGTCGGCTGTCTCGGGCCGCCAGCCGTGTCGCTGCATCACCGCCGCCACGTAAGGAACCGAGTGCTTCACCGCGATCGCGGTCTGGGTGACCGAGTCGGTGACCATGATGGCGCCGCCGTGCGGGCCGTTGGTGGCCTTGGCGATGCACAGCTTGGCGAATTCGCTGTAGGTCGCCAGGTCGAGGTCGTGGAACCCGACCCGGTCGTTGGGCCCGAGTTCGAGCACCACCGCCGCACCGGC
Source organism: Mycobacterium sp. (assembly GCA_039922455.1). Classification (GTDB taxonomy): domain Bacteria; phylum Actinomycetota; class Actinomycetes; order Mycobacteriales; family Mycobacteriaceae; genus Mycobacterium. The sequence goes on along the minus strand of JBDTEP010000173.1, from coordinate 684 downwards.
ATCACCGACGGTCAGGCAGGCTAACCTCGGGTCCATCGCGCCTTCGATCTCCTGCTGCGCGGTCTCGGTGATGTGGCTGATGTACTCGCCGCTGACCACCAGGGCGTTACGCGCCAAGCCGGTCTTGAGAAAGTCCTCGGCCACACTGACGCCGGTGAACATGCCCGCGCAGGCGTTGTTGATGTCGAAGCACACGGCGTTGGTCAGCCCCAGCTGGTCGCGCAGCTGGGAGGCGGTGCTGGGCTCAAAAGTAAACAGGTGCTCCGGGCCGTCGCAACGGGAGATGTTGCAGGCGATCACCAGGTCGATCTCTTCGGGCTGATAGCTCGACCGGGACAGACAGTCACCGATCGCCTTACGGCCCAGGTCGATCGAGTACTCGCCGTCGCCGGCCATCCGCCGGTTCTTGATACCGGTGAGCCGTTCCAGTGGGATCTTCACCTCGTTGACGCAGTCGGCCAACACCTGCTCGGTGGAGACCGCGCGGGGCGGCAGATACACGCCGAGGCTCTCGATCACGATGTTGCGGGCCGGACCGGTCCGGGTGATCACCGGCACTGGAGCCGGCTTTGGGGCCGACTTGGGTGCCGCGGCGGCGACCCCGGCCTGGGGTGGCTCGGCCGGCCGGGTGGCTGCCGCGGCGATGTCGCCGTTGATCGGGCCGAACTCGGCGGCCAGTTCGGC
>JBDTEP010000172.1:0-3597 GCA_039922455.1 Mycobacterium sp. | reverse complement strand
CTCCGCAGTGCGCGGGCGCTTCGGCGACCGGGCACCTGCACTGGTCGAGACCGTCCTGCTACGCCGGCGGGCGGCGGCCAAGCTGGCCGAGTTGCCCGGGACGTCGCAGTGGCTGTTCACCGACGAGGCACTACAGCAGGCCAGCGCAGCACCGGTAGCGCGACATCGGGCGCGTCGGATCAATGCCGCCGCGCCGGATGCCGTCGTGCATGACGTGACCTGCTCGATCGGCACCGAAGTGGCGGCGCTGTCAGAGCTGACCGAACGGGTGCTGGGCAGCGACATCGACCCGGTACGGCTGGCGATGACGCGCCACAACCTGGGAGGGGCCGTGGTAATCCGGGCCGACGCACTGACGCCGGTCACCCGCGACACGGTGGTGCTGGCCGACCCTGGCCGGCGCGGCGGGGGACGGCGTCGCTTTGACCCAGCCGACTTCCAGCCCGCCCTGGACGGGCTGCTGGATGCCTATGCAGGACGCGACATCGTTGTAAAGGCCGCTCCCGGAATCGATTTCGAGAAGATTGGGATGCTCGGCTTTGAAGGCGAGATCGAAGTCACCTCGTGGCGGGCCTCCGTGCGGGAAGCCTGCCTGTGGTCGCCAGGTCTGGCCGCGGCCGGTGTGCGCCGCCGGGCCACCATCCTGGACCGCGACGAGCAGATCACCGACGCCGAACCGGCCGACTGTGATGTGCGGCCGGCGGGGCGCTGGATCATCGATCCCGACGGTGCGGTGGTGCGGGCCGGCCTGGTCCGTCACTACGGTGCCCGGCACCGGCTGTGGCAGCTCGATCCTGATATCGCCTACCTGTCCGGGGACGAACTACCGGACGGGGTGCGCGGATTCGAGGTAGTCGAGACGCTGGCCTACAGCGAGAAGCGGTTGCGTCAGGCGCTGACCGCCCACGATTGCGGCAGCCTGGAAATCCTGGTCCGCGGCGTGCGTGACGTGCAAGCCGACCCCGATGCGCTGCGTCGTCGGCTGCGGTTGCGCGGGCGCGCGGCGCTCTCGGTCGTGATCACCAGGATTGGGGCGGGGACAGCGGCTCGACCGATTGCTTTCGTCTGCCATCCGTCACGCTGAATGGCCCGGTAAGCTGTCGGCTTCGAGCCATTCCTGCTTGCTGCGGCAAGGCGAGACAAAGCGAGACGAACCGACAATGCGCATTCTGGTGGCCGCCGTGTTGGCGGGCGGGGCAGTGGGCGGCTGGCTGGGGATGTCCGTGGCGCTCGCCACGCCGCCCTGCGCGGAACTTGGCGGGACGATCGACACCGGGCAGCTGTGCCACGTCCACTCATCGACCGCCAGCTACACCCTGGACATGAAATTCCCGGTCGACTACCCCGACCAGCAGACGCTCACCGACTACCTGGTGCAGAACCGCGACGGGTTCTTGACCGTGGCCAAGTCGCCCGGGTCGCGCGACATGCCTTACGAGATGGACGCCACCTCCGAGCAGCACCGCTCCGGCCCGCCCGCCAAGGGCACCCAGAGTGTTGTGCTCAAGATCTTTCAGGATCTCGGCGGCCCGCAGCCGTCCACCTGGTACCAGTCCTTCAACTACGATCTGGCGAACCGCAAGCCGATCACCTTCGAGACACTGTTCGCGCCCGGCAGCAAGCCGCTGGAAGCGATCTTTCCGGTCGTGCAGCGCGACCTCGAGCGCCAGACCGGAGTGCCGGCGATCCTGATTTCGTCGGGTTCGGGGATGGACTCCTCGCACTACCAGAACTTCGCCGTCACCAACGAGGACGTGATCTTCTACTTCGCGCCCGGTGAGTTGCTGCCGCTGAGTTCGGGTGCCACCTCGGTGAAGGTGCCGCGCACCGCGCTCCCGCCGCTGGCCCTGTGACCGCTTAGGCGATCGCAAGCGCGGCGGAGCCGGGCGCTGCGGGTCGCCGTGGTCGTCTTAAGCCGGGGCGAAGCTGAAGACCTGACCGGCGCTGGTGGCAACCACCACCCGCCGGTCATGACCGACTGACACCCCGAGCGGGAACCCACGCGATTCGGGCAGCGGATAGCTGTTAACGCTGTGTCCGTCGGCCGGGTCGAACACCAACAGTGACAAGCCCGCCGGCCCGACGCTGGTGCCGGCGACAACGGTGTAGCCGATCTTTCCGGCCAGGCTCGACGACGACAGCGGAGCGGCGTCTTCGCGCCGCCACACCTGTTCGGCGAACTCGCCGCGGTCGGTGAACGCAACCAGCTCGGTGCCCGGGCCGCCGCCGGCGACGATCAACCCGTCCGGCGTCACCGCCGGCGGCGTCTGGGCCAGAAAGCCCAGTGACACGGACCATTTCGTCTTGCCGTCGTCGGCGTTGATCGCCCACAGTCGTTGGTCGCGCCCGTTGACGTAGACGGTGGAACCGTCGGCGGACAGCACCGGGCTGGCCAGCACCCCGGCGGCGACCGCGTCGCTGGTCCATTCCTGGGTGAGCCGCGGGGTACCGCCCGGGTGGTACTTGAGGCCGACCAGCCCGGACTCCTTGGCGCCGGGCTGCCACAGGCTCACCACCACGGTGTTACTCGCCGGCGAGAATGCCGGTGCGGCGGCCACCGGGCAGTCGGGGCGGGCGGCACTGCAGTCGGACAATCCGCGCCGGAAGTCGGTGGGATCGACGCCGTCCACCAGATCCAGCGGGGTGCCGACGACGGTGCCACGGTGCGCGTCGAAAATCAGCACCTGGCCCAGGTGGGTCACCACCAGTAGCAGGCCGTCGTCAAGGATTCGCGGCGTCGATGGCATCCCGATCACCGGTGCGCGCCAGCGGATCCATTGGGTGGGCGGAAACGACAGCATCGCACCCGGCTGGCCGACATAGACGTTGTCGAAGCCGTCGATGAGCGGGCCGAAGAACTCGCCGCCCTGATGCAACCGGCTGCACCAGCGTTGCCGGCCGTGCTCGGCGTTCTCCCATTGCATCAGCGAGCAACCGGCGTCGGTCTGCGCATTGAGCACCATCCAGCCGTGCACACCCAGTGCGGGGCCGGCACCAAGTTCGCCCTTGACCGAGCGGGTCCAGTCCAGTTGCAGGTCGGTCGCCCCCGCGGCGGCAGTATGGCTGCTGTTGGCGGCGTCGGCGTATTGCGCGGGCCAGCCCGGTGCGGGGGCGGCGTCCACCCACGAATCGGTGTTGGCGCAGCCACCCAGCGTCCCCGCCATAGCCACCACTGCGATTCCGGCCAGGACACCACGTCGCCGCAACACAGTGGCAATCCCCAATCCTTCGCAGGGCAGTGAACGAGTCCAGGTGAGGGTAGCGCGTGGCGGAAACCCGCTCGCGTAGGCTTTCCGGCCATGACGACCATGTGGGGTGCCCCGATCCACAAACGCTGGCGGGGCTCGCGGCTGCGGGATCCGCGCCAGGCCAAGTTCCTCACGGTGGCCTCGCTGCGCTGGATGCTGGCCAATCGGGCCTACACCCCGTGGTATCTGGTGCGCTATTGGCGACTGCTGAAGTTCAAGCTGGCCAACCCGCACATCATCACCCGGGGCATGGTCTTTTTGGGCAAGGGCGTGGAGATTCAGGCCACCCCGGAGCTGTCCCAGATGGAGATCGGCCGTTGGGTGCACATCGGCGACAAGAACACCATCC
>JBDTEP010000171.1:0-2597 GCA_039922455.1 Mycobacterium sp. | reverse complement strand
CGGTGTTTGTGTTCTCTGGTCAGGGGTCGCATTGGGTGGGGATGGGTCGTCGGTTGTTGGCCGATGAGCCGGTGTTTGCTGCGGCGGTGTCGGAGTTGGAGCCGGTGTTTGTTCAGCGGGTGGGTTTTTCCCTGCTTGAGGTGATTGCGCAGGGCCGGGAGATTTCCGGTGATGCTGTGGTGCAGCCGGTGATTATGGGGTTGCAGTTGGCGTTGGCGGCGTTGTGGCGTTCGTATGGGGTTGTTCCGGATGCGGTGGTGGGGCATTCGATGGGGGAGGTGTCTGCGGCGGTGGTGGCCGGGGCGTTGACGCCGGAGCAGGGTTTGACGGTGATCGCGGCGCGGTCGCAGTTGATGTCGCGGCTGGCTGGTCAGGGTGCGGTGGCGTTGTTGGAGTTGGATGCGCAGGCCACGCAGGTGTTGTTGGCTGGTTATCCCGGTGTTGAGGTGGCCGGGTATTTGTCGCCGCGGCAGACAGTGGTCGCGGGTGCGCCCGGTGATGTGGAGGCGGTGATCGCTGTGGTGGCCGCTGGGGAGCGGTTTGCGCGGCGGGTCAATATGGAGGTGGCTTCGCATACGGCGTTGATGGATCCGATTTTGGTGGAGTTGCGGGCGGCGTTGGCCGATGTGGTTCCGCAGGCTCCGCGGATTCGGTTTATTTCCACGGTCGTTGATCCGGCTGGGCCGGCACCGGTTTTGGATGCTGATTACTGGGTCAACAACGTGCGCCAACCCGCACTGATCCACCAGGCCATCACCGTTGCGGCGCAAGACCACGACACCTTCATCGAAATCAGCCCCCACCCGCTGTTGACGCACTCGATCATCGAGACGACCGAGCCCGTCACCACCGAACCGGTGGCGGTGGCGTCGACCCTGCGGCGCGGCGACGACGAAACCTTGAGCTTCCACATTCAACTCGCCGAACTCGGCGGACTCGTTCACGGCACCGCTGCCGGCCGGTTCGCCGAACTACCCACCGCCCCTTGGCAGCACGCCCGGCACTGGATCACCGCGCCCGAGCAGGCCGCCCATGCGCCGGACACCCACCCGCTACTCGGGGCGCACGTCGAACTGCTCACCGGCCGCGACCACATCTGGCAGGCCGACCTGAGCACCGAGCTGATGCCGTGGCTGGGCGACCACCCGGTGCAGGGCCAGGCCGTGTTGCCGGCGGCAGCCCTGATCGAGATGACGTTGGCGGCGGGCAGCCAAGCCCTCAGCCGGCCCGCCGAGTCGATCGTGGTCAGTGGTCTGGAAATCGAGCAGCCGCTGGTGCTCGACGGCGGGATGCAGGTGACCACGCAAGTCAGCGAGGCCGACGGGCAGACCCGGGTCGAGATCCACGCCCGGTCAGCCGGCGAAGCCTGGTCCCGGTACGCGCTCGCCCGCATCGCACCGGCACCGGCCGAGCCGGCGGGCCAAGCGGCGCCCGGGCCGGACGTGCTCACGCTGCCCGGCGACATCGCCGCCCATCCCGCCTACCGGCTGCATCCGGTGCTGCTGGACGCCGCCCTGCGGCAACTGGCGGCGGCGATCCCGGTCTTGGAGCCGGGTCAAGTGTCCGCGGACCGGGCCGGCTACCTGCCCGCGGCGGTAGCCAGTGTGCGGGTGTTCGGCCGGGCCGGACGCCAGCTGCGCTGCCACGCCGAGCTGACCACCGGTGCCGACGAGGCCATTGTCGGCCGGATCGTGCTGACCGACGAGGCGGGCGCTGCCGTAGCCGAACTCACCGGCGTCGAACTGCGGCCTATCGACCCGCGCTCATTGCGGGTGCCACTGGAGCAGAAGATCTTCGCCAGCGAGTGGACACCGGCCGCAGCGCCGGAATCCACCGACGCGGGCGCCGGCAGTTGGCTGCTGCTCACCGAAGCCGGCGCCACGGCCGACCCCGGAACCGCGGCACTGGCGGCGCAGGTCGCGCAGCGCCTGGCCGCGCCCAACCGCAGGGTCGTCAACGGCCCGTTCGCCGACGAGCCCGCCCTGCGGGAGGCGGTCACGCAAGCCGCCGCCGATCCCGCGCATCCGCCGGTCGGCATCGTGGTGTTGCTGGGACGGCAGGGGTTCGACGGCACCGACCCCCAAGCGCTGGCCCGAGCCCGCGAACTCATCTGGACGGCTTCGACAGCGGCCCGGGCGGCGGTTGACGGCTGGCCGGGCGCCTCCGGGGCGCAAAGGCCAAGGCTGTGGCTGGTCAGCCGCGGCGGGCTGGCGTTCGGCGATGACGAACCCGGCGACCCCACCATCGGCGCGCTCAAGGGTGTGGTGCGCACCTGGCGGTTCCCCGGCGAACTCGCTCGGGTGCTGGCCGACGAACCAGACTTGGGCGCCACCCTGGTCGACCTGGACGCCGCCGACGACACTGAGGCCCTAGTCTCCACTCTGCTGGCCGAACTGCAGGCCCCGGTCCGTGACGATGTGGTCGCCTGGCGTCGCCAGCAGCGTTACACCGAACGACTCACCCGGGCCAGGCTCGACGTCGCCGGGGAAATTCCGCAGGCCACCGTCCGCGCCGACGGCTCCTACCTGCTCACCGGTGGTCAGCTCGGCGTGGCAGCGCAGCTGGCGTCCGGCCCGGCCGAACACCCGCACACTGGC
>JBDTEP010000170.1:0-9134 GCA_039922455.1 Mycobacterium sp. | reverse complement strand
GGCAGCCGATCGGCCGGGCTGGCTGGACACCGCCGGACCGCAGGCGATGGACCTGGGTATTCCGGCGATCCACGCCGCCGCGCTCGAGGCCGATGAGTCCGGGTTCTTCGGGCGTAAGAAACGCCGCCGCGCAGTGTTGACGCAACTGGCTGACGTGCTGGTGGTCGATCCGGCGACCATCGACCTCAAGGGTCTTTCGGCCGGCACCGCCGCGATGGCCGAAACCCACGCTCTGGTCAGCGATCTGCGCCAGCGGGTATCCCGGCTACCGATCACCCTGCTCGACGGAGACTGGAATCCGCTGCTGGCCGAGACCGCGGTCCAGCTCGTGGGCGGGCTGGAGTGGTTGCGCCGGCTGGTTGCTGTACTGACGCAGGTCGGTTCGCACGTAGCCGACCTGCGGGATTTCTACACCCGCACACCCGTCGGGGCGCTGGCCGGCCCGCTGGACCGGCTGGGCGCAGCCTGGGCGGGGTTGACGCAGACGACCGGGGTGACGATCGACCAGCAGCGCAGCTGGGCCGACGGGCCGTTCTTCAGTCGGTGGTGGGCGGGCCGCAGTGCCCGACGGCTCGAAACCCCTGCTGCGCTGGAGCATTGGGTGGAGTTGATCGGCCATGTCGAACCGCTGCGCGACGCCGGCATGACCGAGGCGCGGACGGCGATCCTGGCCGGCCGGGTTCCCACCGAGGACGCCGCCCTGGGATTCGACCGCGGGGTAGCCGCCATGTCGGTCACCGAACGCCTCGACGCCAACGCCCTGGCCGGCTTCGACGTGGCCGCCCACGGCAAGACCATCCAGCGTTTCACCGATGCCACCCGGGCGATCCGCGAGGAATTGCCCCGGGCGATCCCGGCGACGCTGCTGGCCGAGCGCCGGTTCGACTCGTGGTCGGAGAGCGGGCAAGTCGGCGGGCTGCGCCGGCAGTTGGAGCGCAAACGCGGCGGCATGAGCGTCCGGGCCCTGCTGGACAACTTCGGTGAGCTGATCACCGCGATCATGCCCTGCACCCTGATGAGCCCGGATTCGGTGGCCCGGTTCTTCCCGGCCAAGCATGGGCTGTTCGACATCGTGGTGTTCGACGAGGCCTCCCAGGTGCGGGTGGCCGACGCGATCGGCGCGATGGGTCGCAGTAGTTCGGTGGTGGTGGTCGGCGACAGCAAGCAGATGCCGCCGACCAGCTTCGCCGAAGTCGGTGCGGTCGACGACGACGAGGACTACACCCCAGACACGGTGGTGGACGAGGAATCGATCCTCACCGAATGCGTGCAATCCCAAGTGCCCCGGCAGTGGCTGTCGTGGCACTACCGCAGCCAGGACGAGGCGCTGATCGCGTTCTCCAACCAGAACTACTACGAGGGTCGGCTGGCCTCGTTCCCCGCGCCGCGGGCGGCCTCAGGTTCCGGGCACGGCGTGTCGCTGGTGCGGGTCGACGGGGTGTTCGAGCGTTCCGGTAAGGGAAAGACGCTGCGCACCAACCGGGTTGAGGCCGAGCGGATCGTTGCAGATATCCGGCAGCGCTTCGCCGAATCCCCGACGGTGGCGCCGTCGATTGGGGTGGTCACGTTCAACGCCCAGCAGCGGGACTACATCGAGAACCTGCTGCGCGATGCCGGCGATGACCGGCTGGTGCAGGCGCTAGACGAGCCCGACGGGCTGTTCGTGAAGAACCTGGAGAACGTCCAGGGCGACGAGCGCGACACGATTCTGTTCTCGGTGGCGTTCAGCGCCAATGACAAGGGCGTGGTGCCGCTGAACTTCGGGCCGCTGTCCCGGCCGGGTGGGGAGCGCCGGCTCAACGTGGCGATCACCCGCGCGCGCCGAGAAGTGGTGCTCTACGCCAGCTTCGACCCATCGGCGCTGCGTGCCGAGGAGACCGCGCAGATTGGCACCAAACACTTGAAGGCCTACCTGGAGATGGCCGCCCGCGGGGTCGACGCCCTGGGTGGAGGCGGCCGGCGCCAGCCGATATTCGACTACCACCGCGACGACATTGCTGCTGCCCTGCGGGCTGCGGGTTTGCCGGTTGCAGCTGATGTCGGGCTGTCGGACTTCCGGGTGGACCTGGTGATCTCCGATCCGGAAGCGCCGGACGAGCCGCTGGTGGCGGTGCTGCTGGACGGGCCGAGTTGGTATTCCCGACGCACGGTGGCCGACCGGGACGGGCTGCCCGTCGACGTCTTGAGCGGGCTGTTGAAATGGCCTGCGGTGGAACGGGTCTGGCTGCCGGAGTGGTTGCAGAGCCGGGATACGACCGTGGCGAGGTTGCGGCAGGCGGTGCAGGACGCCAAGGTGCGCAAGGCCGAGTCGGAGCCTGTTGCGGTAGAGGTTGCTGTCGAGCCGGTGGTGTCGGTTGCTTCGCAGGAGTCGGCCGCGGTTACGTCACAGGGGCCCGTGGTGACGGAGCCGTGGGAGCTCGCGCCCCTGCGATCCGCACCGGCCGCGCCAGTTGCTGCGCCCGCGCCCCGGCGGCACCCAATGCTGCAGACCTTCCGGGAGTGGGTACCGCAGACGGCCGGCGATATCAGTGTGCTGGACGAAATCGCGATGCAATATGCAAAACAGAAGGTGCGCACCGCCATTGAGGCGGTAATCGCCGCTGAGGGGCCGATCCACCCGGATCGACTGGCCAAACTGGTGGCCGGTGCTTTCGGGCTGAACCGAGTTGCCGAGAGCCGACGCAAGGCGATCCGCCAACTGGTCCCTGCCGATTATTACCGGCGCTCTGAACCTGAGGGCTTCTACTGGCCGACTGGCATCGATCCCGAGTCCTGGCGGGAGGTTCGCTGTTCGGTCGACGGCGAGAACCGGCCGATCGACGAGGTCAGCCTGATCGAGATCGGCAACGCCATGCTGGTGGTCGCCGAGCAGACCGGCGGGATCGAGGCCGAAGAGCTCAAGCGGGAGGCGCTGGGGCTGTTCGGGGGCAAGCGGATGACGGCGGGGATTGAGGCACGGCTGGGGGAGGCGTTGGAGAGGGCGGTGGGGAAGGGGTTGTTGGTGGAGTCGGGTGCCGGACTGATCAGAAGGGCAGAGCCGGTGGCGTGACTGCTCTCGCCGATCCCGTGCTGCCGCTGATCAGGATCCGATCCGATGTCTGGCGGTGGAGCGTTACCAACGGGCACGGAGCCCGAGGATGACCTCCCGCCTGTCCCTGACGTAATCGCATGGTGCTGGGCGCGTGACCGGATGTGGCGCAACCGCATCCAGTAGTTCGTGACTCGGGTCCGGGTGACCCGAAGCCGATCGGGGGCGTTCTGGATCACTCAGGGGCGTTTGGCGTCGGTGGCGGATCGTCGTTGAGCACCGCTTCCTTTTGGCCGAATTGTCTGGTCACAAAGCCACGGAGGTTGACGAACCTGCGACCGGCCGCTTCGAGGGCCTTCTCGGCGACGGGCCTCGCCAGTTCAACGGCAGCGTCGACTGCTTCTCGGACGCCGGGGGTGTCCATGTCTTTCCAGCCGTCCACCTGGTGGCGCCGCGCCCGGGCGAAATTATCCAACTCACCCTGCAATGCGTCGCGGTCTGCGGCAAGCTGACCGACGGCCCAGAACCGAAAGCCGTCGAGCGCTTCCGTTTTCGCGATTGCGTCTATCACCTGGTGAGCCTGCTGATAGAGCTTGCCGTCCTCGGCCAACTGGTAGGACAGCAGTTCACGGGTGTGCTCAAGCACCTGCAGCAGATGGTTCGGCTCGGTGGCCTCGATCCGAGCTAGTCGCAATCGCTGCCACTTGTACAGCGACTCCTCGGCCACGACAAGCAGACTCAGCGTCTCCCCGATGAGACCGTCGGCGATGGCCGCCCGTAGTTTGTCGGCCCGATCCTGCACCGAGTGGTCAGGATCCAAGGTGGCCAGGACGCGCCGGGCGTGGTTTCGCAGGCCCTCGACGGCGGCGTTCAACGCCGGGCCCAGGCTCGCGATGGACTCCCAGTAGGTATCGGGCAGCGATCCGTTTTTCTCCAAGTACGCCAACTGCCGGCTGATGGTCAGATTGTCACCGAGCACATCCCCGGCACGCTCCGCCTGGGCGAGATGCAGGACCGCTCCGACCTTGCTCTCCACCCGCTGTATCGAGTCGCTGACATCGGCGATCGCGGCCTTCAACGCAACCTGCACCCCGATCATCTGCAGCGACACCAGTTGCTGGGGGTCCAACATCGCAGGGCGCCACTGCAACTGTTCGGTGAACTTGCCGTCGGCGCCGCGGGTCATCATGCGATAGAACCCGTCGGTGCCGGAAATCAGGTTGCCGCGCTTGACCGCTGCCAGGCTGTCCGGATGCAGCTGCACGAATTGCCCGGCCTGCTTCAGCATCGCGGCGAGCCCGACGCCCAGTCCGGCTGCGTTGCTCAGGGCGGTCTTGTCGACGCCGGCGACCTGGACTGCGTTTTCGGACACCGCACGCAGTCGTTCCAGGTAGGACTCCACAGCTTCGGGGTCGCCACCGACGAGCAGGCCCTCGGGTTGCTCGAGGATGACGACCTCACCGGGGGTGGCGGCGGTGGGAACGGGAAGGTTGTCTGCGTCATCGCTCACGGGGCCTCCACGTGTGGACTTTCGCTGAGTGTAAGCAGGCTGATGTCGTGGTCCTCGACTGGGTGGTTGACCAAGTTAGCGTTGGTTCGGTGACGTGGAACCCCTGCCCCAAGCCGCGGTACATAAGTATGCTGACGCGCTAACCGCAGCGCGAACGAATATCCGCCCTGGTTGCAATGTGTCCACGTGGCGAGAAGGAGCTGCTCGACGATGACGTCGCTGGCCTCATCGGCTATGGGACCTGCGCAATCCTTCGGTTACCACCCCGACCCGGAACAGCTCAGTGTTGCCCTGGACTGCGGTGACTTCGCGCGGGCGCTGATACTCGACGGCCCGGTGCGCGCCCTGGCCTCTCGCGTGAAGGAGTGCCGGGTTCTCGGGCGGCCCGACGTTGAGCTTCCCGAAGGGCTGTATTGGTTTCAGGGTGTCGACGGCGGCGCACTGATCCTGCAGGTGGCCCTCGGCGCGCCGCCGGGGGATGCGACGGTCGCACCGCTCGACCAACTCAGCGACGACCATCCGCTGATGGCGGCGTTCGCCTGGGCGGAGAAGTTCTGGCTCGTTGAGTCCGCTGCCATTGGAAGCCCAACCTCGACTTCGTACTGCTCGACACGGTGCGGGTCATCGAGCAGGTGCGGGCCGCGGGCCGTAGCGTGTTCCTGCATTCGATGCACGCCGGCAACCGCACCCCGGCCGTCGCGGCCGCTCTACGGTGCCCGCAAACGGGGCATCGGGATCGACGAAGCGCTGCGCGACGTGCGTGAGGTGCTGCCCGACGCCAACCCCGACGGTGATTTGCGTGCGGCACTGCGTCGGCTGGCAGGTCTGTCATGAGCGGGGAGAAGCAGCAGCTGAAGCCCTCGACCCGCTGGTCGGATTACGGACGGGGCACCTGGGGGCCGTACTGGGATGCGATGTTCGGGTCGCAAATGGTGACGGGGTGGGTCAATTGGAAGCGTGGTTCGACCGGTGTGAATGTCGCCCGCCTTTACTGGTATCAACGCGAATACCTGCGCCTGGCGTGCGAATCCGTCTATGGAAGCGATCCGGCGGCCTGGCCGTCGCAGCATCCCGGCGTCGTGCTGGGAGACCGGGCGGCGTGCCTGCGTTGCCACTACTTCGGTAGCCATAGCGGACCGCTACCAGCGCTGGACTTGGCCCGGCGCCACGAAACCTCCGGTGGGGAGTTCCGCGATCGCGGTAATCAACGCCCGCATCCTGGCCCTGAGCCGTCGTCGACTCCGACGAAACCACGGCGCACTCCGGTCCCGGCGCTGCGGATCACTGAACGCTACGCCGGCGGTAGGAGGCGGCGGCCGGACTGACCCGCTGGTCTGGGCGAAAATGGGGCAAGGTCAGAGGGGCTCTCGTAGCCGAGCGCGTCATCGACGAGCTTGACCGGGCACTCGACCGGCCTCGTCGAACGTAGTGAGGTGATGTCCTGACCAGGCCGCCAATTGCGTTGCCCGCGAACCTCAGGCGTTGACCACCAGCGACAGGCCGTGGTGGTCCCGCCCCCGCCGCCGGCTGCGCTCCAGCAGTCGGGCCACGGCGGCTTCTACCCCGCGGCCCAGTTCGTCGGCGTCCGGGACGGCGTCGAAATCGGCGAGGATCCCGAAGAACAATTCGTCGGCGTAGCTCAGCACGGCCGCAGCGGTCCGCAACTGGATCGCGATCGGCGGAATAGGCAGTACCGCAACCACGTTGCGGCCCATCACCTGCAGCGGTTGGCGCGGACCCGGGACATTCACCGCCATGGTGGCCACATTGCGCTGAGGCAACCGGGACAGCAGGTCCAGGGCCCACGCCGTCACCGGGAACGGCAGCACCCGGGCCGCCGCGGTGACGAAACCGTCCGCCTGGTCACCATCGGCTGTCATCTTCGCCAACCGGGCATGCACTAGCCGCAACCGCAGCACCGGGTTGTCCTCGTGCACAGGTAGATAGGGCAGCAGCATCCCGTCGCGGCTGGGTACCAGGGTGCGCAGCGACTCGGCGTCTGGCTGCTCTCCCCGGCGTAACAGCATGCCGCGGTAGCTCTCGGTGAGCGCGGCCAGCGCGACATCGTCGACGGTGACATTGAACGTCCGGCAGATCTGGCTGACGTCGTCGAGCGCGACCCGCGCCGCAGTGTAGCGCCGCCGGGAGGTTACCGGGCCGTTCAGCGACGAGGGCGGCCGCTGCAGGCTGGCCACGAGTTCGATCGAACTTTGCAGCACCCCGCGGGCAACGGCCAGCGCGTCGCCGACGATCTGCGCCGGAGCCTGCAATGCCGCCAGCCAGGGGTTGGGTCGCGGGGCCGGCTGCAGGTCCTTCGGCCCCGATGCGATCAGGGCGCTGCCCGCGGGGTGATTGCTCACGCTGCGGTCAAAGGCGGCGCTGCCGGCGACTCCGTTGTCGGAGAGACCGGTCAGGATGTGCACGGTCGCGACGGCGTCGGCGAGGCACGGGTGGACCTTCATCAGGATTGCCCACCGGTTGTCGGCCAGCTCGCTGATCAGCCAGATCTCCCACAGCGGGCGGCTGCGGTCCAGCTGCCACGACATCACGTCGGCCACTACCCGGAACAGGTCCTCGTCGCTGCCGGAGCCCGGGACCGCGACCCGGCGGACGTGATAGGACAGGTCGAACTTGTCGTCGTCGACCCACTCCGGTGCGCTGAGGTCGAAGAACTGGCGGCGCAACCGCTGCGAGAACCGGGGGCAGACCGCGATCCGCTCGGCGAGTGTCGACATCAGCGATGTGTGGTCGGGCATCGGGCCGTCCAAGATCGCCAGCCCGCCGATGCCCAACTGGGTGTGCGGGTCGGTGTCCTCGGCGTGCAGGAACGCGGTGTCCAGGGTAGTCAGTCGCTGCGACATGGCGGCCTCCGGTTATCTGTAACGCGTAGTACCACTATCGCCGGTCCGGTGTGCCGTCGACAGGGCCGGAAGTCCCCAGAAGTGCGACTGGCATCCGCCAAGAAGGTTGGACGCAGGCCGAAGCCGCGAAGCGGCTTCGGGTTACCCAGCCCCGCGTATCGGACCTGTGGAACGGCAAGACCACTAAATTCAGCCTTGATGACACGTTAAATGTCTGACCCCGCTCGTAGCGTGACTGCCATGAACGCCGCCTCATCGACAGCCTGGTCTCCCGCGCGAATGCGTTCCGCCGCCGGTCCTGTCGTAATCGCGCTGTTCGTCACCTTGGCGTCCGGATCCATCGGGTGGGCAGTCGCGATCACAGCCCTTGCCCCGGGCTGGGGTTCGCCGGGTACGTAGTGGCGCCGTGGATCGGCGAGCAACGCGCCATCGCCGCGCAGCACCGAGATGCGATCCGCGGCCGCGCCGACCGTCAGCACAGCTGGGCGTTGCGCGGCGACAGCAGGGGTTTTTACGGTGCCGAGGGCGCCGAGTTGATGCGCCGCGTCTCCTCCGAGCCGCACCTGGACGATATCGCCGCGAACACCGGAGAACCGCCTGAGGTGTCCGCGGTGACCGACACCGCGGAGGGCCTGGCCGCACTGCTTACCGAACGGCCCCCATGCTGGCGCTACGCGGTCTTTGCCTCGGTGCTGGTGCAGCGGCGCGCGACGCTGCAACGACGGTTGCGGGATCAGCAGCTCGGCTACGCCCCGCCGCGCGGCGAGCGCATCCACACCGGATTTGAGCTGGGGCACTCCGTTGATGCACCAAGCGCCGCCGTCCTGTCGGTGCCCCGCGTTATCCTGACCCTGCGTCATGAGATGCCGTCGCCAAGCTCCGACTGGACGGCACGCCAACCCCACGCTCGTGGGTGGCTCGGATGACGACGCGGCCCGCACCAACCGGTGCCGGCAAGAGCGCCTCTCATCGCAGAGGCCCGATAATTCGGGAGTGCTGCCATGTCGTTGCATCAAACGTGCGGATCGTACGCGTCGGGACATCTCATCCACTGGGTCCAGGCGAAGAAGTCCCACGAACCGGGTCAGCCGGTAATCGCGGTGAGAATCGTTGCCGTGCATGATGATGGCCGCATCGATATCGAAGGCAGGGACCTGGCGACAACGCTATGGCATCACGACGTGGACGCGCTGCGGCGCGCCGGCGTCCGAGCCGTGTGGAAGCCGCGGTTCCACGTGCTGGTCGGGGAGTCGGGCGCCACGCTAAATCTGGCCGACCCGGAGAAGGCCGAGCCCTGCGTCCCGCCCATCCGGCGACGGCCGACCGAAACGGGCCGCCAATACATCGAGCGCGCTATGCGGGAAAACCATGGCTACACCGTCCCGCAGCATTGGCTGGCCGATCTGGACGCCATCCCCGAGGGCGACACCGGGGAGCCGCAGTCGGGCTATCTGGTCGGGGCCAACAACCCGACGCCGGAGGAAAAGGCGTTACTGCGCAAGGTCGCTGACGAATTTGGTCACCGACGGAGCTAGCACTGTCGGTGCCAACTGAAAGAATCAAACCGGAAGAGACAGGAGGCCCCGGATGGCTGAATCCGCGATGCAGGGTTACGACATCATCGGCGACGTGCACGGTTGCGCCGACGAGCTGGAGGCGTTGCTGGCGCAGCTCGGCTACGAAAGCACCGGCGGCGCAGGGGAGTACCGCCACCCGAACCGACAAGCCGTGTTCG
>JBDTEP010000169.1:0-11533 GCA_039922455.1 Mycobacterium sp. | reverse complement strand
GGGGGCCTCCGGGGCGAAAAGGCCGAGGCTGTGGCTGGTCAGCCGCGGCGGGCTGGCGTTCGGCGATGACGAACCCGGGGACCCCACCATCGGCGCCCTCAAGGGTGTGGTTCGCACCTGGCGGTTCCCCGGCGAACTCGCCCGGGTGCTGGCCGACGAACCGGACCTGGGCGCCACCCTGGTCGACTTGGACGCCGCCGACGACACCGAAGCCCTGGTCGACGCCCTGCTGGCCGAACTGCAGGCTCCCATCCGCGACGACGTGGTCGCCTGGCGCCGGCAGCAGCGCTACACCGAACGACTCACCCGGGCTAGGCTCGACACCGCCCCGGGCGGCTCAGACACCCCGCAGGCTCCCCATGCCAAGGTCCGCGCCGACGGCTCCTACCTGCTCACCGGTGGTCTCGGCGGGCTGGGCACCGTCGTGGCGCGCTGGCTGGTGGCCCGCGGTGCCGGGCGGATCGTCCTCAACGGTCGCAGCGAGCCCTCCGAACAGCAACGCGCCGTCCTCGCGGAACTGGCTGCCGACACCGAAGTCGCCTTCGTCGCCGGCGATATCAGTGCGCCCGGGGTGGCCGAAACTCTGGTGGCCGCCGCCGAGGAGACCGGCCGGCCGCTGCGTGGCGTCGTGCACGCGGCCGGTGTGCTCGGCGACGGTCTCGTAACAGCCGTGACCCGCGAGAGCCTGGAGAGCGTCTGGTCTGCCAAGGCCGTCGGTGCGGCGCGGCTGCATGCCGCGACCGCCACCCACCGGCTCGACTGGTGGGTCGGCTTCTCCTCGATGGCCGCCCTGCTGGGTCTGCCCGGTCAGCTCGGCTACGCCACCTCCAACGCGTGGCTCGACGCCCTGATGGCGTGGCGGCACGCATCCGGTCTACCGGCCACCGCGATCAACTGGGGGCAGTGGTCCGACGTGGGTCTGGGGCGCTCGATGACACTGAGCGTTCTAGACCCGATCAGCCCCGACGAAGGTGTCGAGGCGCTGGACGCCATTCTTGGGGCGGATTTCGCCCGGGTCGGGGTGGGGCGGCTGCGTATCGACCGTGCGGTGGCCACCTCGCCGGAGTTCCGTGACCTGACCTTCTTCGAGGACCTCGTCGGCGAGGCCGATGTGACGCTCGGTGCTGGTGGGACGGGTGAGCAGGCGAGCGCCGGCACCGCCGATCCATCGACGGCCGGCGCCCCGGACTGGTCGCAGATCCCCGCTGACAAGCGACTCGACGAGTTGATGGTGCGGTTGCAGGCTATCCTTGCTCGCGAGCTTCGGAGATCGGCGGCGACAGTCGACGTGGACCAGCCCTTCCCGGAGATGGGCCTGGATTCGATGATCGCGATGACGGTCCTGAAAGAGACACAACAAATGGTGGGGGTGGATTTGTCGGCGTCAATGCTGTGGAATCACCCCAGCATTTCGGCATTGGCGACGCATCTGGTGGGATTGCTGGCATCTCGGTACGCCCCGCAGGACGATGCAGTGCCCGACGACGGTCATCTGACGTTCGACGCCTCCGGTGGTGTGCTGGACGAGTTGTTCGATCAGGTCGAGTCGGCTTCGACCGGTAGTGAGAGCGGTTTTTGATGACGGGAATCTCCAAGACGACGATCTTCAACAGGGTCTCGGCCATGGGCGCCGACAAGCGGGGGGCGCTGACCGAGCAGTTCGACAAGGCATCGCGGATCGCCGCGGCCGAGCCGATCGCTGTCGTCGGGATCGGCTGCCGGTTCCCGGGTGACTCCGCCGGCCCGGACGCCTACTGGGACCTGCTCGCAGGAGGCCGCGACGCGATCACCGAAATCCCTTCGGACCGCTGGGATGCCGACGAATACTACGATCCCGATCCATTGGCGCCGGGGCGGATGTCGTCAAAGTGGGGTGGGTTCATCCCGGACGCGGCCGGCTTCGACGCCGACTTCTTCGGAATCTCTCCGCGCGAAGCCGAAGCGATGGACCCGCAGCAACGGCTGATGCTGGAGGTGGCCTGGGAGGCCCTCGAGCACGCTGGGATGTCGCCGCAAAACCTGTCCGGCGTCCGCGCCGCGGTGATGATGGGTGTGTATTACACCGAATACCAAGGGATCTCCGCGTCCAACCCGGACACCATCGACGGCTACTCGGCCACCGGCAACGCCCACGCCGTCGCTGTCGGACGGATCGCCTACTTGCTGGGCCTGCGTGGGCCGGCGATCGCGATGGACTCTGCGTGCTCGTCGTCGCTGGTCACGATCCACCTGGCCTGCCAGAGCCTGCGCCTGCGGGAAAGCGATCTGGCCCTGGCGGGCGGGGTCAGCCTCATCCTGCGGCCCGAAACCCAGATTGCCATGGCCAAGTGGGGGATGCTGTCGCCGCGCGGCCGATGCCACACCTTCGACGCCGGGGCCGACGGTTTCGTGCGCGGCGAGGGCGCCGGGATCGTCGTGCTCAAGCGCCTTACCGATGCCATTCGGGACGGCGACCGTGTCGTGGCGGTGGTGCGGGGTTCGGCGGTCAACCAAGACGGCAGGTCCAACGGACTGACTGCGCCGAACACCATCGCTCAAATTGATGCGATCAACCGGGCGCTGCGCAGCGCCGATGTCGCGGCAAACTCGGTTAACCTCATCGAAACCCATGGCACCGGAACATCTTTGGGTGACCCGATCGAATTCGAGGCGCTCGCCGACGTCTACGGGCGCGGCGCCGACCGGTGCGCGCTGGGTGCGGTGAAGACCAACATCGGCCACCTGGAGGCCGCCGCCGGGATCGCCGGGTTCATCAAGGCCGCGCTGTCGGTGCAACACGGACAGATCCCGCCGAATCTGCACTTCTCCAAGTGGAACCCGGCGATCGACCCGTCCCCGACGCGGTTGTTCGTCCCCACCGAAATGACCCCCTGGCCGGCGGCCGAGGGGCCGCGGCGTGCCGCTGTGTCGTCATTCGGGCTCGGCGGAACGAACGCGCACGTCGTGCTCGAGCAGGGCCCGGACCCGGTCACCGCACCGGCCCCGGCCGATCCGGTGGCCACGCTGGTGGTCTCGGGCAAGACCGAGCAGCGGGTGGCGGCCTGGGCCGCCACGCTGGCCGACTGGTTGGTCGGCCCCGGCGCCGATGTACCACTAAGTGACGTCGCCAACACCCTCAACTACCACCGCAGCCGGTACCCCAAGTTCGCCACCGTCTGCGCCCGAGACACCGAGCAGGCGGTGGCCGGGCTGCGCGCGGTCGCCGGCGGATACCCGGCACCGGGCGTGATCGGCACCCATGCGGCGCAGGGCCGCCAGGGCGGCAAAGGAACGGTCTTCTTGTATTCCGGTCAGGGATCGCAGTGGGCCGGCATGGGGCGCCAACTGCTGGTCGATGAGCCGGCGTTCGCCGCCGCCGTCGACCAGTTGGAGCCGGACTTCGTCGCGCAGGTCGGGTTCTCGCTGCGCCAGGTGCTGGAATCCGGTGAGCCGGTGGTCGGTATCGACCGCATCCAGCCGGTGCTGGTGGGCATGCAGCTGGCGCTGACGGCGCTGTGGCGGTCCCACGGAGTTGAACCGGACGCGGTGATCGGGCATTCGATGGGGGAGGTGGCCGCGGCTGTGGTCGCTGGTGCTCTGAGCCCGGCCGACGGCCTGAAGGTGATCGCCACCCGGTCGCGGCTGATGGCCCGGCTGTCCGGCCAGGGTGCGATGGCGCTGCTGGAACTCGGCGCCGAAGCGGCCGAGAAGCTGGTCGCCGAGTACGGCGACCTCACCGTGGCGGTGTACGCCGCGCCGCAGCAGACGGTGATCGCAGGCCCGCCCGACCAGGTTGACGCGGTGGTCGCGGTGGTGGACTCCCAGGGCAAGCTGGCCCGGCGTGTCGAGGTGGATGTGGCGTCGCATCACCGGACCGTGGACCCGATCTTGGCGGAGCTGCGGGCCGCGCTCGCCGACCTGAAGCCGTCGACCCCGACGATTCCGTTGATCAGTACGGTGGGTCAAGCCGGAACCGACTTACCGGGTTCATCCGGCGGTCCCAGCTTCGCCTCTCCTCCGTCGAGCCTCGCTGAACCGCCGGCTTTTGATGCCGACTACTGGGTGCACAACCTGCGTAACCCGGTGCGGTTCAGTCAGGCTGTGACCGCAGCCGCGGCCGGTCACGCCACCTTCATCGAGGTCAGCCCGCACCCGCTGCTCAGCCACGCCATCAACGGAAACCTTGAGTCGGCGCGACCTTCCGGCGACACTGCGGTGACCGGCACCCTGCTCCGGGAGCAGCCCGAGGCGCTGAGCTTCCACACCAACCTGGCGGTAGTCGCACCGCCGTCGGCCGACGCGCCGCAACCGGATGGCGGGATCGGGCGCGCTGACCTGCCACCGCGGTTGTGGCAGCACGTGCGGTATTGGGCAGCGCCCGCCGCCGCGAACCGGCACGCTGCGGACGCGCATCCGCTGCTGGGCGTCCACGTCGAGTTGCCGTCCGGTCAGGGCCACGTCTGGCAGTCCGATGTGGGCACCGACGTCGTCGCGTGGATGGCGCACCACAAGGTGCACGGTCAGGTCGTGATGCCCGCCACCGGTTTCGCCGAGATGGCGCTGGCCGCCGCCGGCGAAGCCCTGGGTCTGCCCCCGACCGAGGTCGCCGTGGACCGCGTCGAGGTGGAGCAGATGCTGCGGGTCGACAATCGGACCGAGGTGACCACCCGGCTGCTGCCCGACAGCGATGGCTCCGATGAGCTGCGGGTCGAGATCTATTCTCGCGCGGCCGGCGGCGCCTGGTCGCGTCACGCCGTCGCCCGGGTCGCGGCGGCGCCACCCGCCACCCCGGCGCAACGCCCGGGGTCCACCGGCAGCGGCACCACGCTGTCGCCGACGGATCTGTACACGGCGCTGCGCCGCACCGGCTTGCAACACGGCCCCGCGTTCGCCGCGCTGACCCGGATCGTCCGCAAGCCCGGCGGCGTTTCGGAGGCCGAGATTGTGCTGCCCGACGAAGCGACGGCGCACCGCGGTTACCGGATTCACCCGGTGATGCTCGACGCGGCACTGCAGTGCCTGGCCGCCGCGTTGCCCGACGAATCTCTGACGGGTTCGGGCGCTGGCTTGGAGGAAGCCACCTACCTTCCGGTGGCGGTCGAGACAATCCGGATCTTCGGCGAGGTCGGCCGCCGGGCCCGCGGCTACGCCGAGCTGGTGAGCCACGACGACGGCGGAATCCTGGGGCGGGTCACCCTGACCGACGACACTGGGGCCACTACCGCCGAACTCTCCGGGATCTACCTACAGCGCGTGCAGCGCCGGACGGTGCCGCTGCCGTTGACACAAAAGATCTTCGATGCCGAATGGCTTGAGGTTCCCGCCCCCGCACAGCCCCCGACAGCCGCCGACGGCAGCTGGCTGGTGCTGACTGAGCCTGGCGAAAGCGAAGCGCTGGCAGCAGATTTCGCCGCCCGCTTCGGTTCGGAGAACCGCCGGGTGATGACCGCGGACCTGACCAGCGAAGCCGCGGTGCGCCAGGCGTTCGCGCAGGCCGCCGACGACCCGGACCGCCCACCGGTCGGGGTGCTCGTGCTGGCTGCCCGCAGCTCCTTCGACGGCTTCGAAACTGGAGATGCGACCGGCCAAGCACCGGCTCGCGGCCGCGATCTGGCCTGGGCGGTCGCCTCCACGGTGCGCACCATCGTCAGCGGCTGGCACGGCACCGCGCCACGACTGTGGCTGGTCGGCCGCAACGGCCTGACCGTCGGTGACGAACCGCATGAGTACGGCGACCCGTCCATCTGTGGCCTCAAGGGCCTGGTGCGGGTGCTGGCCTACGAGCATCCGGACCTGCACACCGGCCTGGTCGACTTGGACAGCACCGCCGGCGACCCGGTGGCGGCGCTGATCACCGAACTGGGGTTGGCGAGCACCGACGACGTGGTGGCCTGGCGCGGGGAGCATCGTTACGTCGAACGCCTCAAGCGGGCCACCCTGACCGCCACCGGCACCCCGGCCGTACGACCGGATGGCGCCTATGTCTTGACCGGCGGTCTAGGCGGTATCGGCTTGGTGGTTGCCTCGTGGCTGATCGACCACGGCGCCGCCCGCATCGTGCTCAACAGCCGCTCGCAACCGTCCGAGGAGCAGCGCGGCGTGCTGGCCGGGCTGGAGGAACGGGCCCAGATCGCGGTGGTCTCCGGCGACCTCGCCGCACCGGGCGTCGCCGAGAGCCTGGTCGCCGCCGCGCAGGAGACCGGGCTGACGCTGCGCGGTGTCATTCACGGCGCCGCCGTCATCGATGACCAGATCGTGGTCGGAATCGATAAAGACACCTTGGACCGGGTGTGGGCGCCAAAGGCGACGGCCGCGCTGCGCCTGCACCAAGCGACTTTGGGCGCCGCCGGCGCAGACCTGGACTGGTGGGTCGGGTTCTCCTCGACGTCGTCGCTGCTCGGGGCACCCGGTCAGGCCTCCTACGCCGCCGCCAGCGCCTGGCTGGACGGCCTGGTGGCGTGGCGGCGGGCCGCGGGGCTGCCGGCTATCACGATCAACTGGGGTCAGTGGTCCGACATCGGGGTCGCCCGTGAACTGAAGTTCAGCGCACTGGACCCGATCAATCCGGCTGAGGGCATGGAGGCGCTGGAGGCGATTCTCGGCGGCGACCTCGCCAGGATCGGGGTGGCGCGGCTGCGTTTGGACCGGGTGGCCGCGGCATTCCCGGAACTGCAGCAACTCGGGTATTTCGCGACGCTGGCCGACGAGCTCGATCTCGACAGTGAGGACGATGACTGGCCCGGCCCGGAGGGGCTGCGGCAACTCGATGCCGCCGAGGCCAATCGGGTGGTCACCGCCCGGTTGGGCACGCGGATCATGGCCATCATGGGCTACCCCAAAGACAGTGCGATCGACCCCGCCCGGCCGCTGACCGAGCTCGGCATGGATTCGCTAATGGCGGTGCGCATCCGCAACACCGTCCGTGGTGACTTCGGGGTGGAGCCGCCGGTGGCGCTGCTGCTGCAGGGTGCCTCACTGACCGACCTGGCCGCCGATCTGATCCGTCAACTGGGCCTCGCCGCGCCAGAGAGCGCCGCCGACGGCGCCAGCGATGTTCGTGGCCGGGCCCAGCAGCGTGCCGCGGCACGGCAACGGGCGGCGTCACGGCGAAAAGTAGGAGACCGAACGTGAGCACCAACAACGAAGTACCGCCCAACGCGATCGCGGTCGTCGGCATGGCCGGTCGGTTTCCCGGCGCTCGCACCCTGACGGGGTTCTGGGACAACCTGCGCAACGGCACCGAATCCATCGTCACCCTCAGCGAGGACGAACTGCGGGCCGCCGGCGTGAGCGACAAAGCGCTGGCGAACCCCAACTATGTGCGACGGGCCGCGCTGCTGGACGGGATCGAGGAGTTCGACGCAGGCTTCTTCGGCTTCACCCCACTGGCCGCCCGCACCATGGATCCGCAGCACCGGCTGTTCCTGCAGACCGCATGGCACGCCCTGGAAGACGCCGGCTACCAGCCACGGGGGCTGGAGGGTTCGGTTGGCGTCTACGGGACCAGCACCACCAGCGGTTATCTGCTGCACAATCTGATGTCGCACTACGACCCGAACCTCATCATCGGCCAGGGCGTCAGCTTCGAGATGGTCAATCTGTCGTTGCAGAACGATAAGGACTATCTGGCCACCCGGGTGGCCCACCAGCTCAACCTGCGCGGCCCAGCGCTGTCGGTGCAGACGGCGTGTTCGTCGGCGTTGGTCGCGCTGCACCTGGCCTGTCAGAGCATTCTCAACGGCGAATGCGACATGGCGCTGGCCGGCGGTTCGTCGCTGCGGGTTCCACACCACGTCGGGTACTGGCACGAGCCGGGTTCGATGGTGTCGGGGACCGGGCACTGCCGGCCCTTCGACGTGCGGGCCGACGGCACCATCTTCGCCAGCGGTGTCGGTGTGGTCGTGCTCAAATCGCTGGCCGACGCGGTCGACGACGGCGACCGCATCCACGCGGTGATCCGGGGTTCGGCGCTGAACAACGACGGCGCCACCAAGATGACCTACGCCGCCCCCACGGCAGCCGGGCAGGCCGACGTGATCGCCGAAGCGCACGCGGTAGCCGAGGTCGATTCCGCCACGATCAGCTACATCGAATCGCACGGCACCGGCACCCCGTTGGGCGATCCGATCGAGATCGAGGGCCTGCGACAGGCTTTCGCCGTCTCCGAGGAGCAGCGGTCAGGCCCCTGCTACGTGGGTTCGGTCAAGTCCAACATCGGGCACTTGGAGTCGGCGTCCGGTATCGCCAGCCTGATCAAGACCATCTTGTGCCTCAAGCATCGCGCGATTCCCGGCACGCTGCACTACACCAGCCCGAACCCGGAACTGCACCTGGAATCCGGTCCGTTCCGGATCCGCAGCGAGTACGGGCCCTGGGAGTCCGACGGCATCCGCCGCGCCGGCGTCAGCTCGTTCGGGGTAGGCGGCACCAACGCGCACGTCATCGTCGAAGAGTGGCCCGCGGAAGGGTCAGTAGACGCTGTCGTCCCCGCACCGCGACCCGGCCCCGAGGTGCTGCTGCTGTCGGCGCGCACCGCCGAGGCGCTACAGCAAGGGCGGTCGGAGTTGGCCGCCGAGTTTTCCGGCGGTGCGGACACCGAGGCGCCGAACTTGCCCGATGTGGCTTACACGCTGGCGCGCCGGCACCCGGAGAACCTCCGGCTGGCCGCGGTCGTGGCCGATCGCGCCGACGCGGCCGCCGTGCTGCGCGCCGAGGAGAGCGAGAACGTGTTCATCGGCGAGGGAGTGGCCGCTGGAGATGTGGCCGCGGCCGGAGAAGCCGACCGGGTGGTGTTCCTGTTCCCGGGTCAGGGCGCCCAGCACATCGGGATGGCGCGCGGACTGTATGACACCGAACCGGTGTTCGCCGAGTACTTCGACCGCTGCATCGCCGGATTCGAAGCGGAACTGGGCTTCGACCTGCGCGCAGTGATCTTCGAGGGCACCTCGCGTGACCTGGAGCGCACCGACCGCACCCAGCCGGCACTGTTCACCGTGGAATACGCGCTGGCGAAGCTGACCGAGAGCTATGGCGTGCGTCCGGCGGCGCTGGTCGGCCACAGCATCGGCGAATACGCGGCGGCCACCCTCGCCGGTGTCTTCGACCTCGACACCGCGATCAAGGTGGTGGCGATGCGGGCCCGGCTGATGCATGCCGCGCCGCGCGGCGTCATGGTGGCGGTGCCGCTGAGTCCCGACGCGGTCGGTGCGTACCTGACCGGTGCTGTCGACCTGGCCGCGGTCAACGATCCGGACGGCTGCGTGGTGGCCGGGGCCGAAGTCGACATCCGCGAGTTCTCCGACCGGCTCAAGCAGGCTGGAATCAACGCACGCCGGGTGCGCACCTCGCACGCGTTCCACTCCCGCTTGATGGAGTCGATGATTCCCGAGTTCACCGGCTTCCTGTCCCGGCAGACGCTGCACGAACCGCAGATCCCGCTGCTCTCGAACCTGACCGGCACCTGGATGGCGCCCAGCGAGGCGACCAACCCGGCGACGTGGGCCCGCAGCGTGCGGGCGACGGTGCGTTTCGCCGACGAGGTCGACACGCTGCTGAACGAGTCGCACCGCGTCCTGGTGGAGGTCGGTCCGGGGGCCACCCTGACCGCGTCGGCGGCCCGCCACCCGAAGTTCGCGGGCGGGCACCGGGCTGTTCGGCTGATGCGCCACCACGCCCAGAACCGTGACGACCGCGACGCGTTCCTGCTGGCGCTCGGCCAACTCTGGGCTGCTGGAATCGACGTGGACTGGTCGCCGTTGCACGGTGATTACCAACCCAAGCGCGTCACGGTGCCGGGCTATCCGTTTGAGCGCCAACGGCATTGGCTGGAACACAATGCCGGCGCGACCTGGGTGTCCGGCGCCGCAGCGTCCAACGGTGCCGCCGCGGGCGGGGTGGCCGGCGCCGACGCGGCGGCTGGCGGCGAGTCTATGCAGGCGACGCTGCAACGCATTTGGGCGGTCTGTCTGGGTGTCGGCTCGGTCGAGGCCAACGCCAACTTCTTCGATGTCGGCGGAGACTCGCTGGTGGCGATCAGCGTCGCGATGGCCGCCTCCCACGAAGGGCTGGACCTGACCCCGCAGGACCTCTACGACAACCCGACGGTTTCGGCCCTGGCCAAGGCGCTGACCGCTCGGTACACCGCCGGCGGGCTGGCCCGCCAGTCACCCGCCGACGTCGAGCATCCGCCCGTCCCGCCGAACATCACCTACTTCCTGGAGAACGGTGTTCGCGAGCACGGTCGCTGGCGCATCCCGCTGATTCTGCGACTGCGCCCCGACGTCTCGGTCGCCGACGTGCGTGCGGTGCTGACGTCGGTGGTCAATCACCACGACGCGCTGCGACTGCGCATCACCGAGCGGGCCGGCACCTGGGAGCAGCACATTGTCGAACCCGGCGAGTTCGGCGAGATCAGCACCCATTCGCTGCCCGAGGGACTGACCGCCGAACTCGATGCGGTGCGCACGATGCTGGCCGAACACATCCGCGAACAGGACCTGTCCTGCCCGCCGCTGACCGCCCTGTACGTCCGCGGCGCATCGGGAGACCTGTGCTACCTGGCGCTGAGCCTGCACGCCACCGTCGGCGACGAGGCGTCCCGCGACATCCTGCTCACCGACATCTTCACCGGATTCGGCCAGAAGCTGGCGGGTAACGAGATCGAACTGGCGCCGGTCGGCGTCGGATGGGTCGAATGGTCCCAGCGGTGCGCCGGGCTCGCGACGCACCCGGCGGTGCTGGAAAGCCGCGAATACTGGTTGCAGGCTGCGCAATCGGCAACCCTGCGGCTGGCGGCCGAGGTCGCCGAACCTCCGGCGGCAGCGGACTTGTCCAAGCTCACCTCGGCGCTGGCCGCGGCCGACACCAGCGAGATTGACGATGCACGCCGCCGGCTGCGGCGGCCGATCGACGAGATCCTGCTGGCCGGGCTGGGACGAGCGGTGGCCGCGACCGTCGGCGCGGGCACCCTTGCCGTCGACATGGGGGGAGCGGGCCGTTCGGTGCTCAAGCCGGACGTCGACCTGCGACGTACCGTGGGCTGGTTCACCACGGTCTACCCGGTCGCACTGGACTGCTCCACCGACGGTCAGACCACCGCGCGGCAGCTTTTGGACGCGGTTCACCAAAGCCTGAGCGGCGTACCGCACTACGGGATCGGCTACGGCCTGCTGCGTTACCTCTACGCGCCCACGGCACGACTCTTCGATACGGTCCGGCCTGCCGACGTGCACTTCGCCTACATCGGGACGATCCCCGAGCTACCGTCGGCCGGCGACGCACCGGTGCAGTTCGACCCCGACGCCGCGATGCCGGTGCGGGAGGCGATTCCGGGGTTGGGGCATGCGCTGGAGCTGCGGGCGTATCGCACTGCCGGCGTGCTGCACCTGGACTGGTGGTACGACAGCCGCCGGATCGAGGAACCTGTGGTGCGCTCGATCACTGAGGCGTTCTCGGTAGCGGTGTTGGATCTGGTCCGCGCGGCCATCGCCGAAGACGAGCTGGCCGACGCCGAGGACGAAATGGCCCTGGTCGACCTCTCTTAGGTTAGGAGAAA
>JBDTEP010000168.1:0-26610 GCA_039922455.1 Mycobacterium sp. | reverse complement strand
CAGGGTGGGTGGTGTGACGTCGGTGACGTCGATGACTTCCGCGTCGATGTAGTCGTCCTGGCGACCGGGTGTGCGTTCGGCGGCATACCACCGTCGGCCGACCACCGCGGCGGTAACCAGCGGCGTGTACCGACCCAGCCCGGCGGCGGCCGCCGCCGCCACCATCGGACGGGCGGCGGTCCGAGTCGCCGGCGCCAACAGCAGCAGGCCCGTCAGCGTGGTTACCGGCCCCGGGACGACAACCAGCAGGGCGCCCGCCGCGATCAGCCCACCGTCGGACAGAACAGCCTGCCCCGCACCCGAACGCAGCCGACTGAACTGACGCCTGACCTGCCCTGCGGCCAAGGCCAGGCCCGCCAGCAACATTCCCAGCAGCAGCAGCGTCGTCCAGCCGAAACCGATCGCCCAGATCAACGCGGCCACCGCCGCCGTCTCGACCAGGACGTAGGCCAGGAACATTCGCAGCACAGCGCTCGCCATGCCATCCCAACGTTCGGGCCATCAATCCAGTTCCATCGTCGCCGAGCGGGTAATACGTTGATGCGATGACGACCATCGAGCTCCAAACGCCTGTCGGGCCGATCGACGCGTTGCTGGACATTCCGGACGGGCCCGGACCGTGGCCCGGTGTGGTGGTGATCCACGACGCAATCGGGTACGCCGCGGACATCGAAGCCATTTCCGAACGTGTCGCGAGCGCGGGCTATCTCGCGCTGTCCCCGAACCTGTACTCCCGCGGCGGGCGGGCCCGCTGCATCACCCGGGTGTTCCGCGAGTTGCTGACCCAGCGCGGCCGGGCACTGGACGACATCATGGCCGCCCGCGAACACCTGCTGGGCATGCCGGAATGCTCCGGCGCAGTCGGGATCGCCGGCTTCTGCATGGGCGGACAGTTCTCATTGATCTTGGCGCCCAAAGGATTCGGTGCGGCAGCGCCGTTCTACGGCACCCCACTGCCCCGGCATCTCAGCGACACTCTCGACGGCGCCTGCCCGATCGTCGCCAGCTTTGGTAGTCGTGACCCGCTGGGCATCGGCGCCCCCGACCGGTTGCGCCGAGTTGCCGAGCGCAAGAACATCCCGCACGACATCAAGACCTATCCGGGCGTCGGGCACAGCTTCGCCAACCAACTGCCCGCTCAGCCGCTGATCCGCATCGCCGGCTTCGGTTACAACGATGCCGCGACCACCGACGCCTGGGCGCGCGTGTTCGCCTTCTTCGGCGAACACCTGCGCCCAGGCTCCGTGGATTAGGCGGAGTCCGCCGAGGCGAGCACCCGCGGGAACAGCACGTTGTTCTCCTTGTGCACGTGCAGATGGATGTCGGTTTCCAGGTCCTGCAGGCCCGACAGCATGGCTGTGTAGCTGGCGCAGGCGTCCGGAGGGATCACGTAGCCATTGGTCAGCTCACGCAGTTCGGCGAGCAGATGACCGGACCGGTCGTGCTCTTCCTGGTTCTCGGCCAGCTCGTCGCGGACCTCGGTGGGTAGCGGACGGTCCGGCCGGCCGGCGCGCAGGCTGATCTCCGGGAACAGCAGGGTCTCCTCGGTGCGCAGGTGGGGTTCCATGCCGGCGCGCAACTTGTGGTAGGCCTCGCGCACCTGGGCCAACTCGCTGTGGTTCGGTCCGTGCACCCGCGCCACCTTGTCGACCAATTCGGCCAGCCGCGGGAACTCATCCCACAGGAACCGGTGGTGGGTGCTGACAATGTGGGCGATCAGTGAGGTGTCGTCGAAGTCGGCCCAGTCGGCCCGCTGGGTGGACTCGGTGGCGCTGTTGAGCGCGGTCAACAGCTCGTCGACGTCAACGCCGTCCGAGGCGCACGCCTCGCTGAGCGGACGTTGGCCGTGGCAGCAGAAGTCGATGCCGAACCGGCTCAGAATCCGGGTGGTCGACGGGTTGGCGGTGACGATGTCGCCGAGAATCTGATCTGAGGTGAAGGCGGCCACGCAAGCTCCTAAGTCTGTCGGGTCCGAAATCAGCCATGTCTATTTTAATGACTAAAGTCCACTATATGTGACGGAGTCGCCGACTCAGCCGGTGGCGTCAGTCAGTGCCAACCCGACGTTGTTGCGCATGCCGCCCCGCAGTTTGCTGAACACATTGAACACCCGGCCGACGATCGAGTAACGCTTGCCGATCGCGTCGTAGACCGCGCCGTTGTGCGCTTTGTCCAGAACGGTGGCGACGGCCTCGATCGCCTCACTCTTGGGGCGGCCTCGCATGTCGCACACCGCCAGCGTGACACGCGGAGTGTTACGGATTCGTCTGACCTTCCAGGAGTTCTCCTGGGTGATGACCAGCAGTCGGTCCCCGTCGGCAGCGGCCCACACCGGGGTGGGTTTGGGCCGGCCGTCCTTGGTGAACGTAGTCAGCAGCAGATAGTCCGACTTGGCGATCTCAGCGAAGGTTGGGGCCACGAGCGCGAATCTACCCGGCCGGCTCCGCGGTGTCGGAGAATCCGGTCTCCGGCCGGTCCGATGCCACGGCTAAAGCGGTGGCCGGTTCGCGATGGGCTGCAGGTCGGCAAGCTTGGGCAGCGCGGGCTTCGGCTGAGCCGAGTCCACGTAGGCGTCCACCGCGTCAGGCGTGATCAGCCCATAGCGGACCAGCAGGTCAACGGCGTTCAGGCCGAAGTGCTTGGAGACCCGGATCAGGTTGTCGGCGGTGATCAGCCGGCCTTCGTTCGCGGCCTTGTAATAAGCGGACTTGCGGTAGCCGAAGGCCTCATAAACCTCAGTCGCGGGTAGTGGTCTACCGACCAGATAGGGCAGCACTACCGACGGATCTTTTTCACAGTCGTCCATGGTTTTCGACCATAGTCCAGTAAGGCGGGCATAAGCCAGAGTGCCGGGCCGATTTCCTGTCACATTCCTACAACCGCACTGCCGCACGGCCGCATAACCGTCGGCGTTCGCTGGGCTAACGCGGTATCCGGCGCCAGATGAACTGCGGCACCAGCCGCATTACGACGAACATCGGCCGCAGCAGCCAAGGAACCGCGACCGTGCGTCGGCCCCTGGCGAGCGCACGAGCGGTCGCGGCCGCCACCTGGGCCGGTGTGCTGGCCGGTGGAGCCGGCTTCATCCCGGCCGTCATCCGTCCGACCACGAAACCCGGCCGCACGATCAGCAGCTGCACACCCGTGCCGTGCAGGGCGTCGGCCAGTCCGTTGGCGAACCCGTCCAGCCCAGCTTTCGCTGAACCGTAGACGTAGTTGGCCCGGCGCACCCGTACCCCGGCGATCGAGGAGAACACCACCATGCGGCCCCGGCCGGGCGCACGCATCGCCGTGGCCAGATGAGTGAGCAGACTGACCTGGGCGACGTAGTCGGTATGGACCACGGCCACCGCGTGCGCCGCATCGGATTCGGCACGGGACTGATCGCCCAGGATCCCGAATGCCAGCACGGCGGTGCCGATCGGGCCGTGCTCGGCGATCAGTGCCGCGACCAGCGAGCCGTGCGCGGCCACGTCGTCGGCGTCGAACTCGACGGTGTGCACCGCGGTGGCGCCCGCGTCCCGCACCGCGGCGACCTGCGCATCGAGCCGGTCGACGGCCCGGGCGGCGAGCACCACGCATGCCCCGGGCGCCAGCAGCCGCGCCAGTTCCACACCGATCTCGCTGCGCCCACCGAAAATCACCACCGGCCCGTCAACCGTGTCAGTCACGGCTGCGATTATCCCCTGCGGGCGAATCCGCAGCGTGTAGCGATCGAAGTGCAGGTGGAGCGGGTGTTGGGTTCTGCACTCCGAGGCCCGGATACGCCAGCGGTGGGCCGCCTATCCCAGGCCGAGGATGTCGTTCCAGATGTTGGTGAGATCGGTGAAGATATTCGACACGTCGCCGCCCTGGCTCAAGTCAAAGACATCGGCAAACGGGCCGCCATTCACGACGGTCATGAGCTCCTGCCACGCGCCGGCGACGTCGCCGGAGCCGAAGACCCAGCCGTCGGGGATGCCGCTGTTGCTGCCGTCGACGCCCAGCCCGTCGAGCAGCACCAGCAGGTTCTGGTAGAACATGCCCGTCAGGCCGCCGATGCTGCCGTCGTTCAGGAGTTCGATGGGGCCGCGGAAACCCTCGGGGGTGACCAGCAGGCTATGGGTCAGGTCTAGGGGGAGGGCGTCGAGGCCGAGCAGCCCGTTCACGTGCTGCTCGTGGATGTCGTACATCATGTTGAAGGAGTCGATGAAGCGGTTGATCACGCCGTTGTAGGCGCTATCGGTGCCGAACAGCGCCTGCTCCAGGGCGACCTCCGCGGAGCCGAGCGCGGTGTTGAAGTTGTGCTCAGCGGCGAAGATGGCGTCGTTCAGGGCGCCCACGTGGCTGGCGAGGCTATCGAAATCGGCTTGGGACGCGAAGTCGCCGCCCATGAGCTTGGCGACCGCGCTACCGAACACGGTGTATTGGCCGATGGCGCCCTCTAGGCCGCCGAAGGCTTCTACCGCTGCTGCGCCGGGGATGACGTCCGGGTTGGTGCCGATGTTCAGGCTGCTGTAGAACACTGCCGGGTCGAAAGGGTAGAAGGACCCGTAGTTATCCGTAGCGTCGAGGATCCCGCGGGCGCCGAACCCACCGACGAAGGCGGCCTGGTGGCTGCCAAACAGCTGGTTGAAGCTGTTGAACAGGTGCGCCACGGCGTCGTTGGCGAGGGGAGCGTTGTCGGCCGAACCGGGCAGGAGCCAGGAAAGGTACGACGGGTGCTCGGCGGCGACGATCGCGGCGTCGAATGTCTGGACGTTCTGGATGAGCGTGGTACTGGAGCGGAGCTGCTGGAGCAGTAGTTCGGCGAAGGCCTGGCCGACGGCATCGTCATCGGCGGTGAGCTGGATGTCGGGCACCTGCACACCGGGCAGGTTTGGCGTCACCGGCGCGACGGCGATCAGGCTGCCGGCGGCAAGAGCGGCAGCAGCGGCGACACAGGGACGAATATAAAGGTACATTTAGAGTCTCCTGAGATGATAGGGGGCCGGTTGCTTAACCGTACCTGAATTTACCCCGCATAATAATAAGAATCCTCGTCAATATTCTGTTCGGCTGAGTCGGCCGTGCGGCGAGATGCCGTATCGGCCGCGTGCGTGGGGCCAGTTCGATACCGACTTCGCTGCGCCTACCGAGTATCACCACCGGGCCCGGGGCCGTGTCGTTCGCGACTGCGATTATGGTCTGCGCTAGCGTGGGCGATGATGGCGAATGCGACGACACGGCTGACCAGCGATGCTCTGGCGTTTCTCACCGAGCGTCACCTGGCGATGTTGGCGACGTTGCGCGCCGACAATTCGCCGCACGTGGTGGCGGTGGGTTTCACTTTCGACCCCAAGACCCATATCGCCCGGGTGATCACCACCGGCGGGTCGCAGAAGGCGGTCAACGCCGAACGTGCCGGGGTGGCCGTGCTCAGCCAGGTCGACGGGGCCCGCTGGCTCTCGCTCGAGGGCCGCGCCACCGTCAACAGCGCCGTCGCTGCGGTTCGCGACGCCGAACTGCGCTACGCCCAGCGGTACCGGACACCACGGGTGAATCCGCAGCGTGTGGTGATCGAAGTGCAGGTGGAACGGGTGCTGGGTTCGGCAGATCTGCTCGACCGCGGCAACCGCTAGTCAGCCGCCGCTGCAATCGGAACCACGACCAGATCGTGCGGCCGGTTGTTGAGCGGTTCAGCGCCGCTTTCGGTAACAACGACGATGTCCTCGATGCGCGCACCCCACCGGCCGGCGAAGTAGATGCCCGGCTCGACGGAGAACGCCATCCCCTCGCGCAGCACCGTCCGATTGCCCGCGACAATATAGGGCTCCTCATGAACTGACAGTCCGATGCCATGCCCGGTGCGGTGCACGAAGTAGTCCGCGAGGCCCGCTTGGGCCAGCACATCGCGGGCTGCCGCGTCCACCTGCTCGGCCGTCACACCCGGGCGGACAGTCGCGACAGCCGCCCGCTGAGCATGTTCGAGCACCGAATACCGCTGCGCCACTTCCCCGCCGGGCTCACCGAGGCTGTAGGTCCGGGTCGAGTCGGAGTGATATCCCGGTTCCCACGCACCGCCGATGTCGACGACGACGACGTCACCGGCGCGCAGTTCGCGATCCGAGCACTCGTGGTGCGGATCAGCGCCGTGCGGCCCGGAACCGACGATGATGAAGGCCACCTCCGAATGCCCTTCGGCGACTATCGCTTCGGCGATATCGGCGGCGACGTCGGCCTCGGTGCGGCCCGGCACCAGGAACTCCGGCACCCGGGCGTGCACCCTGTCGATGGCCGCCCCGGCCATGCGTAGTGCGTCGATTTCACTGGGGTCCTTGACCATTCGCAGATCACGCAGCACGTCGGTGGCCAACACCGGCGGCGTCTGCAGCACCCCGGCCAAGGGCAGCAGATGCAGCGCCGGCATCGAATCGGCGACCGCGACGGCGACCGGTGCCGCACCCAGCGCCTCCCCCACCAAGCGGTAAGGGTCCTCGCCGTCGACCCAGTCCTGCACTGCCACACCCAAGTCGGCCACGGCAGATTCGCGCAGCGCCGCCAACTCCAGCCGCGGCACCACCATGGTGGGCGGGCCGAACGCCGGCAGCACCAATGCGGTGAGCCGCTCGAACGTCTGGGCCCGCGACCCGGTCAGGTAGCGCAGGTCGTATCCCGGGGTGATCACCAGGCCGGCCAGGCCGGCTTTCGCGGTGGCTGCGGCCGCGGCCGCCAAGCGATGGGCGTAGACGCTGCTGTCGAAGCGGGAAGTCACGTCAGCCAGGCTAACCGGCGAGAAATAGGCTGGCATCCATGCCTGCTCCCGTGTTGCTGCTCGACGGTGCCAGTATGTGGTTCCGGTCCTACTTCGGGGTGCCGTCCTCGATCACCGCGCCCGACGGCCGGCCGGTGAACGCGGTGCGCGGCTTCTTCGACTCAGTGGCCACCCTGGTCACCCGGCAGCGTCCCCACCGGCTGGCGGTCTGCCTGGATCTGGATTGGCGGCCGCAGTGGCGGGTCGACCTCATCGCGTCCTATAAGGCACACCGGGTGGCCGAAGAAGTGCCGGCCCAACCGGCCGACGCCGATGCCGCTGCCTCCGCCATCGAGCAGGTGCCCGACGAGCTGAGTCCCCAGGTGGACATGATCGCCGAGCTGCTCGACGCGTTCGGGATCGCAACGGCCGGAGCACCCGACTTCGAGGCCGACGACGTGCTGGGCACTCTGGCGGCCGCCGAACGACGGGATCCGGTGATCGTCGTCAGCGGCGACCGCGACCTGCTGCAGGTGGTCACCGACCGGCCGGTCGCGGTGTCGGTGCTCTACCTGGGCCGTGGGCTGGCAAAAGCTACGCTGTCCGGCCCGGCGGAGGTGGCGCAGCGTTACGGCCTGCCGGTTGAGCGGGCCGGCGCGGCCTACGCAGAGATGGCACTGTTGCGTGGTGATCCATCCGACGGCCTACCCGGGGTACCCGGCATCGGTGAGAAGACCGCCGCCGGGCTGCTGACTCAGTACGGTTCGCTGGTGGCGGTGCTGGCCGCCGCCGCTGACCCGGGTTCGTCGATGGTCAAGGGCGTTCGGGCCAAGTTGCTGGCGGCACAGGACTACATCGACGCCGCCGGCCCAGTGGTGCGGGTCGCCACCGATGCCCCCGTCACCCTGTCGACGCCGTCGGACACCCTGCCCCGGGTAGCCGCCGACCCCGCCCGGGTCGCCGAGTTGGCGGACCGTCTCGGTGTCGGCTCCTCGATTGCCCGACTACAGCGAGCACTCGACGCACTGTAGGCGCATGCCCGGATTACTTGGGCCGACCGACCTCGTAGGTGCCCGAGTTGTCCTGGAAGGTGACGGTCACCTGTCGTTTGGTGCCGTCGATGCTGACCTCGCAGTTGAACGTGTCGCCCTGTTTGACGACCGGACTCTGGCCGTTGTTGCACCGGACGTCCTTGACGTTCTTTGCTCCATAGCCGTTGGTCTGGTCAGCCAGAATCTGCTGCACACCGTCCTGTGCTTTGTCGACGTCGAGCTTGGTGGTCACGAAGAAACCGGGCTTCCAGAAGCCCAGCACCAACACCACCAGGACACCGATCCCCAGGCATGCGGCGAGCACTGTGCCCACCAGTGCCGTCGAGCGCTTGCCGCCGGTCCCGGGCGCGGCGAACTGGCCCGGCTGTTGGGGGTACTGCCCGTACTGGCCGGGTTGGCCATACTGGCCCGGCTGCCCGTACTGGCCGGGTTGTCCGTATTGGCCCGGCTGGCCGTACTGCCCGGGCTGACCGTACTGCGTGGGCTGTCCGTACTGCTCGGGTTGCGGGTAACCCGGGTACTGCGTTGTTGAGGGGTACGGAGTCTGCTGCGGGTACTGGGGATACTGCGACGGGGTGTAGGCCGGCGGCTGCCACTGCTGCTCGCTGCCCGGTGCAGGACTCTGTCCGGTGCCCGGCTGCTCCTCGGGCTGGCCGGGCTGCTGAGGCTGCCACGGCTGCGTCGGGTCGTATCCCTGCGGTCCGCTCATCGTTGTTCCTCAAGTCCTCTCACGTAGCGGGTGCTGATCACCGCCGGCTCTCCACGGTAGCGCGGGGACCAGCCTACCCGGCGTCAACGGCCACGACGCCGCGCAAAACCGTGTCGATGGCTTGTTTGGCGGTGGCCCGCAGCTCGGCACTGGGCGCCGCGTTGCGAAGCTGATCGAGCAGGTCGAGCACCTGGCGGCACCATCGCACGAAGTCACCTGCCGACAGCGCCGAGCCACCGCCTGCCGCGGCCACCCCGTCTGAGGCGGCTATCGCCGCGGCCAGGTCGCCGGTGCAAGCCCAACGGTGCACCGCGGCAACGAACCCGTCGTCGGGTTCGCGGCTGGCAGTGATGCCGTGTCGGCGCTCCTCGGCCCGCAGCTCCGCCGAGAGCTTGCGGGTTTGTTGCAGTGCGCGCCGTATCGCCGCGGTGGGCGGGTGCAGGGTCGGCGGTCCGTCGGGGCCGTCAGCGCCGCGCGACTCGTAGAGCACCGCGGAGACCACCGCGGCCAACTCGGCCGGCGCCAGGCCGTCCCATGCCCCAGTGCGTAGGCATTCGGCAACCAAAAGATCGCTCTCGCTATAGATCCGGGCCAGCATCCGGCCGTCGGCGGTCACTGTCAGGTCGCCTTGCTGCCCACCTGGGCCGACAGTGTCATTACGTCGCTTTCCCCCGCAAGCGGGTGGGGGTACCCCCACGGCATCGTCGCCGGCGCGGATGAAGCCCCGCTCGCCGAGCAGCCCCACGATCCGGTCGAAGGTGCGGGCCAGCGAGTTGGTGGCCGCCTCGACTTTCCTGCGCAGTTGGGCGTTGTCGGCCTCCACCCGCAGGTAACGCTCGGCGACACGGACCGTCACCTCGCGATCTGGTGCGGCGTGGGTGGAATGGTCGCGCATCCGTCGCCGCAGGGCCTCCAGCTCCGGGTCCACCGGGTCGTCGTGCGGGCCGCCATCGCGCCGACCGCGGGACTTGGGTACCGCCAGGCCGACCGCCGCGGACCGCAGCGCCGAGGCCAGGTCGCGGCGGACCCGCGGCTGACGGTGCTCCACCCGCTTGGGCAGGCTCATGGTGCCGATCGGCGCCGCAGCCCCCGGGTAGTCCACCGAGGAGATCCGGCCCGCCCAATGGTGCTCGGTGAGCACCAGCGGCCGCGGTTCATCCGAATCTTGGTCGGCTTGCAGCACCACCGCCAGACCACCGCGACGGCCGTGGGTGATGTTGATGATGTCCCCCCGCCGAAGCGCCGCCAGGGCCGCGTCGGCCGACCGGCGCCGCTGGAGTCTTGACGCTCGCGCCTGGGAGCGTTCGCGTTCGGAGATCTGCGCCCGCAGCCGGGCGTAGTCGAGGACAACGGCGTCGCGGCCGCCGAGATCGGTGGCGATCTCGTCGAGGATCCGCTCGCCACGCTCGACGCTGCGTACCAGACCGACGACGGACCGGTCGGCCTGGTACTGGGCGAACGACTTCTCCAACAGCCGATGGGCCTGCTCGGGCCCCATCCGCTGCACGAGGTTGATCGTCATGTTGTAGGACGGCGCGAACGAGCTTCGCAGCGGGAAGGTCCGGGTGGACGCCAGCCCGGCGACCTGGTCCGGGTCGGCCGTGCTCTCCCCCGGGTGCCACAGCACCACCGCATGGCCCTCGACGTCGATGCCACGACGACCGGCCCGTCCCGTCAGCTGGGTGTACTCCCCCGGCGTCAGCGCCGCGTGTTGCTCGCCGTTGAACTTGACCAAACGTTCCAGCACCACCGTGCGGGCGGGCATGTTGATGCCCAGCGCCAGGGTCTCGGTGGCGAACACGGCTTTGACCAGACCGGCGGTGAACAGTTCCTCCACCGTGTGGCGAAACACCGGAAGCAGCCCGGCGTGGTGGCCGGCCAGTCCGCGCAACAGCCCCTCCCGCCATTCGTAGTAGCCCAGGACGTCCAGGTCGTCGGGGGCGAGGTCCCCGCAGCGGTGGTCGATCACCTCGGCGATGCGGGATCGCTCCGCTTCGGTGGTCAACCGCAACGGTGAGCGCAGGCACTGCTTGACGGCAGCGTCGCAACCGGCGCGGGAGAACACGAAAGTGATAACCGGCAGCAGCCCCGCCGATTCCAGGACCGCGACCACGTCCGGGCGCGTCGGCGGCCGGTAGCTCGGCCCTCCGGGCCGGCCCGAACCTCCCCTTCCGCCCTGGCGCCGGGAGCCCCCCCAATCGGTGAGCTGGTCCGCCTCCCGGCGATGGGCGATGTGGCGCAGCAGTTGCGGATCGACTCGCGCCCCGGCGACGGGGCGCTCGGCGTCGGGCCGGGATTCGAACAAGTCGAACAGCCGCTTGCCAACCATCATGTGCTGCCACAGCGGCACCGGACGGTGCTCGTCGACTACCACTGCGATATCGCCGCGCACCGTCTGGATCCAACCGCCGAACTCTTCGGCGTTACTGACGGTCGCCGACAGGCTGACCAGCCGTACCTCGGCGGACAGGTGCAGGATGACCTCCTCCCAGACCGCGCCGCGCATCCGGTCGGCCAAGAAGTGCACCTCATCCATCACCACATGGGAAAGCCCTTGCAGTGCAGGTGAATCCGCGTAGAGCATGTTGCGCAACACCTCAGTGGTCATCACCACCACGGGCGCGTTGGCGTTGACCGAGACATCGCCGGTCAACAGACCCACCCGATTCTTGCCATACCGGGCTACCAAGTCGGTGTATTTCTGGTTGCTCAGCGCCTTGATCGGGGTGGTGTAAAAGCACTTCGCGCCGGCGGCCAGGGCCAAGTGCACCGCGAACTCACCGACGACGGTCTTACCGGCGCCGGTCGGGGCACACACGAGCACCCCCTGACCATCCTGGAGTGCCTGACATGCCCGGCGCTGGAAGTCGTCCAGACCGAATGGCAGGTCCGCGGTGAACCGGCTGAGCTCGGTCGGCCCGGACTCGCCCGACGAGCTACTCATGTGGTGCGACGACGGGTTCGGGCGCTTCGAGGGGTGAGGCTTCGTCGTCGCCAAGCTCCACGGCCGCCTCCCGCCTGGCTTTGCGGTTGTCGTGCAGCCGGGCGATCTGGATCGCGAACTCCTGCAGAAGGGTCAGTGTGCAGCCGAGCACGATCATCGAGAACGGGTCCGATCCGGGGGTGAATATCGCTGCGAACACGAACATCGCGAAGATCAGCCCGCGCCGCCACTCCTTCAACCGGGCGTAGCTCAGTACGCCGACCATGTTGAGCATGACGATCAGCAGCGGGAACTCGAAGC
Source organism: Mycobacterium sp. (assembly GCA_039922455.1). Lineage (GTDB taxonomy): Bacteria > Actinomycetota > Actinomycetes > Mycobacteriales > Mycobacteriaceae > Mycobacterium. The sequence goes on along the minus strand of JBDTEP010000168.1, from coordinate 14,893 downwards.
TGATTCCGAACACCACCAGCAGGTTCATCAGGAACCCGAAATAGCGGTCACCCGCCAGCGCGGTCACCTGGACGTCGCTGCCGACGGTCAGTAGAAATCCGAGAGCCTTGGACAACACCAGGTAGGCCAGGATGGCGCCGGTGACGAATAGAACGGCCGCCAACACGACGAACACCACCGCAAAGCGCCGCTCCTTGCGGTACAGCCCCGGCGTGATGAACGCCCACAACTGGTAGAACCAGACCGGGCAGGCCAACACGATTCCGGCGGCCAAACCCACCTTGAGGCGCAGCATGAACTGGTCGAACGGCGCGGTGGCCAGCAACCGGCACTGGCCGTCCGGGCCGATCGCAGCCCGCGCGGAGGCCGGTAACTCGCAGTACGGGTGGCGCAGCCACTCCCCGAGGCTCTCCAGCCCAAAGAACGGCTGGGTGTACCAGATGAAGCCGACGGTCGTCGTGAGCACGATCGCTGCCAGCGAGATCAGCAGCCGGGTCCGCAGTTCCCGCAGGTGCTCTACGAGCGGCATCGTCCCGTCGGGATTGGTCCGGCCGCGACGCAGCCGCGGATCCAGCCGCCGCAGAACTCCGAGCGTGGGCACAGTCGATGGGGCGTGGTCGCCGCGACGGCGAGGCCGCGCTACGCCGACTGACCGCCGGCCGCCGGCGGATCGACCCGCTCGGACTGGACGGTGGTCGAAGTGGCGGTCGGGTCCGGCTTGCTGTCGTTCTGCAGCTCACGAACCTCGGACTTGAAGATGCGCAGCGACTTGCCGAGCGAGCGCGCTGCCTCGGGGAGTCGCTTGGCGCCGAACAAGATGACCACGGCGACGGCGAGGATCGCCAGATGCGACGGTCCTAAAGCGTTCACTTTGCTTACCTCCAGACGTCGCCTAGATGCTACCGCAGCTCAAGACCTCCGCGGGTCAGCCACCGAAGGGGCCTCTAGCGCACCTGGTACGCCGCCAGTGCAGCCACCGCGGCGTCGTGCACGCGGATGGCCAGCGACGCGGGTGCCACGACCTGCACCTCGTCGCCCATCCCCAGCAGTAGCCGCGTCAACCACTCGTCGGAGGCATACGTCATCGCCGCCTCGCACCAGCCGTCCGGCAGCTCGTGGACCAGACGCATCGGGTAGTACTCGAACATCCAGGCCGCCGACGGCGCCACCCGCACGGTGGCGATCGGCAGCGACGGGTCGGCATCGAAGAGCGAGGTGTCGGTCTCGGCCTGCAGCGCCGGTTCCGGCGGTGCCGATGGCTCGTCGAGCAGTTGGGCGTCGTCGATGCGGTCGAACCGGAATAACCGCATCCCCACGGCCTCGCGGCACCAGGCCTCCAGGTAGCTGTGGTTGCCGATCAGCACTACCCGGACCGGATCAACGATCCGGTGCGATGCGCTGTCGCGTGAGGCGGCGTAGTAGTCGATAGCCAGCGCACGGTGCCGGTGCACGGCGTCACGAACCACGTCGGCGGCGGGGTTGTCGTGTCCGGCGGACTCGGGCGTCGCGCGCGCCGCAGCGCCGGCGGCGTTCTCGATCTTGGCGATCGCGCTGCGGGCGGCCCGGGGGTCGACGATGCCCGGCATGTCAACCAACGCGCGCAGCGCCATCAACATCGCGGTGGCCTCCGGCGAGGTCAGCCGCAACGGCCGATCCACCCCCGCGGACTCGTAGACGTCGATGCGGTCGTCATAGAACGTCAGGTCGATCAGGTCCCCCGGCCCGTAACCGGGCAACCCACACACCGCCAGTAGCTCCAGGTCGGCCTGGAGCTGGGTGAGGCTGACCCCGAGCTCAGCGGCAGCCTGCTTCTTGGTGATCCCCGGGCGGGCCAGAAAATACGGCACCATGTTCAGCAGCCGGACCAGTCGTTTCGACAGGTGGTTCACGCGGACACCTCACGGGTTCTGGCGGTGAGCCGGGCCACCACGTCGTCGCGCAATGCGGGCGGATCCAGGACGACGGCGTCAGCCCCGTATCCGGCGATCTCCCGAGCCCACCGGTCGAAGGTGCCGATGTCGACACCGATGACGTCGCCGTCGCGGCCGGCGACGGACTCCCGTGCCAGCACCGCCCCGGCCCGGCGCAGCGCCACGGCGCGGCCGTCGGCTACCCAGATGCGGGCCTGAACGCCGCTGGGGGCTTCGCCGACCGCGGCCGCGACGATCCGGCGCAGTTCGACGGTGTCGGGGCGGCTGGCGGTGTCGATTGGCCCGATCGGCCGCACCTCGGGCCCGATCCGCGATATCCGGAAGGTGCGTACCGCTTCGCGATCGCGGTCATGGCCCACCAGATACCAACGGCGGCCGTGGGTGACCACACCCCACGGTTCCACAGTGCGGGTGACGTACGGCTCGACCGGCGACGGGCGGTGATCGAACTGCACTGCCTGCCCCGTTTCGACGGCAGTCATCAGTGCACCCAACGCCGGCTCGGCTCGGTGGATTCCGGAGAGCGCCGCCGGCGGCGCCACCAGCACGTCGGCTCGATCCGGGTCCGCTTCGACACCGGCGGCATGCAGTTTGGCCACCGCGCCTTCGACGTTGGCGCGCAGCTCCGGCGACTGCCACAACTGAACCGCGACCGCGACCGCCGCGGCCTCTTCGCGGGTGAGTTCGATGGCGGGCAGCGCGTAGGTGTTGGGGTTGATGCGGTACCCCTCGACCGTGTCGAACGCCGAGTCCTTGCCGACCTCCAGTGGGATACCGAGGTCACGCAACTCGTTCTTGTCGCGTTCAAACATCCGGGAGAACGCGTCACCACTAGGGTTGTCGCCGTAGCCGACGACGGTGGCGCGGATCTTCTCCGCGGTGAGGTAGCTGCCGGTGGACAGCAACGCGATGACGAGGTTGAGGAGTCGTTCGACTTTGGCAGTTGCCATGACAAGACACGATAAGCGTTGGCGGTGGCCACGGCGGTCAGATATGGGTCCTCGGCGCGTTGGGCCTCCGCGGAGTCGTCGAGTGCTGCACCGCTAGTCGACGGCGATGAGCTACATACTGGCGATCAGCCGCTTGACCCGCTCGTCGACCGACCGGAACGGGTCCTTGCACAGAACGGTGCGCTGGGCCTGGTCGTTGAGCTTGAGGTGCACCCAGTCGACGGTGAAGTCCCGGCCGGCCGCTTGTGCCGCACTGATGAATTCACCGCGCAGCTTGGCGCGGGTGGTCTGCGGCGGGGTGTCGACCGCCTCGTCGATGTCCTCGTCGGTGGTGATCCGAGCGGCCAACCCCTTGCGCTGCAGCAGGTCGAACACCCCGCGGCCCCGCTTGATGTCGTGATAGGCCAGATCCAGTTGGGCGATCTTCGGGTCGGACATCTCCATGTTGTAGCGATCCTGATAGCGCTGGAACAGCTTTCGCTTGATCACCCAGTCGATTTCGGTGTCCACCTTGGCGAAGTCCTGAGATTCGACCGCGTCGAGCTGACGGCCCCACAGATCGATAACCTGCTCCAACTGCGAACTGCTGGCCGCCCGGGTCTGCACGTACTCCACGGCCCGCCCGTAGTACTCGCGCTGGATGTCCAAGGCGCTGGCCTGCCGTCCGCCGGCCAGGCGCACCGGTCGCCGGCCGGTGACATCGTGGCTGACCTCGCGGATCGCCCGGATCGGGTTGTCGAGTGCGAAATCGCGGAACGGCACCCCCGCCTCGATCATCTCCAGCACCAGGGAGGCGCTGCCCACCTTGAGCAGCGTCGACGGCTCGGCCATGTTGGAGTCGCCGACGATGACGTGCAACCGCCGGTACTTCTCGGCGTCGGCATGCGGCTCGTCGCGGGTGTTGATGATCGGGCGCGAGCGGGTCGTCGCGCTCGACACGCCCTCCCAGATGTGCTCGGCGCGCTGCGACAAGCAGAACGTGGCGGCTTTGGGGGTCTGCAGCACCTTCCCGGCGCCGCAGATCAGCTGGCGGGTCACCAGAAACGGCAGCAGCACATCGGAGATCCGGGAGAACTCCCCGGCCCGGACGATCAAGTAGTTCTCGTGGCAGCCGTAGGAGTTGCCGGCCGAGTCGGTGTTGTTTTTGAACAGGTAGATATCGCCGCCGATTCCCTCATCGGCCAACCGCTGCTCGGCGTCGATCAGCAGGTCTTCGAGCACCCGTTCACCGGCCCGGTCGTGGGTGATCAGCTGGATCAGGTTGTCGCACTCCGCCGTGGCGTACTCGGGGTGGCTACCGACATCCAAATACAGTCGAGCCCCGTTGCGCAGGAAGACGTTCGAGCTACGGCCCCAGGACACCACCCGGCGGAACAGGTAACGCGCCACCTCGTCGGGTGACAGTCGCCGATGACCGTGAAAGGTGCAGGTGACACCGAACTCTGTCTCGATGCCCATGATTCTGCGCTGCACGAGATCGAGACTACTGGTTGAACCACCGCAACGGTGATCGGACGCGCCCCGGTGTGGTTGCCGGCGTGGCGGTCAGGCCGACGCGTCGCCGGCAATGTCGAGGGTTTCCAGTACCACTTCGGCGACCCGCCGCATGGTGGTCCGCTGGTCCATCGCCGCCCGCTGAATCCACTTGAACGCCTCCGGCTCGGCCAGGCCCTGCTTGACCTGCAGCAGGCCCTTGGCCCGCTCGACGAGCTTGCGGGTGTCGAGTTGCTCCGACAGGGTGCTGACTTCGCGTTCGAGCGCGGTGATCTCCTCGGACCGGCTGACCGCCAGCTCGATGGCGGGGACCAGATCGCTGGCCGAGAACGGCTTCACCAGATAGGCCATCGCCCCGGCGTCGCGGGCGCGTTCCACCAGTTCACGCTGGCTGAATGCGGTGAGCATGACGATCGGCGCGATGCGCTTGCCGGCGATCTCCAAGGCCGCGTCGATACCGTCGCGGCGGGGCATCTTCACATCGAGGATCACCAGGTCCGGCCGCAACAGCTCGGCCAGCTCAACGGCTTCCTGGCCGTCTGCGGCCTCGCCCACCACGTCGTACCCCTCTTCCCGAAGCATCTCGGCGAGATCGAGCCGGATCAGGGATTCGTCTTCTGCGATCAGGACCCGGCGCGCCGGGCGCGGTGTGGAGTCGGACCCGGAACCGTGGTTGGACGACGGGTGGTTGGACGACGTGTGATTTGACGCAGTCATCACCCCATTCTGTCGCGGCTGCCGGCGGCGGCAACCCCGCGGGGCATCGTCTAAGGTGGGAAGCCGCGCAGACGCGTACGCCCTCGTATCCCAACTGGCAGAGGAAACGGATTCAAAACCCGTGCAGTGTGAGTTCGAATCTCACCGAGGGCACCAGCGCCGTGACCGCTATCCAGGAATTTGGGCAGCCGGCCACCTGACTGAACCACCAAACGCGCAGTTCACCGCAGTAAGCTGGGCGCCGTGACGACCAAGCGGTTCCACTTGGCGCCGGCCCAGGCCCTCTACCGGCAGTCGCACTGTGCCTCCGCTCGCACCCGGCACTACGCGGCACGCCGATCACAGCGGTTGCGGATCCTCAAAGTCTGCGCGGGGCTCAGCGCCCTCATCAGCGCAAGCTTCGGACTACTCGAGATCTGGGCCGATCCCGCCAACTGGTGGATCGGTGCGTTCAATCTGGTCGCCGCTGTCGCCCTCGCGCTGACCCCGCGGCTCTACCGCTACGGGGATCTCATCGCGCCGTTGACGTTCATCGGCGTCGCCTATCTGACGACGTTCATCGTCTGCTGGGTGGTCGGAACTGATTCGGGCATCCAGTTCTATTACCTGGCCGCGGCGTCGATCAGTGTGCTCACCCTCGGCGTGGACCGGATCGGATTGGCCGCGGTTGTCGCCGCGATCGGTGCCGCGCTGGCGATCATCCTCGAATTCACGGTCCCCGGTGACAATCTGGACCAGCCGCCCTGGCTCCGCAACCTGGCTTTCGTGCTGGTGGTGCTCTCGGCGTGTTTCATGTTGGTGGCGACGGTCTGGTACACCCTGCGCGAGACCGCCCGCGCCGAGCAGGCCATGGAGGCCGAGTACGAACGTTCCGAAGCGCTATTGGCCAACATCCTGCCCGCCGCGATCGCCGAGCGACTGAAGAATCCGGCGGTCGATGTGATCGCCGACAGCTACTCGGACGCCTCGGTGCTGTTCGCCGATATCGCAGATTTCACCCGGCGGGCCAGCCAGAGTGATCCCGCCCAGTTGGTCGGGTTCCTCAACGAGGTCTACACCGGCCTGGACCGACTCGTCGACCAACACGGGCTGGAGAAAATCAAGACCAGCGGCGACTCCTACATGGTGGTCAGCGGAGTACCCGACCCGAAGCCGGATCACCTGCATGCGTTGGCCCGACTGGCACTTGACATCGCCCACACCATCGCCGAATTACGGGATCCGCTGAACCAGCCGGTGTCAATGCGGATCGGTCTGGCGGCCGGGCCGGTGGTGGCCGGTGTGGTCGGCAACCTCCGGTTCTTCTACGACGTGTGGGGTGACGCGGTGAACCTCGCCGCGCGAATGCAGTCGACCGGCGCACTGAATCGCATCCAGGTACCCCAAGACGTCTACGAGCGGCTCAGAAGTGATTTCGTCTTCGAGGAGCGCGGCGACGTCGACGTCAAAGGCAAGGGCGTCATGCACACCTGGTTTCTGGTGAGTGCGCGTCCGCAGGCCCTGCGCGATCGGGCACTGCAACCCCTGTCTGCCATCCAGATACCGTGAACGGGCGGCGCCACTGGTGCCGTAGGGTGCCGAATCAGGTTGTCCCACAGCGACGAGGAGTGCGATGACAAGGCTTTTGGCAGCGCTCGCCTCGCTTGCCGGACTCGCTAACACCGTCAACGGCTACCGCCCGCTGACCAAGCACGGCTATCCGTCGCTGTATGCGTTCGCCTTCGGTGTGTTCGCCTCCGAACTTCCGCTGCAACTCATTGCCGGGCAGTCCGCGGCGTTGGTCTCGGTGTCGCAGTGGTTGCCGCCACGCGCCCGACGTATCGGGTGGCTGGTGTCGCTGCTCTCCTGGTTGGGCCTGCTCGGCCTGAGCCATTTAGGGCGCATCGCAAACCGTCCACTGACCGCGGCGCTGGATGCCGAACTCGGTACGGGGCGGCGCACCGACAGCCGCGACATCTGGGAAAGGCCCGGCCCGGCCGGCGAAAATATCGCAAAGACCTCCGGTGTGGTGCGCATGCTGCGGGCCCACCGTGCCTACGCCACCGACTCCGACATCGCCTATGGCGAATACGGCAGCCGCAACACCCTCGACGTGTGGCGACGCCACGATCTCCCGAGAGACAGCCGCGCTCCGGTCCTGCTACAGGTGCCCGGCGGCGCCTGGATGGTGGGAAGCAAACGCGGCCAAGCGCATCCGCTGATGAGCCACCTGGTGGAACGGGGCTGGGTGTGTGTGTCGATCAACTACCGGCTCAGCCCACGCTCGACCTGGCCCGATCACATCATCGACGTTAAACGGGCGTTGGCCTGGACGAAAGCCCACATCGCCGACTACGGCGGCGACCCGGGCTGGGTGGCCGTCACCGGCGGCTCGGCGGGCGGTCACCTGTGCGCGCTGACCGCGCTAACCGCAGGCGACCCGCGATTTCAGCCGGGTTTCACCGAGGCCGACACCAGCGTGCGGGCGGCGGTCCCGTTCTACGGCATCTACGACTTCACCGGCGACACCGACCTGCACCCACTGCTCACACCGGCGTTGAGCGCCTATGTGTTCAAGCAGAGCCGGCGGCGCTTCCCGGACACCTACCGCGCCGCGTCGCCGATGACCTACGTCTCCGCCGACGCGCCACCGTTTTTCGTTCTGCACGGCCGCAACGACTCGCTGGTCCCGGTCGACCAAGCCCGTGCGTTCACTGCCCGGCTGCGTGAAGTCAGCGCCAGCCCCGTCGTCTACGCCGAATTGCCGGTGGCCCAGCACGCCTTCGACATCTTCGGCTCCGCCCGTGCTGCGCACACCGCAACGGCCGTCGAGCAGTTCCTCGCCGAGGTCTACGCACCGCAAGCCACCCGCGGCTTGGACCACCGCTGATACCAGGGCCTGCGGTAGTGATCTGTGCCAGACTTCGGCCATGGAAACAACCGATTCGCGGCTGCTGCCGCATCTGTGGAAATCCACCCTGACCTCCGGTGTCCTGGCCCTGATTCTGGGCGGGCTGATCCTGGCCTGGCCGGGCCGGACCATCCTGGCTGCCGCCGTGCTGTTCGGCATCTACCTGTTGATCACCGGCATCGCACAGCTGATCTTCGCGTTCAGCCTGCCCGTTGTGTCTGCCGGCGGAAGGGTATTGCTGTTCCTCAGTGGCACCGCTTCGGTAATTCTGGCCGTGCTGTGTTTCCGGCATTTCAACTCCGACGAAGAAGCCCTCGGTGTGCTGCTGCTGGCTATTTGGATCGCGGTCGGATTCATCTTCCGCGGTGTGGCCACCGCCGTTGCGGGTATCAGCGATCCGGCGATGCCGGGCCGGGGCTGGCAGATCTTCATGGGTGCGGTCAGCCTGCTGGCCGGGCTGGTGACGCTGGCCGCGCCGCTCACCTCGTTGTGGGTGCTGGCGGTGGTCGTCGCCAGTTGGCTGATCGTTATCGGCATCGTCGAGATCCTCACGGCGGTCAAGGTCCGCAACGCGTCCCGCAAGCTCGACGCGGCACTGTCGGGCGGATAACCGGCGTCCGAGCGCTCGGGGTCCCGTCGGTGCCAACCCGGGTACCCTGTCTTGTGACCCGTTTGACACCTGTCTGATGCTCTGATGTGGAGTCCGCGCAATGCCTGAGTCCGGCACGCCCTCGCTGCCGCCCGAGTCTCACCCATCCTGGTCGCCGGCCGGCGGTGGCTATCCCCCACCGGCCTACCCGTTCCCGTATCCAGCGCCCGGGCAATATCCCGGCTACCCGCCGCCCGGTCAGCCCGTCGGGCCCAGAAACGGTGTGGGCCTCGCGGCCCTGGTAGTTGCCATCGCCGGAATCGTGACCGCGCTATCGGTGGTCGGCGGTGTCGCGCTGGGCATCGTTGCGGTGGTGCTCGGCTTCATCGGTCACGGTCGGGCCAAACGCGGTGAAGCCGACAACGGCGGCGTAGCGATCGCCGGCATCGTGCTGGGTGCACTGGCGGTGATCGCCGGAATCGGCTGCATCTTCGTTTACATCGGCATCTGGCGGACGGCAGGCGGTGGCGACTACGTGGACTGCATGACCAAGGCGGGTTCGGACGCCGCCGAGCAGCAACAGTGCACTGACCGGTTCCGTGAGCACTTCGAGAACAAGCTCGGCAGATCTGAAACCCCCATGGTGCAGGAGTCGGACTCGTCAATGATGCCGGCGTAGTTCCCTAGCGTTGGACGCTGGGGAAATACTTCAGAACGCCCTCCTGGGTGACCGTGGCGACGACCTGCCCGGATCGGTCGAAGAAGTGTCCGGTACCCAACCCCCGGGAGTCCGCGGCCACCGGTGACGACGTCGAATACAACATCCAGTCATCGAACCGCACCGGCCCGTGAAACCACACCGAGTGGTTGGCGGTCGCCGCAAAGATTCGGTCGTAGCCCCAGGACAGGCCGTGGTTGGTGATGATCGAGTCCAGCACCGTGGTGTCCGACGAGTACACCATCAGCGCGGTGTGCAGCACCGGGTCGTCGGGCAACACCCCGTCGGCCTTCACCCAGACCCGATTGTGGCCGAGCCGCTGCCCCTTGTTGCGCATCACCCAGGCCGGGTCGTTGGCGTAGCGCCATTGGATCGGGTGCGGCGCCTTGACGAAGCCCGGAACGATCTCCTCGTAGCCGACGAGCAGGTCCCCCAGCGCGGGTAGGTCGTCCGGTTCGGCGACGAGCGGTGCCGACACGCTGTGCTCGATCCCGGCTCCGCCGGACAGGTAGGACAGCAAGGCGGTGCACACCAGGGTGTCGCCCTGCATCGCGTCGACGCGGCGGTTGGCGAACCGGCGTTCGTCACGCAGCCGGTGCACCCGGAACTCGATGTCGCGGGCCGGATCACCACCGTTGACGAATTGCACCGACAGCGCACTCGGCGGCAGATCGTGAGTGAGTGTACGAGTCGCGGCGACCACCGATTGCGCCATCAACTGCCCGCCGAAGGTGCGTATCGGAGTCTTGCTGGGATGCGCTCCGACGAACACGTCGTCGGCGATCTCTTTCAAGTCCAGTACGGCCAGCAGCTCCTCGAGATCCGTATTCGACTCGACCGGCACTAGACGTCGTCCTCCCCGATCCGATGCACATGGATCAGGTTGGTCGAACCCACGGTGCCCGGCGGGGTGCCCGCGACGATGATCACCAGATCGCCGCGCTGGTAGCGGCCCAGATTCAGCAACGCCTTGTCGACCTGGCGGATCATCCCGTCGGTCGACTGCATCTGCGGGACGATGAATGTCTCAGTGCCCCAGGTCATTGCCAACTGGCTCCGAACCTCGGGCAATGCGGTGAAGGCCAGCAACGGCAGTGGGGTGTGCAGCCGGGCCAGCCGACGTACGGTGTCACCCGACTGGGTGAACGCCACCAACGCCTTGGCGTCGAGACGTTCGCCGATCTCACGGGCCGCATACGAGATCACCCCGCGCTTGGTGCGCGGCACGTGCGTCAACGGCGGTGCCGCAGTGGAATTCTCCTCCACCGCGCACACGATCCGACTCATGGTCCGCACTGCCTCCAGTGCGTGCTTGCCCACCGCGGTCTCACCCGACAGCATCACCGCGTCTGCACCGTCGAGCACCGCGTTGGCCACATCCGACGCCTCCGCCCTCGTCGGCCGGAAGTTCTCGATCATCGACTCCAACATCTGAGTCGCCACGATCACCGGACGGGCGTTCTCCCGCGCCATCTGGATGGCGCGTTTCTGCACGAGGGGCACCTCTTCGAGGGCCAGCTCCACCCCCAGGTCACCACGGGCCACCATCACCGCGTCGAAAGCCAACACCACGGCCTCGAGGTTGTCGATCGCCTCCGGCTTCTCCAGTTTGGCGATCACCGGGACCCGGCGACCGACCCGGTCCATCACCTCGCGCACCAGGTCCACATCCGACGGCGAGCGCACAAACGACAGCGCCACCATGTCGACACCGAGCTTCATGGCGAACTCGAGGTCTGCGATGTCCTTGTCCGACAGGGCTGGTGCGGAGACGTTCATGCCCGGCAGTGAGATGCCCTTGTGGTTGCTGACGGGACCGCCTTCGGTGACGGCGCACACCACGTCGTCGCCCTCGATGTCCTCCACCACCAGCCCGACCTTGCCGTCGTCGACCAGAACACGGTCACCGGGCGCGGCGTCGGCAGCCAGCTGCTTGTAGGTGGTGGACACCCGGTCATGGGAGCCGGGGCAGTCCGCGACGGTGATCCGCACCGTCTCGCCGGTCGCCCAGTAGGTGGGGCCGTCGGCGAACCGCCCCAGCCGGATCTTGGGACCTTGCAAATCGGCGAGCACGCCGACCGCCCGTCCAGTCCCATCCGAGGCGGCGCGCACCCACTCGTAGGAGGCCTTGTGGTCGTCGTGGTCGCCGTGACTGAAGTTCAGTCGGGCCACGTCCATGCCTGCTTCCACCAACGCCCTCACCATCTCCGCGGAGTGGGTTGCCGGACCGAGGGTGCAGACGATCTTGCCGCGCCTATTCACGAGGCAAGCATAGTCGGGCTGGCTGAGCTGCCCCGCTCAGGAATGGTTGGCGCCGGCCGGAAACCGGGACGGCGCGCGGGCGCGGTGGGCAGATCAGGTCACGTCGCGTAGCGGTCGGCCCTGCGTGTCGCGCACCCGCCCACTCAGTATCAGGATCGCCTCGACAATCCCCCAGATGATCGGAACAGCGATGCCGATCCCCCACGTCGCGACCGTGGCGAGCAGGCAGGTCAACAACTGCGCGATCCCCAGCCCGGTCTGACCGAGGTAGATGCGTCCGAAGCCGAGAAACCCGAACAGGCCCAGCAATTGCAGCAGACCGGCGGTGACTTTCGACTTATTCGAGTACGGCTGTCCGGTCACCGGATGACGGCCATAGGGTGCCAACGAGTCGGCGTAGCCCGGATACGGGGGCGGATAGCCCGGGGGCTGCTGGTAGGGCTGCCAGCTGCCCTGCGGTCCTGTTGGGGGCCATGACGGATCGGTCATATTTGCAGCATGCCAGAAATGCCGACTACGCCGCCTGGACTGGGATCAGCGCAGGTCAGCGTCGTCAGTGGCGTCTGGTTCGGCATCGGAGACGACGGCGGAGTTGCCGTCTGAACCGTCGCCAGGCTCAGCTTCTCCGGCGACCTCCAGTTCGGGCTCGGGTTGGGCTTTTTCGACCTTAACGTCGTCATCGACGGCTTCGTTGACGTCGTCATCGACGTCGACCTGCTCGTCAGTCTGCGGCTCGGACTCGGGCTCTTGGGCGTCGTCGCCAGACTCGGCTACCTCATCGCCTTCGACATCGACATCGCTGTCGGATTCGACATCTTCGGCCTCGGGCTCCGGGCTCTCGTCGGTTGCGGCCTCGGTGTCCGCCCCGGTCTCCTCGGCCTCGTCTTCAGCCTCGTCTTCGGCCTCGTCGGCCGCGGGAGCGGCGGCTTCGTCGGCGTCCTGGTCGACGTCGGCGTCCTGGTCGACGTCGGTGTCTTCGGTGTCTTCGGTGTCTTCGGTGTCTTCGGTGTCTTCGGAAGTCTCGGCGTCCTGGCCGACGTCGGTGTCTTCGGCGTCTTCGGCGACTTCGGCGACTTCGGAAGCCTCGGCAACATCGCCGTCCGCTTCGGCCGCACCCGACGCGGCCTCAACTGTAAGCCTTTTCGGTACCCGGACAACAGAACCGACGCCGTTGGCAGCGGCAACCGCCACCAACTCCGGCTCCGCTTCGGGTTCCGGCTCAGCGGCCTGCTTTTCGGATTCATCCGGTTGCCAAGTGCGGTGCAAGACTTCCGGATCTTCGCGTCCCTTGGTCGCCAGCACGATGTAAACCACCGCACCGATGAACACGAACGTCGACGTGAACGAGTTGACCCGGATTCCGGCGATGTGCGTGGCCGCGTCATCCCGCAGCAACTCGATGCCGAAGCGCCCGATGCAGTAACCGGCGATGTAGAGGGCGAACAGTCGACCGTGCCCCAGGCGGAACCGCCGGTCGGCGTAGATCAACACGGCGAACACCACAAGGTTCCAGAGCAATTCGTACAAGAACGTCGGTTGGACGATCTTGTACAGCTCGCCGGTCGACACCCCGTCGAGCAGGTGCGGATCGCGGACGCCGGCGACGTCCTCCCGCCAGAAGATCTCCAGGCCCCATGGCAGGGTGGTCTCCCTGCCGTAGAGCTCCTGGTTGAAATAGTTGCCGATGCGCCCGATCGCCTGCGCCAGCACAATGCCGGGGGCTACCGCATCACCGAAGGCGGGCAACGGAATCCCGCGACGACGACAACCGATCCAAGCGCCGACCCCGCCGAGCGCCACCGCACCCCAGATGCCAGGCCACCGTCCCAGATCCGCGGAGTCGCCTCCCATCCGACGCCGGTCTCACCGAAGTAGGTCCGCCAGTCTGTCATCAGGTGGTACAGCCGCCCGCCGATCAACCCGAACGGCACGGCCCACAGCGCGATGTCGTAGATAACGCCCGGTTCACCGCCACGGGCCCGCCACCGGCGGTCACCGAGCAGCAGGGCGACGACGATGCCAACGATGATGCACAGCGCGTAAGCGCGGATGGGGATCGGGCCGAGATGCCAGACACCGCGCGCAGGACTGGGGAAGTACGTGAGCCAGTTCAATGTCATCGCTGCGAATTCCTTTGACGGACGCCGGAAGAGAGTTCCACCGCCAAGGCCCGCAGCCCGTCCAGTCCGTCAGCGAGCGCGGTGACCAGCGCCGATCCGACGATGACACCGTCGGTGTAGGCGCCGATCTCGGCGGCCTGCGCACCGGACCGCACACCCAAACCCACTCCGACGGGAATGTCGGAGACCTCCCGAACCCTGCCGACCAGTTCGGGTGCGGCATTCGACACGGTGTTGCGGGCACCGGTGACGCCCATTGTCGAAGCGGCATAGACGAATCCGCGGCACTCCTGTGTGGTCGCGGCCAGTCGCTGCGGCGTCGAGGACGGCGCGACCACGAAGATTCGATCCAGCGCATGCCGGTCGGACGCCACCAGCCACTCGTCCGCCTCGTCGACGATCAGATCGGGTGTGATCAGCCCGAGCCCGCCGGCCGAAGCCAGGTCGCGGGCGAACGCGTCGACCCCGTAGCGCAACACCGGGTTCCAGTAGGTCATCACCACCGCGCGACCACCGGCCCGGGTGATCGCCTCGACGGCGGTCCGGGTGTCACGCACCCGGACGCCGCCCCGCAGGGCGGTCTCGGTAGCTCGCGCGATAGTCGGACCGTCCATCCCCGGATCGGAATAGGGGACGCCGACTTCGATGAGGTCGCAACCGGATTCGACCAGGGTGGACATCGCGGCGATGGAGTTCGGTACGTCCGGATAGCCGGTCGGCAGGTAGCCGATCAGCGCGGCGCGGCCCTCGTCCCGGCACGTTGCGAACATCGGGGCCAAGCGGTCGCCGGCGTGGCCACTCATGCCGGGCCGCCCTGCGCGTCCAATAGGCCGAACCAGGCGGCCGCGGTCTCGACGTCCTTGTCGCCACGACCGGACACGTTCACCACGATGACCTTGCCGGGCCCCAACTCGGCGGCCAGCTTGAGCGCGCCGGCCACCGCGTGCGCCGACTCGATTGCCGGAATGATCCCCTCGGTACGGCAGAGAATTCCGAATGCCTCCATTGCCTCGGCGTCGGTGATCGGCTGGTATTGGGCTCGGCCGGACTCGCGCAGCCAGGCGTGCTCCGGGCCGACGCCCGGGTAATCCAGCCCCGCCGAGATCGAATGGGATTCGATGGTCTGGCCGTCGTCGTCCTGCAGCAGGTAGGAGTACGACCCCTGAAACGCCCCGGGGGACCCACCGGCGAATGTCGCAGCGTGCCTGCCGGTGCTTACGCC